>CAYFSA010000001.1:0-87633 GCA_964345605.1 uncultured Ectothiorhodospiraceae bacterium
GGGGCAGCGCCTTACCGCATGAAGCGTTGTTCACCCTGACTAAGCAGCGCTGCTTCGAGGTCATTGGCCTTTCTTTGAGCGTGCGTAAACGCTTGCCGGAATTGGCTGCGCTCTTACGGCGCCTGCGCCATGCCAGTCGCAACCGCCAGGCATTGTTCATGTTGGGTGGGCCGGTGTTCCTCGACCGGCCGCGTTTGGCGATCCGTCTGGGTGCCGACGCCACGGCCAGCAATGCCCAACAGGCCACAGACCAGGCTAACCGCTGGCTTAACTTGCTAAGCCAAAACACTGCGTGAATCGCATTGAGAAACCCGTTCAACAGGCAATGGTGATATAAGGGCTATGCCACCGTGACCCCCTCACACCCCCCCCCGGAAGCGCTCGGGGATTTACAAGCCGATGCCGCAGCAACGCTGATCAAGGCCCTCGCCGATGTTTCGCTGGTCTTGGACGATCAGGGCGTTATCCGCGACCTGGCTTTCGGCAGCGAGGATATCTCCAAAGAAGCCTATGGCGATTGGCTCGGCCAGGCCTGGGCCGATACCGTCTCAATCGAAAGCCGCCCCAAGGTGGATGCCCTGCTGCGCGAAGCCGGCAGCCGCTCGCCCTCGCGCTGGCGTCAGCTCAATCACCCCTCGACCCTGGGCCGGGACATCGCGGTTCGCTATTGCACCATGCGGCTGGGCACAAGCGGCAGTGTCGTCGCAGTGGGCCGCAGTCTGCAGGCGATCGCCGCTTTGCAACAGCAGCTGGTCGAAGCCCAGCAATCCCTGGAACGCGACTATTGGCGCCTGCGCCAGGTGGAAACCCGCTATCGGCTGCTGTTCCGCATGGCCGCCGAAGCTGTGCTGATCGTGGATGCCGCCACGCAACGGGTCGTCGAAGCCAATCCGGCCGCCAGTCAGATGCTCGGTGACGGCGGGGCGCTGGTCGGCCGGGTATTCCCGGAAGGCTTCGACGCTGACAGCACGCAGGAATTACAAGCTATGCTGGGGGCCATCCGCTCCACCGGTCAGGCCCAGGATTGCCGCGCCAGGCTGGCCAACGGCAAGCGTGAATTCTGGATTTCGGTGTCGCTGTTTCGCCAGGAAAATGCCTCGCTGTTTTTGCTGCGCCTGTCGCCGTTACAGGCGGAAACGACGAAGCCGGCGATCCCCAAGGCCCAGTCCAATCTGCTGAAGGTCATCGAGGAAGCCCCTGAGGCCCTGGTCGTCACCGACAGTCATGGACGGATTTTATCCGCCAACAATGCGTTTTTAGACCTCGCCCAGTTGGCCAACGAAGAACAAGCCCGCGGCGAGCCACTGGAGCGTTGGCTGGGCCGGCCGGGGGTCGATTTCAATGTCGTCACTGCCAATCTGCGTGAGCACCAGACCGTGCGGCTGTTCGCCACGGCGCTCCGCAGCGAACATGGTACCGCCACGGACGTCGAGCTATCAGCGGTCAGCGTGCTGAGCACGGACCCGCCCTGCATGGGATTCATGATCCGCAACGTTGGCCCCAGGATCACCTCGAGCTCGCGCGTGGGCCGCAATTTGCCCCATTCGGTGGAACAGCTTACCGAGCTCGTCGGCCGGGTGCCGCTCAAAGAACTGGTGCGCGAATCCACCGATTTGATCGAGCGCCTATGTATTGAAGCCGCGCTGGAGTTGACCGATGACAATAGAGCCTCGGCTGCCGAACTGCTAGGCTTGAGCCGTCAAAGTCTGTATGTAAAGCTTAGACGCTACGGGCTGGCCGATCCCACTACAGAAAAAGAGAAATAACGCCGGCGGCATCAGGCCTTCATGATCTTGGCCCCGGGCTGCGATCCTGGCATGATCGGCAAACCTTGCAGCAAACAATCCGGCTTTGGCAACAATTTCGAACCATCAAGAAAGACACAAACCTATGGCCCTGCCATCATCCCGTGCGGTATTGACCCTACTGAACCCGATCACCTGGTTCCCACCCATGTGGGCCTTTAGCTGCGGCGTCGTCTCCTCGGGCATCCCGGTTGCCGACCACTGGCTGGTGATTTTTGCCGGCATTCTGCTCGCCGGCCCCCTGGTCTGCGCAACCAGTCAAGCCGTCAACGACTGGTTCGACCGCCATGTCGACGCCATCAACGAACCCTACCGCCCCATACCCTCCGGCCAAATTCCCGGGCGCTGGGGCTTGTATATCGCTATCCTCTGGACCGGCCTGTCGCTGTTGCTAGCCTGGTTCCTCGGCCCCTGGGTCTTCGGCGCCACTGTCGTCGGCCTGTTCCTGGCCTGGATCTACAGCGCCCCGCCGCTGCGTCTGAAACAAAATGGTTGGTGGGGCAACAGCGCGGTGGCCTTTTCCTACGAAGGCCTGGCCTGGATCACCGGGGCAGCCGTGATGATTGGCGGCAGCATGCCGCCCTGGCCAATTCTACTGCTCGCCGTGCTCTACAGCAGCGGCGCCCACGGCATCATGACCCTCAATGATTTCAAAGCCATCGAGGGCGACAAGCAAATGGGCGTGCGCTCACTGCCCGTGCAGCTCGGCGTCAACGGCGCGGCCTGGACCGCCTGCATCACCATGATCGTGCCGCAGCTTGTGGTCATCGGTCTGCTGCTGGCTTGGGCGCGGCCTTATTACGCCATCGCCGTAGCGGCATTAGTCGTTATTCAGCTTGGGCTGATGACCCGGTTCCTGCGCGATCCGCTCGGCTGGGCGATCAAACTCAGCGGCTTCGGCGTCACTGTCTATGTCACCGGCATGATGATCAGCGCCTTTGCCGTGCGCAGCATCGAGGCGGTCAGCCCAGAACGGCTGGCCCCCTAGGCATGCTTCATGATTCGCGCCCGCATCCAACCAGATATCCACATCAACCCTGCGCGGCCATGAGTGGCGCCGCGTGCGTTAATCCCCTTCACCGGGCTGCTTAAGGGACCGACAAACCGGCGAAGCCAAACTCGATGACAGAGCAATGACTCAACCACCAACTTACGATAGCGTCATCATCGGCGGTGGGCCGGCCGGGGCGACCGCCGCCACCGAGCTTGCCAAACTCGGCCGCCGCGTGCTGCTGCTCGAACGCGGCGGCCGCATTAAACCCTGCGGCGGTGCGATTCCGCCGCAGGCCATGCGGGATTTTGATATTCCCGAATCACAATTAGTCGGCCGTGTCTGTTCAGCCCGCATGATCGCTCCTTCCGGCCGGCAGGTCGATATGCCGATCAAAGATGGCGGCTACGTTGGCATGGTCGATCGCAAGACCTTCGACGTCTGGCTGCGGGAGCGCGCCGCCGCGACCGGCGCTGAGCTGCGCACCGGCCGCTACACCGAGATCAGCTACGACAGCGACGGCACGGCGCTGGTGCATTTTCGCGTCACCACCGACGACGGCGTCGAGCGGGACGAGCAGGTCAGGGCACGCACGATCATCGGCGCCGATGGCGCCAATTCCCTGGTCGCCAAGCAGCACATCCCCGGCGCCGACAAAATCCCGCATGTCTCGGCTTATCATGAGATCATCCGCTCGCCCGAACCCGGCCATCCGGTCTTCGATGCCAGCCGCTGTGATGTCTATTACCAGGGCGCGCTGTCGCCGGATTTCTACGCCTGGATCTTCCCGCATGGCGACACCATCAGCATTGGCATGGGCACGGCCCACAAGGGTGTTTCCCTGCGCCAGGCCGTCGCCGACCTGCGCCAGTCCTCCGGCCTGGCCGACACCGAAACCCTGCGCCGCGAAGGCGCGCCGCTGCCGCTGTACCCGCTGAAACGCTGGGACAACGGCCGCGATCTGATCCTGGCTGGGGATGCCGCCGGCGTGGTCGCGCCGGCTTCGGGCGAAGGGATCTATTACGCCATGGTCAGCGGCCGGCTCGCCGCTGAAGCCTGCGAGAAAGTCTGCGCCACCGACAACACCAAGGCGCTGCGCAGTGCCCAAAAACGCTTCATGAAAGAGCACGGCCAGGTATTCTGGATTCTCGGGATCATGCAGCGCTTCTGGTACAAGAACGACCGCCGCCGCGAGCGCTTCGTCAGCATCTGCCAGGACCAGGACGTGCAGGACCTGACCTGGGAGGCCTACATGAACAAGCGCCTGGTCCGGGCCAAACCGCTCGCCCATGCCCGTATCTTTTTCAAGAACCTCGGCCATCTGTCCGGCTTGGCTCGCTCACAGGTAGCGTAGCAGAGAGGTGAACGGGTGAGCTCGCCTGACATCATGGGTCGGTTGAAACCGACCCATGCCGGGCGTAGGGCGGGTTTCAACCCGCCCAACCCCAGACAAATACATGATATGGGTCGGCTGGAACCGCCCCACAGAAGCCATGAATGACCTGTTTCAATCGGGCCGAGTCATAGACGGCATCATTGCCCTGCTCCTCCTTGAAGGGTTAATCCTCTATCGCTATCACCACCGGACCCGCCGCGGTCCGGCGCTGCCTGATATCATGACCCTGGTGCTCTCGGGCGTATGCCTGCTGCTCGCCCTGCGGCTGGCTCTGACCGGCGCTGCCTGGCCCTGGCTGGCCGCCGCCCTGCTCGGGGCCTTGGCCGCTCATCTCGCAGACCTTTATCGGCGTTGGTGATAAAGGCAGCAAAAAGCGTAGCGACACTGCGCAAGGTTGTTGTGATGCAGGCTGTTGAGCAGGCACTATACGACTTAGCGCTCAGCCAACAGGATCGCCCGCTGGGGTGCTGGGTATCCTTCGCGGGTTAGCGTGGAATCGTCAGGATGGAGAAAATCGGCCAAGGATTGAAACGGCATCCAGGGCGTCCGGCGCTGCTCCGCAACGGTCGTCACTGTGCTCGTCACTACTTGCGGATTGTTGAAGCCACAGCGCTCGAGCCAGCCAAGCAACGTGGCAGCGGTCGGTATCGACCAGACATTGCGCATTTGGGCATAACGATCCCTGGGCACCAGCACCTGATCGGCTTCCCCGGGGATAACCAACGTTTCCAGCACGAGCACGCCCCCGCCTCGCAAGCAGTGTCGCAATTCCGCCAGATGATCCAGCGGATAGCGGCGATGATAGAGGACGCCCATAGAAAAGACCAAATCAAAAAAGGCGACATCCGCCGGCAGCTGCTCGGCTCGCAAAGGCAATAGCGTGACCGGCAGCGGCGGACCAAAGCGCGTCAACGCTTGGAACTGAAAGTTGAACAAGGCAGAAGGATCGATGCCGATCACGCTGGCAGCCCCGGCACCCAGCATACGCAGGGCATAGTAGCCATTACCACAACCCACATCCAGCACCTGTTTGCCCTGCAAGGCTGGCAAATGCGGCTGCAGTCGCTGCCATTTCCAATCACTGCGCCATTCACTGTCGATGGTCGTACCCAAAACCTCGAATGGCCCTTTGCGCCATGGCCGCAATGCCCATAAGCTTTGCTCGACCGCTTGACGCTGCTCGGCTGTAATGGCTGCTGCCTCGCCGATGGTGATGGTTGGCCGGTTCAATTCCAGTTGTTGGGCCTCGAGCTCGGGCAGTGCCTCAATCATCGCGCGCCATTGGGGCGCATTGCCATTCTTGGCCAGCATCTCATCACGCTGGGGCAGCCAGGTCTGCAACCATGTTGCCAACGGTGTTTCCCGATAATAGGCCAGCGCATCAAAGCTCATGGCAAGGCCACCAAGGAGACGAAATTCAAATTCTGAAACCACGACCAGACTTGAGTGAAACCTGCTACCTCCAGACGCTGGCGATGGGCATCAAGCGTTTCCGGCAACAGCACGCGTTCGAGCGCGGCCCGCTTTTGGCTGATCTCCAAATCGCTATAGCCATTGGCACGCTTGAAAGCCGCATGCATCCGCTCATGCCATTGTTGTTCAGCGGGTGCAGCAAAAGCTAGCTTCTCGGAGAGAATGAGAACACCATCGTCAACCATGCCTGCACGTATCCGCTGTAACAGCGGCAAGCGCTCGGCAAGCGGAATGAATTGCAGCGTGAAATTCAACATCACCACAGAAGCATTCGTGATCGCGACATCCCGGATATCGGTACAGCGTGTTTCAATACGCTCGGCGAAACCGGCCCGGGCAAGCTGTTCGCGACAGGCCTGGATCATCGCCGGGGCATTATCAACCGCCAGGATGCGGCAATCCGGTGGCAACCGAGAGGCCAGAGCAAGACTCGCAGCCCCCAGCGAACAGCCCAGATCGTAACAAAACGTCTGTGGCCGAGCATATTCGCCGCCCAGTACACTCAATAGTGGCAATAACTCGCTATAGCCCGGCACCGAACGACGAATCATGTCCGTAAAAACGTCGGCAACCCGAGCATCAAATTGAAAATCACTGACTGACGCCAAAGGTTCAGCAAAGAGTCGATCGGATTTCATGCAGATAGATTGAGTCAACACGACCCTGATAGTCGCCATGGAATTCGCCTGTGAGCTTCTTGTCCTTTAGCATAGTCTTCAAAGATCAAGTACTGGCGGAATCCATAACAGCGGTTGATGCAGCCAAATGCTATCGGTCGCACACAGTGGGAACACCAATGCAGCCTAAAGATATTACCGAAAATCAAGCGTTCAAGGGATTCACCAATACGGCATGTCCCTTTTACCCGTGCCATTCGGGCGTAAAACGCGAATTTAACTGTCTGTTTTGCTATTGCCCCTTGATTGCCTATGAATGCCCTGGCCCATACGAGGTTCTCGAGGACAAAAACGGCATCAAACGCAAGAATTGTTCACGCTGTACCCTGCCGCATGATGGCTATCAGGCCTCCTGGGCCTTTATTCAAAAATGGTTGGAAAAGCCGGTGGTTTGGGATGGCCATGAACAAGATCCTAAGCGGCGCAAACGCAGTTAAATTAAGCAAGACCCACAACTATCAATTCGAGTTGCTGTCCGTGACGCCGCCACCTGGGTCTAATCACTAGGGTCCCGCAAAATAATGGCCCATTATTCAGGTACCCGCCAGCTTAGTTAATGCTTACTGATGCCGCCATTCCCAAGGGGTTTGATGCATGCCGGCCACCCGCCAGATACCGCGCTCGGCGCGCTTGGCCTCGGCCTCCGCGCGCTGATAACTGAAGTGATCGTTGTAGCGCTCATAGACCCGGGCATGACCGTTACGGACCAGCGCCAGACCGACATCCTCACCATCCCGGTATAAACGCCCCACGACACGGCCGTAGCGATCCCGGGTTTGGGTTCGCAAGGTAACCTGATTGCCGAGCAGCTCGGCCAGCGCATCCCGCGACTGACTGCCCCAGGGCTGCTGGCCCATTTCCGGGGCATCGATCCCCCATACCCGAACTTTGACCTGGTGCATTTGGCAATTCAAGGTCACGGTATCGCCATCGGCAACTTTGGCGACCGCGCAAGCCAATTGCTGGCCCGGCCGGGTCAAGCGATCGCCATAGTCTTGCCATAGCACTTGGCCAAGCCAAACCAAGCCGGCCAATACCAGAGCCAGCGGCAGAAACCAGATACCCAGACGCTTGTCCAGGCCCAGCGCGCGCAGCCATCTCATGATCCGCCGGACGTCCCGCTGACTCAAGCCCATGGACCTAGCTTCCCATCTTCATGCATTCGCACATTCACCAACGTCAATGACTTAATAATACATCAATACTTAAAAACACAACGCCTAGTCTCTTGTCGAACCCAGATAAATATAAGGTGAATTTTGCATCGCAACTAGCCACCTCGTTGCCCCAACTCCATCATCACTTTGTTGAATTGCCAAACATAGAAAACGGCGCCGGCTTCCAACCGACGCCGCATCCTTTTTGACGATTAGACCAAAGGGCCGTATAACAAACAGGGCATGAGCCAACAAAAACGGAGTCAATTGAATTTAACAGGGAACCCAGTCAGCCTTGATGGCTCATTCCTGAGCCATCAGCTTAGTTAAACCCCGACTGCCGCGCGCCCTGTTTTAGCGCAACTTATCCAGCTCCTTGTCGAGCTCATCCTGGGCCTTGGCGGCACGGAATTCTTCATACAAGGCCGCTTCGCTGGTCGGATCGATCTGGGCACCCCGCTCCTTGGCCAGATTGGCGACTTGTTCAAAGGCTTGCTTGTTCAACTGCACGACCTGCACGCACATTTGGTTCTGACCGGCGATTTTCGCCATGTCCTGCTGGCGCACCATGGTACCGACCAGCATTTCACTGGTGATCTGCTTGGTCACATCCTCGAATGTGCCCCCCAGGCTTGCGCCCTGAGCCGTTGTGACTTTGCGCTGATAGTTTTTCACCATGCGAGTGACTTTGACTTTCAGCAACGAAGCCAGCTCGGCACGGGCCTGAGCCACCGCCTGCGATTTAGCGATGCCGATTTCCGCGCCGACCAATTGGGCACAGCTGCAGGCTGCCAGGCCGTCTTCAACTGTGCAAGGCGTCATCCAGTCCGGAAACTGGCCCATGACATCATCTTCTTTGCCGGGCTTGGACGGGGTTGTCCCGCAACTGATCAGCCCGACCATTAATACTCCTGCTACCAAAGCAGTCAAAATTTGAGTTTTCACGACTATGTCCTCCATACCTTATGGATTAATGAACCAAACCACACTCATCTACACACCAACACGGCCTACAGAAACTTACTGCATTGCATCAGCCTGTCCTGAGACCACCCAAACGGAGACTTCACCATTGTCATCGAGATAGATGCCGCGCAAGGACGGAAACAGTTTGGCATCTACCGCACTGCGGATGCGCTGCGCGAAATAGGCGCTTGACCCCTGGTAATTCAAAATCTCCGAATCGACTTTTACATTGGCTACACTAGCCAATTCGATCACACCGCGCGCAAAAGCTTTATGGATCTGATCGGAGAGCAAGTTGCGCACAGTTGGTTTAGCCCGTCCTACCGTGCCGATATGACCGTCTTGCGCCGGAAAATGCAGCCATGACAAATCACCGCGGCCCTCGTAAGGCGGCAAATCCGGACTGACAATCCAAAGGTATAGATGGCTGTTATGAAATCCCAGTCCCTTCACATGCAGCCGAACCTTGTCAGGGAGCTGACCATACTTGTCAACGCGAATAGTGGATTGACTGACCCGCAATATCCCTGCACTGGATTTGGTCATAAGAAATTCTTCCGCCCCTTCAACCTGCACGCCATAGGCATAATCGAGTAAAATCATAGCATTGGAGAAGGCCAGCTCGTATTGCCGGGAGGGCAGGCTCGCCTGTTTACTGACGCCGATTACCCCACCCAGGCTCTCGGTGGACGGGTTGCATACCCAAACGGGCTCGCACTCGCTGGGCGCGATGGGCATAGGAGCCGAGCGCGGCCGCTGTAAACGCTTTAATTGACGGCCGCTTAGCAAACCCGCATAACTGTAGACCAAGCCATTGCGCTGATAGGAACGCTCGGCCAGACGGATTGTTTGGCCCCCTGCTTGGAGCGTATCACGTTCGCTCTTTACGGCGGCCTCGAGCCTTTCTTTATCCAGTGCCGATTTGGGCACCTGCAAATACTCCAACAGACCCTCAATCGCCCGGCGACGGGCATAACGCTCCGGCGTGCCGAGCAGCACATTACGATCCGACACGCCAATCGCGCCAACCGCACCGGCAGGGGAAGGCGTATTAAACCAACGCGGCGGCGGGTCTACTCCCTCCGGAAAGTTCGCGGCCGACGGCCGAAACCAACTGCAGCCGCTGCAAACGGCTAGCAGAGTCAGTCCCATGCCGATCAGTCCGGCTTGCCGAGCAGATAATGGGAACCGTATCAAAGAAAGCTCCTCAGGATCGCAGAATGCGGCTCGACACCGCGCTCAAAAAGTTACTTGCAGGATGGTCGGCTGCTTATCCGCGTAAGGCGGCACGACCCGCCCCAGACCGGCGTTGATGTAGGTCGGATCGGCCAGGGCATGACGCCTACCCTGCCACTCGACATACAAGCCCGGTCCGGACCCGTCCAATGCCACCGCGGTCGCCACATGGCCCGGGTAATCCAGAGCCACTACATCCAAATCAAGCACTTGGCGAATTAACCACGCGAACAACAGTGACCGATCTTCACAATCCGCCGCCGGGTAAAACAATGTCTCATCAATGAACAGATAATTTTCGCTGCCGAACTGCTCTTGATCCGTTTGATACGCAAATGCCGTTTGCACGAAACGCAGGAGAAAATTGACGGCTTCTCGTGAACTCATACTCGCAGCTGCTCGCCGTAACGGTGTCACCACCGCCTGGCCAGCCTCGGCACTCGGCGCGGCCACGAAATATGCCTGCAAAGCCAGTTGCGGCATGCTTGCCAGGTAAGTAATCAGTTCCTTGGCAAGCGGGACTTGGAGCTGGTATTGCTGGCCCTGGAACTCGAATTTGAGATGGCGAATGACTTGCTTGTCGGATTCAGCTTTGACAACCGGCATCCTTGACAGAGACAAGTCCAGGGCCGCGGTAGCGCCCGGATAATCCGCCGCATAGCTGTGCAGGCGTAGGCCGCTTTCCGGCCGCGGCGAAGCGAGATAATAACGTTGCCCTGCGAGCTTGAAATACGGTACATCAAAAACCGCTTGTCGCGCGTTAAACAACACATATACCCGCTGCTGATGATACCCTGCCCGCACATCGTAACCGGCTTTGAGCAACAGCCCCCAAGCCACCAACTCGGCCAGATTGGCATCGCTATACAGGGATTGACCCAGACGTCGCGCCATTACCAGCATTCCCCAATCATTGAGGTGCATTGCATGTCGATAGCCTTGCATGTCTGCCAATAGCGTTTGTGTGCGCAGCTTCGCAAAATCGGCCCAAAACGCCGCGATACCGTCGGCACTGACACTACTGAGCGTCAATTTGTGCCAACGATCACTTAATGCAAAGCCCAGTGACTGGCCTAGCAAATCGACAGTCACGGTTGGTTGTGCAGGTGTCCATTCGGGTTTGGGTGGGGTTTTGGCGGACGAACGTTCGGTAACGTCGGGTTGTTTGGTTTCAGCAGGCTGCGGCTTCACCGCAGGTTTGACAGTGGGCGCTGCTTTTATCGGTATTTGCTGACGAGGCAACTCGTTGCGCTGCGAGGGTAGGGGAATGGTTTGCGGCTTAGGGGCGGGGTCCTCGACCTCGCCCTGAAACACCCGGAATTCTTCCCAAGTCTTTTGCAAAAACCGATGAAATTGGCGATCACGCTCGTCACGAAATTGTTGAAATTGCTCTCGATATTGCTGAGCAAAGGCCTCAAAATTCTGGTCGGCCTGAATCGGTACTGCCGCCAACCCAAACAGGCCAATCACCAACCACACAGTCAATAGCCGCATGTAGCCGATCCTGTCAACGAGTGGAAGTAAGACCTTAGCACGAACAGTAACAGGGCTCATATATCGCGATACGTGTTCATGCGCCGCACAACTCGCTGCAAATAATGCTGCGTTTCTTCATAGGGCAGATTTTCAACAAGATACTGGTAAACCTGCTTAGGCTGCTGGCGGTTGATCGTCCGGGCGGCACGTGACACGCTGGTAGTATTCGTAAAGGTTTTGGCGACATTCCCGGCCCCCGTATTGTAGGCGGAAATCGCACAATAGATTCGGCTTTCGGGATTCTCGATAGCGCGCAAATAACGATAATAAAGAATGTTCAGATAAGTCGCACCAACATGGATGTTTTTTTCCGCGTTATACAAATACGAGGGGGACAGCACACGGGCCTTACCGTAAATCGCTTGGCTGGCATCCATCCCCGCGCTGCGCGGCACAATCTGCATCAGTCCATAAGCTGGCACATGCGAGCGGGCTCGGGGATTGAAGGCACTTTCGGTATGCATGATTGCCAGAATCAAATCCTGGCCGATTTGATTCTGGCGGGCCCGTTTTTTGACCTCATCCAGATATTCCTTGGCCTTGCGTAGCGGCCGGTCCGCCGGCAACGAGACCGTCACGCGCTCGGCCCAACCGCCTTCGTCATCAGACTTTTTCGCTGTCACTTGCTCACGTTTGGCGTCCTTGATAAGTTCTTCGGTCTTCTTGGCGACATCCTGCTCACTGGGCTGCGGCTTATCGAACAGCTCACTGAGAACCGGTTTTTTCGCCGGCGGCTCGTCTTTTTCAACTGGCACTTCCGCTTTCTCGAGCAGTTGCCGTTCGACTTGCTGAGTCACCGGATCACGCGCATTGGCCGTCTGCTCATCTTCAGCAAGCACCTCTGCCAACTGCTGCTTAATGGCTTCGAGCGACTGCGGCTTGGGCTTGTCTGTACGGGTCGTCAAGCGAATTTCATTCTTGTCAAAATCGACGACCCGCTGACTTTCCAGGTCATCTGTATATTCAGCCCATTGCTTGGGCTCGGTAACTTCGGGATCGTCCCATTTAGTAGTCAGGCGTTGGCGATAATCGGCAAAGGCAGCCTCATGTAATCGTTGATACTCGGCAAACGCCTCGCGCAGCGCCGTTTCATATTGATTGAAGGCCTGCAGGTGCTGTTGCTTGAAGGCTTCGAAGCCACCGGCTTCATGGGCGCGGGGCACCAAAGGCACACCCAAACCCAGCAACAGCCCATAGGTCAACAGCCGGCGACGCGAAGCATCTTCAAGCTCAGGGGAATCGGCTCGCTTTTTCATCGAATAGCACTCCTGGAAATAAGCTAATAGCCCGGCAACAAGCAAAAAAACCTACACAGGCAGGCCTATCAGCCCGCCTGTAGTCTCCAGCAGCCTCCATGTGCGCAGGGATTGTATCATCCTGCACCCCGAATGCACCCCCTCGCCGGAAAAACACCTGATACCAGCGGGCCTGGAGAGAGGGCAAACACAACCCCCCTCAAGCGTAGTTTGGATCCGCTGCAAAAATAGCACTGAGACCGGCGTCAAGATCAGGATATTGCAATCGCACGCCCAGTTCGTGATGCAGGCGCTGGTTACGCATGCGCCGTGATTCCGCTAAAAACGAGGCCATCGCAGATCCCAACTCGGCTTCGGCCTCGCTCAAATCGATAAACCGGGGCTGCGGCAAGCCGACATATTCCGCGATCCGCAGAAAATAATCCGTCATCGTCGTTGGCTGATCATCACAGCAATTGAACACGCCAGTGGGCGCCTCAGGTGCCAAGGCGGCGAGACAGACGCTAGCCAAATCATCTGCATGAATACGATTGCTATACGGGGCCTGCTCGGGATGCACTAAAGGTGCGCCGCGCCGTAACCGCTCCAGCGGCAGCCGAGCCGGCCCATATATGCCCGGCACACGCAGGACCGCTTGGGACACTTGCTGCGCCTGCGCCCAGGCAGTCAAAATTTGCTCCGCTTGCCAGCGCCGTTTGGCCCGCGCCGTCTGCGGCTTGGCGGGCCAGGATTCGTCGACCCATGCTCCTTCGCAATCACCATACACGCCTGAGGTACTAATATAAACGAACCGCTCGATGCCCTGCCCAGGCAAGGCATCGAGCAGCCTCTGCAGGCGCTGATCGCTCTCCCCGGCAGGTTGCGGGGGCGCTAGGTAGAGGATGCGCTGATAGCTCAGGCGGTCATCTGCCAGATCAGGAGTTTGATCCAGGTCCAAGCTGAGCGCGGCAATACCGGCATGCTGCAAGCGTGCGGCCGATTCTTGCGAACGCACCCAGCCCAGCACTTCATGGTCCGCGGCCAGCAAGCGACGGGCGACCCGCTCGCCGATATCACCGCAACCGACAATGAGCACTTTAGCCACAGGTTTTCTCCATTCGATAATTCAGGTACAACTAGCACCATGATCGACACTCATCCCAATGGACAGCGCGCATCATGAATTTTCAGGTAACCGTACATCCAGGCAATCACCGCTTCACGGCCGAAGCAGGCGAAAGCATACTTGATGCAGCCTTGCGACAAGGGCTCAACCTGCCACACGGCTGCCGGGAAGGCAATTGCGGCAGCTGCCGCGGCCAACTGCTAGAAGGCCAATTAACCTACCCGAACGGCATTCCGCCGGCCCTGACGCAGGCCGAGCACGATGCCGGCTTCGCCCTGTTCTGCCAAGCCCGGCCGGCATCGAATCTGGTCCTCGAAGTGGAGGGCGCGCCCGTCACCGCAGATACCCCGATCAAACAAATGCCCGCACGGGTTCAGCGGCTCGAACAGCTTGCGCATGACGTCATGGCCATCGTCCTGCAATTACCCAAGGGCAATCCACTCGCCTTTCGGGCCGGCCAATATGTCCATATTCTGCTGCCCGAGGGTCAGCGCCGCTCCTACTCGATCGCCAATCCGCCGAACCCGGACAACCGCATCGAATTGCATGTCCGGCGGCTTCCTCATGGCCGCTTCAGCGAACAGGTCTTCACCCAGATGCAGGCGAAAGACTTGCTGCGTATCCGCGGTCCTTTGGGAAGTTTCTTTCTGCGTGAGGACAGCGACCGCCCCATCATTCTCATGGGCGGCGGCACCGGCCTGGCCCCCTTGCAGGGCATACTCATGCAGGCCATCGAGCAGCAGCTCGGGCGCCCTATGCATCTATTCTGGGGCGTTCGGGCGCGACGTGATTTGTATCGGCATACGCTGCTTCAAGAATGGGCCCAAGCACATGCCAACCTGCAATACACGCCGGTGCTTTCCGAGCCGCGGGCGGACGAGGCCTGGCAAGGCGCGACCGGCTTTGTTCACGAGGCGGTCTTGGCCACTTATCCGGATTTATCGGCCCACCAAGTCTACATGAGCGGCCCGCCACCCATGATCAATGCGGCCAAACCGGCCTTTGCCGCGCATGGTCTGGCAGACGACCAGCTATTTTATGATGCCTTCGAGGCGGCCGCTGACAATACCAGCTAAGGCTGCTGACCCGGCCGTTGCGCAACGCTTGACAGCGCGCTGACAGGCACTGGCTGCTGCCCCGGCGATACCGGCACAGGCTGGGGCGTCAGCGATTGGCCGAGGGCGTAACCCAAGCCGGCCCGGAACATCTGCTGGGCACCTGCATCACCGATAGCCAGCAACACCTGACCGAGATACCAATACGTTTGCGGCGCCCGTTCTTGGGCAAGGCTTCGCTCCAGATAATCCCGCGCCCGCTCCCACACGGCCGCGCGCATTGCGAGTCGCCCGGCACTTGCCAACAATTTGGGATCTTCGCCATGCTGCCCCAGCCAGCCATCGATTTCCTCCAGTAAGGCACGGGGCTCGGCAACCTCGAGCTCCCCCAACAACGCCGCCAGACTCGGCTCGTCGGCCTGGGCCAGGCGTTGCCGGATAAACGCCAGGGCCTGGTCAGCGGCACCCAAAGCCTGCAGATTTGCCGCGTAAGTGGCGGCCATCTCGGGTTGGGCCTGGACCGTCGGCGGCAATGCGTCCCAGGCTCTCACCAGGGCGTTGACATCGCGCTGACTGACAGCCGAGCGCAGTTTGGCACGGGCGGCCTGCGCTTCCATATTGGCAAGCGCTTGTCCGGATAAGCTGGAGTAGGTCCGTAACATTGGCAGCAGGGCCAGCAGGCGATGGCTGTCGCCCAGATGCTGATACAATTCCGCCAGCCGCTGCAGCACCAAGGAATGCTGAGGCGCGCGGCGATGCAGATGCTCCAAGGTCGCCAAGGCTTGTTCCTGCTGGCCTTGCTCGAGCTGCAGTTCAGCCTGCACAAGGCCCACCGCAAGCTGGGCTTCGGGATAAACTTCAATTGCACAGCGCAGGTACTCGTCGCGACGCTGCGGATAGCCCTGCGATTGCGCGGCCCGGGCCGCGCCCAAGTAACGCAAGACCGCTGCCGCCGGCCGCCCCGGCTCCGCAGTGCCCGGACCGACCTGCCGCGGGTTGCGCGTCAGTCTCGCCTCGGCATCGGCAAAGCGGCCCTCGGCCAGCGCCCAAAACCCTTCGATCACCTGTTCCACGGTTGCAGCTTCTTCCCGACGCCGGCGTTGCTTATGCAGCCGCGCCGGAAGCTGCCACAGCCAGATACCGAGCTGAGCCAGGATCAACGCGCCGCTAAACCCCAATGCCAGCATACCGATAAACGCCGGCATGGAGAGCTGAATGCTCAACTCGCGGAAGGTTAGCAACGCATAACCCGGCAACCCCAACACCCATTGGGCCAGCACCGTGCCCAGCAACACGCCGGCAATCAGGACAAACGGCCAGGCCATCAATCTGTCTCGGTAGCGGCTGCCCACAGCATCGCCAACAGCTCTGCCATGTCGATGGGCTCCGGCGTCAGGTCGCTCTCCCGCAAGCGGGTCAATTGCGCGACTAACGGCTGCACACTCTGGGCATCGTAATACAGCAGCAGCCAGGCGAGCGCGGCATCGAGCTCATGGCGGTAATCGGCCTGATTACCCCGCAAAGCCGCCAAGCGAGCCAATTCCAAGCGCAAAATCAACATCTGTCGCACAAAGGCATCAGTAGCCGGGCTCGGCATTGCTTGGGCCGGTTGATCATGCCGACGGATTTGCAAATGCCGACCCAGACGCTCGGCCAACCGTTGCTGCAGGGCTTTATCAGGACGGGCTGACGGATTCGGAGCATCCGCCTGAGCCTGTTCCTTCTGCTGAGCCGGCGATTGCAGACGGGTATATTTGGGCGGTAAGGGACCCGGATCTCGCACCAGCCGCTCTAACACCTCGGCACTTTCGCGGCCGCCTCGATATTGACCGAGTCGCGCCGCTTCCTGCTGAATGCGCTGGCTAAGGGACTGCAGCTCAGGCGCCTCGGGCAAGACCTCGACCGCTGCATTCAAGGCTTGCGCGGCGCCCGCGGGATCGTTTAGCAATTCGAGCTGGCGCTCGCCAACCCGCAGTAAATACTCAACTTCGGCCAGCCGGAACGCCCGCCGGCCCTCTCCGGCCCGCGCACGCTCCACGGCTCGATGCATTTCGGTCAGGCGCTGCGTTTGCTGATCCAGCCGAGTTGCCAGGCTTGCCAAGCGGTTTTGGCGGGCGGCCTCGGCTTGCTGCCAAGCGCTCTGCAGCGCCTGTTGACGGGTCTGCAGATACCAGCCGCTGACGCCGATCACCAGCAGCAGGAAGCCACTTGCGCCCCAAACCCAGCGGCGACATACCTGCCGAGGCGCTTGACTGGAAGGGGTTAGCACCGTCTGAAAAATACGCTCAACCAGGGGCACAGCCCGAACGGTTTGGGCGATGCGTTGCCCCAGCTCACGCCAATTCATAAGCTTAATTGCACCGAGCTTGCCGCCATTGCAGCAGGGCCGCCAGCATGGCCTCATCACTCGGGTCATGGGCCACGGCGACGGTATTTTGCCAACCCGCATGCCGAGCCGCAGCCGCCATGCGTTCACTGCCGACCAGCAAGGGCAAGCGCCGCAGCCATGGCCAACCCGCCTCGCCCCACAGGGCGATCAGGTTATGCAGGGCGTCGACGCTGGTCACGGTCAGCAGGTCCAAGCCTCCCTCCCGACTGCGCTGCAGCCAGGGATCCAGGTCGACGTGCGGCATCCCGCGGCGATACAAATTGGCTTGGGTCACCCGCGCCCCCCGCGCGATCAGGGTCTCCTCAAGCAGCTCGCGGCCTCCCTCGCCCTTGCACAATACGACCTGCTGGCCCTGCACATGGTGCAGCGCTGCCAGCGCCAGTAAGCCTTCGCTGTCATAGCGGGTGGCAGGCTGCACGGTCGGCGGCAGGCCCGCCGCTGTCAGGGCTTGAGCGGTTTTGTTGCCGACCGCGGCAATCGCCGGAGTGCGGCTGGCCGTAACCGGGTCCTGGTCCCTGGCCTGAAACCAGTGCATTGCTTCGGTAACCGCGGTCGGACTAATGAAAACCGCCAGATCATAGTCGGCCCACGCCTGCATGCTGGCATCGCGCGCCCCGGGATCGGTGGGCGGCAGAATGGCCAACACCGGCAATTGCAAGGGCACCGCGCCTTGTTGTTGCAGCAACTCACAAAAACCGGCGGCACGCTCGGCCGGCCGCGTCACTAACACGCGCAATCCGGCCAGAGGCAGGGTTTGCTCCGACAAGGCTACGCCTCGTCGTCGATCAAACCGAGCTCGGCAAGGATTTTGCCAGCCCCTTGCGCCAGCAAGTCATCAGCAACCCGATGACCCAGGGCTTCGGCCTCGGCCT
Source organism: uncultured Ectothiorhodospiraceae bacterium (assembly GCA_964345605.1). Classification (GTDB taxonomy): domain Bacteria; phylum Pseudomonadota; class Gammaproteobacteria; order CAYFSA01; family CAYFSA01; genus CAYFSA01. The sequence goes on from CAYFSA010000001.1 coordinate 17,915, forward strand.
GCGGCGCCCGGCCTTCGGCATGGTGAACGGGCTGGCCGGCGGGATGACCGACCAGGGCCCGCAAATAGAGTTCGCCGCCTTCCAAGGTGGCATAGCCAGCGATAGGCACCTGGCAGCCACCTTGCAAGCGGCGATTCATCGCCCGCTCGGCGCTGATGCAGTAATAAGTCTCGCTATCATGCAGCGGCGCGATCAAGGTTTCGATCTCGGGATCATTGCGCCGGCATTCGATCCCCAGCACCCCTTGGCCGATGGCTGGCAAGCTGTCGGCCGGCGAAATACGGTCGGTAATCCGTTCGGCCAGATCAGCCCGCTCCAAGCCTGCCGTCGCCAAGACGATGGCGTCATAGACACCCTCGTCCAGCTTGCGCAGGCGGGTATGGATATTGCCTCGCAGATCGATGACCTCAAGCCCCGGATAGCGCGCCCGAATCTGGCATTGCCGCCGTAAGCTGGATGAGCCCAGCCGGGCGCCGTCCGGCAGCTCCTGCAGATGCTTATAGGTATTGGAAACGAAGGCATCCCGCGGATCATGCCGGGGCAATACCACCGGCAACTGCAATTTTTCGGTGATTTGTACCGGCACATCCTTGAGCGAATGCACGGCAATATCGGCCTCGCCGTTCAGCAGGCCTTGCTCCAGCTCTTTGACAAACAAGCCTTTGCCACCCACCTTGGCCAAAGGACTGTCGAGGAGCTGATCACCCTTGGTGGTCATTTTGCATAGCTCGACTTCCAGACCCGGATGCAGGGCCTGCAGACGGGCAGCAACGAATTCAGTCTGCACCACGGCCAACACACTCTGCCGGGTAGCGATACGCAGGGGACGATCAATCATAAGCTTGGGCCTGACTCAAATGCTGAAAAACGGACATGGCGTGCCGCCTGGTGCAGCACGGCTCAGGTATCGATCAAACGCCGCAGTATAACCCTCGAGGCCATACTGCGGAACCAGATGAACCGATAACACTAGACAAAAACCAGCCACCTGTCACCGGCGCTTATGCCATAATGCTGGATAAGCTTGTATGAGCAGGAGATCAATTATCTTGAATAGCCGTGTGGGGTTGCTGATTGTCGTTGCCATGATTTTGGTCTACACAAGCCATGACCGACCGGCTGTAGCGGCCCCGCCTACCGAGCCGTCTGCCACGACAGAGCTGCTGCCCCCGCATTACCCGCAGGAAAGGGTTTTCGTGGATACCCAAAAGCTGCCCTGGCGGGCCATTGGCCGGGTCAACATGCTCGGCGGCCGGCGTTACTGCACGGGAATCCTGATTGGGGATCAGTATGCTTTGACCGCAGCGCATTGCGTGGCCGCGCTGCGCGAGCATCCCCGAGAAATCCACTTCCTCGCCGGTTTTCAACGCGATAACTATCGTGCCCACGCCCAAGCCGAAACCGTCATCCTGTCTCCCGCTTACGCCCAAACTGACAGCAAGCGACAGCGGTTTGTCCACGACTGGGCGCTGCTTGAGCTCACCGCCCCTATCGGTCGCGAGATCGGCCATATTTCCTGGATCCCATTCGGCTTGGCAGACTTCACCAAAATCAAGCACTCAGGCTCGTTCATCGTCGCTGGTTATCGCAGTGATCGGCCTTATGTGCAAACCGCGGATCAACATTGTCGTATAATTGGCTTCACCGCCACCAGGCGCCTTTTTTATCATGGCTGTCCGCTGCGTACCGGGGATTCCGGCGGGCCAATTCTCTGGCAGCAGAACGATGATCGCTATTTGTTGGTGGGTCTGTCGGTCGGCGGACTTATTGAGCCGCGCTCTATATCCCCTATGCAACTCAATACACCGAATCTTAAAGTCGGCTATGCCATTCCTCTCGGGCGTCTGCAGACGACGTTTGCTACGCTAGACTTACAGCCAGCAATTATAGATTCCCATAATCATTGATGCCCTTCGTTTTCTGATACCGCTTCAGCAAAAAAGGCCGATTTCATGTTTAAGTTTTCATCACTGTTGCGCTTTTGCTTAGTGCTGCTGGTTTGCCTGCTTGGCAGCGGCCAGGCCGGCCTTGCAGACGATACGTCCGCGCTAACCTATCTCAACCAACTGCGCGCGCAGGTCGCGATGCTGCCTTTCAGTCATCACGAGCAGTTGCAGCAAGCAGCGGCCAATCATGCTCAATATCTCACCTTGAACAATCTTACCGGTCATGACGAGCAAGCCGGCCGGTCGGGATTTACCGGCACGGGGCCGGGCGAACGGGCCGTGGCAGTTGGCTACCCGAGCCGGCAGGTTAGCGAGAATATCTCCTATGGCGACAGCGATTATCGCCAATCTGTGGATGGTTTGATGTCAGCGATCTACCATCGCCACGGCTTTTTGGCTTTTGACCGAGACGAGATTGGCTTTGCCCGCTCAAGCTATCCCGATAACCGCCAGGCCTGGGTCTACAACATGGGCAATTCTTATGTGCGGGCTTTATGCAGCGGCGATGCTTTCACGGGCACAGGCCGATATTATATTGGGATATGCGAACCGGATATACGGCTCGCTGCAGCCGTCTATGAACAGGCTTTGGCGCAGCTCCCTGCAGCCAATCCCGAGTTAGTCGTCTGGCCACCGATCAATGGCACTGATATACCCCCAGCCTTTTTTGAGGAATCTCCTGATCCCCTGCCTGATTTCTCCGTCTCGGGCTATCCAATCTCCGTATTGTTCAATCCGGATGCTGTCACCACCGCCGGGGTCAGTCGCTTTACCCTCTACCGTCTGCCGGACGAGCACGAACTCGAAAACACGCGTGAACTCAACGAGTTCACCGATCCCAACCAGCGATTTAATAACTTACAATACGCTCTGTTTCCTCTGGAACGCTTGGCATGGCATACGCGTTACCGTGTCGAGATCGACTACACCCAGGACGGCATTCCCTATACCAAACAATGGACTTTCACCACCCGTGATTTGGGCATACCGGTCCACACTATTACCACGGGTGACACGCTCGAAGTGGTCGCCGGAGGGCGTTTTGCCGTATACATCCGACCCAGCGACGCCTACCCAACGTTGTCGGCCGGGGGTGGCATAAGCTGGCGGTATCCCAGGGGGATGACGATCGACAGTGAATTTATCGATAGCAACACGGTTCAGCTAACCGTTGATGGTGCTGTCGGCGATGCGGCGGTATTTACTTACAATGACAGTTCCTCCTTTACCATTCGCCTGACAGAGCATGCCAATCAAGCTCCTAGCGCTGATGCGGGCGCTGACCAAGCAGTTACTGCCGGCGAGCTCGTCACCTTAACCGGTACTGGCAGCGATCCTGAGCAAGACCCGCTGACCTATGAATGGCAACAACTTGGCGAGCAAACGGTTGAAATCGTACCGGATGGCGCCAGCATACAATTCACCGCGCCGGGGGTAGCCACAGCTACGCCGTTCAATTTTGAATTGACGGTGAGTGATCCGCATGGCGCAAGTGACAGTGACCAAGTCACCCTAACAATCAGCCCGTCTGTCCTGCCTGCGGATATCGATGGCAACGGTTTGGTTGAGGAGATGGACGCGTTGATGCTCCTGCGCCATTTATTCGGTTTTCGCGGCGTTGCCCTCACTCAAGGCCTTGTCGATAGCGCCAACTGCCGACGCTGTGACGCCATGGCCATCACCGCTTATCTCCAGGAGCAGCAAGCACGCTACGATATTGACAATAACGGCCAAGTTACCGCCCTGAGCGATGGCCTTATACTGTTGCGTTATTTGCGCGGTTATGAAGGTAGTGATCTCATTGCACAGGTAATCGATCAACAGGATTGCCGTCGTTGTGATACTGCCTCGGTGCAAACATATATCGCTACGGAACTGGTACGTTGACTTGTCCAAGCAGCCGCCGCAGGCCCTCAAAGCAGCTATTTTCACCCTGATTAATCGCCACTTCATTTAGGATGCGGAATGACAGGGCTATAAAGCCCGCACCAGCCGGCGGACTTCGGACGCATGGCGGCGGCTGACCTCAAGCTGCTCGACGATATCCTTTATCTGCACACGCAGCCGACCATCGTTGCCGCGCTTGAGACCTGCCAGTGAGGCTATGGTTACCAGGGCATTGCGATGAATACGAATAAACGTCCCCGGGAAATTGGCCTCGAGCGTTTTCAAGGAATCCTCGATCAGAACTTCCCCGTCTTTATAGCGAACCGTGACGTATTTCTGCTCGGCCTGGCAGTAATACACTTGCTCGATCGGAATCAAACGCAAAGCGCCGCGCTCGGTCGCACAAATATACGTATGCGCCTTGCTCGGCGACTGCTCGGCCCGCAAGCCTTCGAGCTGGGCCAGATTCGGGCGGCTAGCGCTGGTCAGGGCCTGTTCCAGTTCCTGCTGGCGTACGGGCTTGACCAGGTAGCCCATGGCATGCAGGGCAAAGGCCTCCAAGGCATGATCCGAATAGGCGGTCACAAAGATGACCGCCGGTGCCGGCCGTAAGCGCAGGAAATATTGGGCGGCCTCCATGCCGTCCATGCCGGGCATGCGGATGTCGAGCAGGACGATTTCAGGACGCTCGACTTGGCAATGCTCCAACGCTTCGACCCCATTGGTCGCCAAGGCACAAACCTCAAAGCCCTCGATCGCTTCCACCATGCTTGCCAGACGCTCCAGCGCTGGCTGCTCGTCATCGACCACAAGCACCTTCATGGCATTCCCCTTTGTTCATTGGCCCTGCGGACCAATCGATCTGGTTCCCCCGGGCCATTTATCGGTCGCATTCAGGTGCCGGTATTACGCCAGCGAATCGTGAATTCAACTCGATAATGAGCCTGGGTTTGCGAAATTTTCAGGGGATCGGTATCGCCGTAAGCAAGCGTCAAGCGTTCCCGTACATTATCCTGGGCAATCTGGCTGCCACGCTTACTTCCCAAACGCTTTGCACCAGGCAATGGGTTGGTGACGGCAATCGCCACACCGGCGTTTTCGCACCTCACCTCCACGGTAACAGTGCCCCCCCCAGTCGCCGGCTCGATGCCATGGTAAATAGCATTCTCGACCAACGGTTGCAAAATCAACGCCGGCACCTCGATCGCCAGGGGTACCTCCGGATCCTCACGCCAATCCACGGTCAACCGCTGACCCAGGCGCAATGACTCGATGTTCAAATAGCGCCGGGTTATGTCCAGTTCATTGGCCAATTTGACGTGATCTTGCTGCGCCAGCGCCACGCGAAACAGATCCGCCAAATCTTCCACCGCCTGCTCGGCCCACTGTGGTGAGCTGCGCGTCAAGCTCGCGATGGTATTCATCGAATTGAACAAAAAATGCGGCCGAATCCGGGCCTGGAGGGCCTCAATACGCATCTGGGCCGCGGTTTTGAGCGGTTGCCGGGCGCGCTGATAGACCGCGAGCAAATAGCCGGCAAGCAAGGCTACCAACATGGCGACGGCCAGATTACGTAGGACGAAACCTAGTTCATTGGCCACCGCCCCGGCAGTGCTTGGCCCAAACGGCCAGGCCAGCACAATGACCGAGCCCAGGATCGTTACCGCAGCTACACAAACCAGGCCGACCGCATAGGTATAACCGGGACGCAGCTGGTTGACATAGCCTCGCAGCAGACATAGCAAACCAACCACGATCCAGGTTACCACTTGCACGAAAGCCGAGACGGCCAGCCCGTGTGCCAGCCAGTTCGCCGTTGTCACACCGGGCGCCAAGACCAGCAGCAAGGCCAGGACTTCAGCTAACAGCAGGATCATCAGCCCATGTCGCCACCGGCAAGCAATGGCATGCCAACGCTTGTCCGAACGCTCATCTTTAACCATGAGGTCTACCTTGCTCCCTTGCTTGCCCGATTCCGGAAACGCACAGACAAAATGATACACTGGCGATTTGCCAGTCGTGTACAGGTTTCAATAGTCATGAGCAACCAAGCCAACAAATCCTGGGGAGGGCGTTTCGCCGAGCCCACCGACGCCTTTGTGGAAGCCTTTACCGCCTCTATCGGCTTCGATCATCGCCTGGCCCAGCTAGACTTGGCCGGCTCCCGCGCCCACGCCCGGATGCTGATGCAAACGGGTATTCTGGGCCAGGCCGACGGCGAGCTCATTCTGACAGGCCTCGATGCCCTGGAACAGGACTTAGCCGCCGGCAAGCTCAGCTGGTCGGTGGCCGCGGAAGATATTCACATGAATCTGGAAGCCCAGCTCATCGACCGCATCGGCGAAGCGGGCAAACGGCTGCACACGGCACGCTCGCGCAATGACCAAGTCGCCACCGACCTGCGCCTGTATACCCGCGAGGCCATCGATCATCTGGAAACCGAGCTGCGCCGCCTGCAAACCGGCCTTTTGGATCTCGCCGATGCTGAGGCCGAGACTATCATGCCGGGCTTTACCCATTTGCAGGCCGCCCAACCCGTCACCTTCGGGCATCACATGCTGGCCTGGCTGGAAATGCTCGAGCGTGACCGTGAACGCCTGCTGGATGCCCGCAAACGGGTCAACACCCTACCCCTCGGCGCGGCCGCCCTGGCCGGCACCGGCTTTCCCATCGACCGCCAGTACACCACTGAGCTATTAGGTTTCGAGCGGCCGGCGGCGAATTCCCTGGATGCCGTCAGCGATCGCGATTTCGCCCTAGAAGTCAATGCCGCGGGCGCCATCCTAATGGTGCATTTATCGCGTTTCGCCGAGGAATTGATTCTCTGGAATGCCACCCCATTCGGCTTCGTGCAATTACCCGATCGCTTCTGCACCGGGTCTTCCATCATGCCGCAAAAGAAAAACCCCGATGTCCCGGAACTGATCCGTGGCAAAGCCGGCCGGGTCTTCGGCCATCTCATGGGCCTGCTGACTCTGATGAAGGCCCAGCCGCTGGCCTATAACAAGGACAATCAGGAGGACAAGGAACCCCTGTTCGATACCCTCGACACCCTCACCGACAGCCTGCGGGCTTTTGCCGATCTTATCCCGCACTTGCGCGTCGACCGCGAGCGCATGCACGCAGCCGCCCGCGCTGGTTATGCCACGGCCACCGACCTGGCCGATTATCTGGTACGCAAAGGCATGGCCTTTCGCGATGCCCATGCCGCCGTCGGCCAGGCCGTGCAGCACGGCCTGGCGCAGGGCCTGGACCTCGCCGAGATGGACTTACAAACCTTGCAAGGCTTCGCGGCCTGTATCGAAGCCGATGTCTATGACATATTAACGGTGGAGGGCTCGGTGGCCAGCCGTGACCATGTCGGCGGCACCGCGCCGGCGCAAGTGCGCCGGCAAATTGAGTATCATCGCAAGCGCCTGGCAAGGTTGGCGCAATGACTTGGCATTGCCATGCTTATTGGGTGATTCTAACGCAATGGGCGGGCTGAAGCCCGCCCTACTAGTTGGCGACCGACCGGTCGACTCTACTCACTCTCGCATCGCCTCAGCCAGGCCTTGACTTGTTCCGGGTCTAATCGTTTAAGCAGCTCCTCCGGATCAAGCCCCTTCAGCCGCTCCTCCGCCGGCAGTTCATCCAAAAACGCCTGGCGCTCCTCCGGGGTCATGTTGTGCAGTAGCTGTTGATGCGTCTCGCGGATGAAGTCTGCCATCGTGTACGACATCGCCGGGTCCTCCAGGTGATAAGTCAGGTAAAGCTGCTGCAGCAATGCCCGGGAGCCCGGCCGGTGCCATTGGCGGATGCGTGCTTCGCGGTTCATGGACGCTGTTGCCCCGGTTTGGCCTACAGGGTTTGCTCATCATCCCTGGCTGTATCGACAAGTTATGCCGCGGCTCCCCGGGCGCGGCGCACCCCGTCTGCCTTACCTCGCGACGCAGGATAACGCAAAGCTAACGTGCTGGGTGGAGCGAAGCGGAACCCAGTCGCGTTGAGCGCCATGTTAGAGTCACCGATGTTCATAGAAGCTCCAAAAATCCTTCAACGGAAAGGCGCGCCTGTTTCAGGATATGCGAAAGCGTAGATCGCTTAATCGGGCGGTGCGCCGGCACCGTAAGTTTCAGCACCTCGTCGCGAGTATGCTCATGAAGCCGGATATGGCTGCCACGTTGCCTAACCACTACCCATCCATCTCGCTTCAAAGCAGTGATGACCTGCTCGTAGGCGAGGCTTGGAACCTTGCTCATACAGCCACTTCTGTAATCTCGGAATCCGGCCCATAAGCCGCGTCGTCTTCGACGGTCTCCAAGTACAGTTCGACGGCCTCCCTAATATTTTGTAGAGCCTCGTCTTTGCTATCTCCTTCGCTAATGCATCCCGGTAGGCTGGGAACGTACGCGGTGTACCCACCTTCCTCACTGGGCTCAAGAACAACTGCTAGCTTCATATCAATCTCCACAATTCTCTAATCTCAAAGACTCTAACATCTAAGCATTTATCTGCCGTGCGCAGCATGGCGGATAAATGTCTGTTGAACTGAGCCGCCCCGACTGGGGGCACCCGCCGGGTGGTCTTCTCTTCAAGGGGGAAAGTATCCGGCGCCCCTGGGGCGCCTCGCACCGGACGGCGCGAGCCAGGTCATATCTGAGCCTTCCTTGAGCAGCCACTACCGGTCTCCTTGAAGCAGGCCGTGAGTTCGTTCCCCGGATACTGCACGAGCTCTACTTGAATTCCAACCGATGGCCCGCAAGTGACCGCGCCTCGCTCTGCGGGCGGTCTGCACACGTTCCGCCAATCGCTTCCAGCTACGGCGGCCGTTGTCAATGGCCAGGATACGGCCATTGTGGATGGCGCTGCGGTGCGTATAGCGCGAGAGGTAACGCCCTGGCACAGCGGGCAGTGGCGATCCCGGCAACTGTAATACCAGGTTTGTTCCTTGTGACAGTGACCGCAGTGGAGCACCTGACCGCCCATCGCCTCGGTCCGACAGGACAGCAAGTGGCTGCTCACCTGCAAATACAAAAAGCGAATCCCGTTCAGATGAAGTCGACAACTGGTTGGAGACAACCCACGGCCCAGGACGAGATACCGAAAATACGCCTCCAGCTCTTCTACACTCAGATCATCCGGGGAACGGCCGTAGTGGCGGGCCAGTCGCTCCACCGCATGCAGGTAGCTGCCATGGGTACGGGGGGCAAAACCACGAAGCCGCATCGCCTCGATCATGGACTGCCGTAGCGGGCTCATCGTCGTCACTCCTCTGGTGAACGGCCACCATTGGCCTTATCCAGAGTCTCGACGATGGGAAGCGGAATGCAGGGTAATCGAAGCCAAATAAGCGAGCTACCGCGAAGCGGTTTAGTTCAACGCCGCTCAGCACGCGCGGCTACGGAATGGAGGCGAAGCCGCAATGTAGTAGGCGTCGCCGTGCCTGGCCTTGTTAGGGCCTTGGAATCGGGATAGCATAATTGCATCGCCACTCGCGGAGGCACCATGACTACCGAAACATTAGAGCACCTACGCTCTCAGATTTCGACTCTCTCCGAGTCGGAACGCGCAGCGTTGGCTCGCGAACTCATCATGAGCCTGGACGGCCCCCGTGACGACTCGGTCGAGCAAGCCTGGAACGATGAAATTGTTCGCCGTGTATCCAAGGTCAAAAGCGGAAAGGCCACGCTGCTCAGCCGCGAAGAATTCCGATCAAAGATGCGAGCGAGGTTAGGCCAGTAACAGTGCGAACGGTAAGGATACTGGAAGAAGCCTCGCAGGAAGCGATAGAGGCAGCAGCATGGTACGAATTTGAGCAGGCTGGACTTGGAGCTGAGTTTTTCGCTGCCGTTGATGCCGCCATCGACGTTATTGAAGAAAACTTCATCCCCTTGTCACCTCTCCCCGATGAAGCTCGCGACACCGGTGCAAAACGCCTTATTCTGGAGCGCTTCCCCTACGATATAGTTGCGATTGAGTTGCCGGAAGAAGCGGTCGTAATCGCCATTGCCCACCACTCTCGTAAGCCCGGCTATTGGCTGGGACGTGGTAACTCCTAGCCAGCATAAACGGCGCCCGACTAGGGCGTCCGGTGGAGGCCCTTCGGGCCGGAACGAATTTAATACATTTGTTAAGCATTGATTTTCCAGAGCACGCCCTAAGTACAATAACAAACGCTAGAAAGGACAACCGCTCAATGAAAAATTTTTTAGAAGACCTAGCTGGATTGAGCGTTTCGAAGCTGTACCAGCACTTCAGGATGCGCGACCACCCCTACGGCCTACAGGATTCTCTGTCTACGCTTAACCTGTCTTGTTCGCACCTCCGTGCTCCGCCACAGGTCCAAGACTCGATACGTGTAGGTGGCTAACCCTTACCCGGCAGGGACTTTCACCCCGCAAGATACGCCGAGCTTTGCTCGGCGCGATAACGCCAAGCTCAGTCGAGCGAGACCGAAACCGGCTTCGGCTGGAGCAGTTCGTTAGAGAGCTTTCCTCATCGCCAAGTCACAACGGTCTGAGAGATGGCTCGGCGTGAACTCCATGAACCCGTACTTCCTGTAGAGCGCCAAGGCTTCTTTAAGACATGAATTCGTCTCAAGCGTCATCTCCACAAACCCTAAACTCTTTGCGACAGCGATGGCATCGTCCATCATCGTCTTCCCCAAGCCTCGCCCTTTGAGTTCGGGTAGCAAGTACATCTTGCGCAATTCACAGGAATGACTTGTCGTTGGGAATATCCCGCAAGATCCGACAACCCGGCCGTCGCATTCGAGAATCCTGAACGCTCCGCCGTTCGACAATTACGATGCTTGGATGTTACGGATGTCTGCATCGGTTTCTTCAGGATTGGTGCTTAGCCCATATCCGGCAAGTACCCGGCAAGAGCCTCCTTCAGAATCCAGAACACGTCCTCTTCATCGTCTGGGCGGTAGTCGCGAAGTTGACACATCGTGAATCTGCTCTCTAACCAGTCAATAAAAATAATAAAGGCGGACTAAAGCCCGCCCTACTAGATGGCCAGCTGTGGGTCGATTGAAATCGACCCTACTCCTCGCTCTCGGTTTGAGCACCAGCCAAGGTGCTCGGGTGGCTCGTGCCGGAAGGATTGGTAAACTGGTCGTTCAGCCGCTGAACATAGCGATCGGCGGTATCTCGCACAGATTTCAGGATGAGGCGTGAGCGCTTGCTCCAGCCCCAGGGATTGCGTCGCCACATGGGCCGCCAGAATTCGGTATTCTTGCGGAATGCAGCCACCAGATTGCCGGGCAATTTATCATCCTGCAGGGTAGCCGCCACTTTGTCCGCCATCAAGTTGCGGAATAGAAAATGAATACCGGCCAGCACCACGACCAGGGCGACCCCTAGGCCGATAGCAAGATTCGGCTGCGAGCCCAAGCCTTGCACGAAGCCGGCGATCTCCCCAAGGCCCCAGCCATAGTTGATAGCAACCCCACCAAAGACGAGCAAGATCGCCAAGACAGTCAGCCCGTCACCCGTCAGAGTAAGCTGCCGCCAACGCCGTAAGGCTTGCTGCAAACGCGGCACAACGGCAAATTCAATCTGCTCGCCGATATGGCTTAGCGTACCGACGATACGGTAGACACGCTGCACGCCGACATCAGCAATGCGACTGTAAATCAGCTCCATGTCGTGATCACGTTTGCTGCGGAAACGCTCCCGCAGGCTCGCATCTTCGATCGGCACCGCTGCCGTATCGCTATAAACGGCATAAAAGCGGCCGGCACTCAAACCATGCTTAGCCAGAGCCCGATGCCAGGCAGCCAGGACATCCTCGGCGTTATCCTCGCGGGCAGTCGTGTCGATCTGGTTGAGTACAAACTGGAATTTGCCGAAATCGCCACGGTGATAGACGTTGGCGACCAGATGCTTAAGGGTATCCTGCATGGCGCCGGGCTCGGGACGGCGGGCATCGAACAGGACCAGCACCAGGTCCGATAAGTCCATGATATAGTCGGTAATACGCAGGGTCGAATCGCGCTGCTCATCAGCATCAAAGCCCGGCGAGTCGATAATGATCTTGCCACGCAAATGCTCGGCCCTGCAGGTCTTCATCTGGGTGTAGGTGTCGACCCGCATGCCCTCACCCGGTGCGACATGCTCAATTTCGTCGGCAATTTGATAAAACGGAAAGCGCGGATCAGAATCCAGGGCCCGGCCAGGCAATTCGTGCACCTGATCATCCTGGCTAAAACAAATAACAGTGAATTTGTCATCCACCGCTTGGTTACCCGTATCCTGCAGTTTCTTGCCGAGGAAATCATTGATGAACGTGGATTTGCCTGCCGAATAAGTACCTAGGACGGTAATGAGCGGCCACCAGGAAATTTTCGTGGCAAAGGACTCGTCAGTTTCCAACAGGCCGAGCTTGTAGGCAACCCGATCAAGCTCACGAAATTCTTTGGCTGCCTCGACCAGGATGGGATTTTCCAATTGCAGATGCTCGGTCAGGGCATCGAGTCTGAGCTGTAACACGCTATTGGCTTGTGACATGCTATTCACCTTGAGTTCGTTATAGTTGGCGAGACACCGTTGCGCGGCTGCGCCGGCCAGGAATCCGCTTGAGGTTGCTGATTGGCGTTTTGTTCAGCTGCTTGATAGGCCTGTTGCAAAGCCGACATCACCGGCGAAATTGGCACCACCCCAGCTGCCTCGAGCGCGCGTACCAATTCCCCCGCTTCCCAGCCACGGCCCTGAGCGACCAACCGCGTGGCCGCTTCGGCGTAGGTCTCGGCGGCGTTGTCATAGGCCCCCATAAGGGTATAAAAATTGCCAAGTTCGCCGACCACATCCGGATCATGCGCCAAGCGCTGCGCCAAGGTTACATAAGCACGCTCCGCGCATTGATGCCGTCCCTGCCAAACGCAAGTCCGAGCCTGGCGCCACAAACGCCGGATAGCCTCATTTTTTTGGCTAGGCCGTGGCGTCTGTGGGCGCTCAGTGTACGCGGCTGTTCCCATTGGCTGAGACGTCCGTTGCTGCTCCTGGCGAATCGCCTCTTGCTCGCGCCATTGCTGCCAAGCTTCGCGGCTTGCAGCCTCAGCCGCGGCTTGCGGGGGCTCGGGCTGCCCTGCTTGCGTCCCGGCGGGCCGCTGCAGCGATGCATCCGAGCCTGGCTCGGACGCCGGCACCTCTGCTTCGTCGCCTTCCACGGCGCGAATCTGATGCAAATTGCGCGGGGCCTGGGCTTGAACCGGGTCGGCAAGCGCGAGCAGACCAAACGCCATAACCCCTACACAAACTGCGATACTGTTAGACTGCCCTGAAGTCACAGGAAAGTTGTAAGCAATGGATCGCATCGGGCGAGCTAAGCGCCGCCTCACGCCGCTCAAGCTAAGCCCATGCCCCCATTGCAAGCCGAACCGTCGCACAGCGAGTGTGCTCGGCCAGCGTCAACAGTGGCAAGGCCGCCTGAATGGACTGCACTGTGCATCCAACATGGCAAACAATGCATCATTAGACATCAATCACTTGGCCCAACAAAAAATAGCCATTTAAGCCGCTACTACCGCACAACCGACAGTTTATTGTGCATGCCCATGCACCGCCTCGGCTTCGCTATGCGCGGGCTTGTTGCCGAGCCAGCTATCAAGATTATCGCGCGCGACCCAGCCATACACCGCAGCGCTCACAATCAGGACGAGCACCAAATGGCGCAATATCCAATAAACAACAGGCATTGAGATACCCCCGTATAGTCGAACTTTTGTTATTTGACGAATAGATGCGAATATAAAATCATGCTCAAGCGCATGACCTCGCTATGCGCTGGACCCTGCGGCTCCAACTCAAAGGCAGCCAGCCCTTCGCTGAAGGCCTCGCGATAGACCGGCCGGTCACACCAGATAGCATCAATGACGTGGACGCTTTTAAGCTGTTGCAGCGCGGCGCGCGCCTCGGCATTTTCCGGAGCAGCCGGATCAGGATTGGCGCGATTGATAAAGCACAGGTGCTCTGGGGCGCGACTGCCGAGATTGGCTTCGCGGACAATACTGATAAACCGCTGTAACGACCAAATATCAGCCTGGCTCGGCGGCACCGGCGTCACAACCCGATCGGCCATATTTAAAGCCAAGCGCAATGCTGGCATATCCGAAGTACCGACATCCACCAAGACTTCCCTGGCGGTTGTTCTGCTCAATTTAACCGCTTGGCGCTCGACTGCCATGGCAGGCTGGTGGCCTTCCTCCCGGCGGATATCGATCAAATCAGCGAGCGTGGCTTGGGGATCCAGATCGAATAATTGCAGCGGCTGCTGCTGAGCTGCCAGATAGGCTGCGATATTGAAAGCTACGGTGCTTTTGCCCGTACCCCCTTTAAGGTTACCGAATACGGTAATCATGCAAACAATTCGATTTCTGCGCTCCCCCTTTGACAAACCGCACATCCCTGTGCAGTGGCAGATTTCAGGCGATTAATAGTCCGCGTTACCGCCGCTGGCTTGGCCGCCACCCTGCTGCGGGGCTTGACCGGCATAAGGCGCGGGCGCCCCGCCATACGGAGCACCCCGATGAGGTACACCGTAACCGTAGGGCGCATAGCCATAGCCATACGGGCCATAGCCATAGTGATCGTAATAATCACCATAACCACGGCCCCAACCGCGACCACTCATATTGAAGTCGAAATCACCAAACATATCACCTAAGCCGTCAGCCCAGCTGTTACTACCATAGCCGGGATAGCCGCCCCAGGGGCCACCATAATAGCCAGGATAGCCGCCCCAGGGACCACCCCCCCAGTAGGCGTTTGCCGCACCGGCCGACAGACCAAGGATTACAGCCAGAGTAATTGCTTTGGTCAGGTTTGTCATTGCATCCTCCACTTAAGGAAAATACCCCCGCGGTTAATGACGGCGCATGTGTCGAGGGCAATCCACACACGCCCGGCAGAACCTCTCAAGCCCATTATGCTATTAATGCTCCAGATCGGCTTTCAAGCGGATACCGCGTTTACCTGATTTCGGTTGGGTCGCTTGCGAGGACTCGGCGTGAGCCTCGGATGCCGCCGTTTGAGCCGACTTATCTACATAATTGCTCGCTTGCTCAGCTTCTTGTTCAATCGTCGTTGCCTGCGCAACAGGTGCCGTTGGCGACTTCTCGGCCGCGGCATCTGACGGCTGCGACCAAGCCGATTCCGGCAGCGAGGCACTATCCGGCATGGGTGCCTGGCCGGTTCGGTGGGTTGCGCTCACGCCACTGCTGCTCGCTTTAGCCGGCTCGGATTGCACAGCCAAAGTTTGCTCGCCCTGGGACAGCGGAGACGGCTGGGCTGCAGTGCTGGCGGCCTCACCGCTTGCCCCAGACGCCGGCATGGTCTCAGCCGGCTCAATTTGCTTGTCACGCGCGCGGCTCAAGGCCCATACCTGCTTTACGCCCCAACGCAGCAAATAAAATATACCCTGGGCTATCAGGCCGATATAGATCGCCACAGTCTTGGCCGTGGCGAGTGCGGCGCTGCGTGAGGATTTGCGTGTTTCACGCCGCGCTGCCGAATCGCCAGGCCCGGAACCGGCCCCATCATCCGGGCCGCTGGGGCCACTCGGACCCGGACCACTGGGCCCATTACCCCGGCCCTTGCTCAGTAACGGATCGTTCTCGCAGGGCGTCGGCGCCATCTGACTTGCCGGGCCGGCCAAACAGAAAGCATGGCGTACCGAGACGCAGCCTAAGGGAATAACCAGCAATGTCAACACGGTCGAAACGATGACACCGAACATCAGGGACACTGCCATCCCCTGGAAGATTGGATCGGCCAAGATCACCGCCGAGCCGCCGACCAGCGCCAGCGCGGTGATGATAATGGGGCGTGTACGCGCCTTGCAGGCCTGGATCACCGCCTCGGACACCGGTTGGCCATGATCCACTTCGTGCTTGGCAAAATCCACCAATAAGATAGAGTTACGCACAATAATACCTGCCAGGGCGATGAAGCCGATCATTGACGTGGCGGTGAACTCGGCATTAAACAGCCAGTGCCCCGGAATAATCCCGATCAAAGTAAGCGGAATCGGCGCCATCACCACCATCGGCAGGATAAAGTTACCGAACTGTGCCACCACCAGAATGTAAATCAGCACTAAGGCCCCGGCGAAGGCAATGCCCATATCCCGGAAGGTCTCGTAAGTGACCGTCCATTCGCCACCCCATTCGAAGGCAACATTGGCGCTGGTATAGTCACTGCTCGGCGGTCCCATCCAGCCGGTTTTGACCGGCTCGCCCGTGGGTGACTCATAGTCTTCGAGCATCTTTTCGACTTCAAGCATGCCATAAACCGGGGCGGCCAGGCGTCCGGCGGTTTCCGCCGTGACATACTCCAGCGGCCGCAGATCCTTGTGATAAATGACCGGATCCTGTGGGCGCGGTTTAAAATAGCCCAATTCCGCCAAGGGGACGGTATCGCCCCGCGCTCGCCCGCCAGCGGTTTGGCCTCCACCATTGCTCACCTGGGTCGCAACCGGCAGCTGCCCGATGCGCGAAAACTCATGGCGTATCGATAGCGGCACTTGCAGGACAATCTCGACCGGATCGACCATGCGGCTTTCGAATTTGACATCACCGAGCTCGTAGCCTCCCATAGCCATCGCCAAGGTCTCGTTGATATCGGCCACACTCACCCCGATCCGCGACGCCTTCTCACGCTGCACCACAAAGTCATAGACCTGGTATTCCGCTTGCAGGAAATTGTCCTCGTCCGTCAAGTACTGCGCCTTCTCGAACATCTGCGTCAAATCTTCGGCCACGGCAACGAGCGCCTCACGCGGGCCGTACACTTCGGCCACCACCGATTGCAGCACGGGCGGCCCGGGCGGCATTTCGACCACTTCGATCCGGGCTCCGGCGGCCGTGGCAATGGGGGTTAAGCGCTCGCGCACTTCCACCGCGATCTGGTGACTGGTGCGATCAGGCCGGTCGTGCTTGTCGATCAACTGCACTTGGATATCACCCTGCCAGGGATTCTGACGCAGATAGTAATGGCGCACCAAACCGTTGAAATTATACGGCGAGGCGGTACCGGCATAGGACTGCAGACTGACGACTTCCGGGATTTCCTGGACTTCTTCGGCCAAGTCCTGAATCACATTGGCCGTGCGCGGCAGCGCGGTACCCTCAGGCATGTTCAGCATCACCTGGAATTCCGGCTTGTTATCCAACGGCAGCATCTTGACCCGCACATCGGTCGTATAAAATAGCGATACCGAGGCAAAAAAGGCCACGATGACCGCCAGCAAAAACAGGCTGCCTTTCCAGCGGCTTTTGAGCATCGGCGTAATCGAGAAGCGGTACAAGCGCTCGTACATCTCGGCCGACCGATGCTCCTGCGAGGCCATCCGGCCAAGTTTGCGCAGACTCGGTTTGAGCAGCATCGCCAACCACGGTGTGAACACGAAGGCGGCAAACAGGGAGAAGGCCATGGCCACCGAGCCTAAGGCGGGAATGGGCATCATGTAGGGGCCCATCATGCCGCTGACCATCGCCATCGGCAGCAGGGCCGCAATGACGGTGCCGGTCGCCAGGATAGTCGGATTACCGACCTCATCAACCGCCGCCACTGCCGTGGGGGAATCGATCTCGCTCTTAATCAGCCAGCGTCGGTAGATATTCTCGACCACCACGATAGCATCGTCGACCAGGATGCCGATGGAGAATATCAAGGCGAATAGACTCACCCGGTCGATGGTAAAGCCCAACACCCAGGCCGAGAACACGGCGACCAGGATAACGATGGGGATAACGACAAGCACCACCGTGGCCGCACGCCAGCCCAGGAAGTACCAGACCAGGGCGGTCACGATGAAGGTCGCGATCAGCAGCTTCTTGAGCAGCCCGTTAACCTTTTGCTTAGCGGTCTCACCATAGTTGCGGGTTACATCGACCTTGACGTTATCCGGGATAATCCGTCCCTGCAAACTATTGACCTTGTTAATCACATCCTGGGCGACCACCACGCCATTGCTACCCTTCTTCTTAGCAATCGCCAGCGTGACCGCCGGTGCCCCATTGGCCGAGGCCTGCTGTTCGGCCTGCTCGCCTTCATGACTATGGCCGCCATGCCCATAGGCCGGACCGGTATAATGCCGTACGAGCTGATGCGCTTCCCCCGGGCCAAGATAAACATTGGCGACGTCACGCACATAAATGGGTTGGCCGCGATAGGCACCGATTACCAGGCTCTCGACATCCTCGGCTGTGCGTAAAAACTCGCCGGTATAAAGCTTGAACGTACTGTCGCCGGATTCCATGCGGCCAAGCCCTCGCTCTTTGTTGGCAGCACGAATCGTATTGGCCAGCTTATCCATGGAAAGCTCGTAGCCGGCGAGCTTTTCCGGTAACACCTCGATACGCAATTGCTCCTGGCGCCCATGCACCACGAAGCCTTTATTGATGTTCGGCAGCTCGTTGGCCCGCTGCATGACCTCCAGGGCAATTTGGTGCAGCGTCGCGTCATCGACCTCCTGCGACCAAAAGGTAAAGGTCACAATAGGCACGTCATTGATGCCTTTGGGCTTGACCAGCGGCTCCGAGGCACCCGGCGGGATCTTGTCCAGATTCGAGGCCAGCTTGTCGTACAACTTAACCAGCGACGGGCCTTTCTCTTCGCCGACATCGAACTGCACGGTCACCAGCGCGCGATCGCGCTCGGAAGCCGAATAGACATGATCGACTCCGGTCAGCTCGTTCATCATGCGCTCGAGCGGCTCGGTGACCAGGCTGGCGACCTGATCGGAGGACCCCCCTGGATACTTCACGAAGATATCCACCATGGGCACAGAGATTTGGGGATCTTCCTGCCTTGGCGTCAGGGCAATGCCGATCAAACCAGCGACTAGGCTGGCAATCAGAAACAAAGGTGTCAGCGGTGAACGGATAAACGCGCCGGCGACCCGTCCGGCGATGCCCAAAGGAGCATCATCGTTCGTTGACGGGCTCGAGGAGGCGGACTGATGCTCGTTGGAATTATTGTCGCTCATGGAGATTGCGTTCCAGCATGGACCAAGCGTTAAGGCATATACCCCGAGGAGGCCCCCGGCGGCGGATTATCCACGATACGGTCGCCGGGCGACAAACCGGACATGACAGCGACCCGATCCGGACCGACCTCGCGGCCGAGCCGAACCACACGTAACTGGGAAGTCCCGTCGGTTACTTTCAGCACACTCGGCAAGCTGCCTTCGAGAATAGCCGAGTGCGGCACCACCACTTGGGCTGGCCCGCCACGCGCTTGGACCGGCAGAACAATATCGGCATACATACCAGGCCCACCGGGTACGCCGGCCGGCAAATCGAACTTGACGGTCACGGTATGGCGCTGCGGATCGGCCTGCGGATAAATCTGGGCCACGCGGGCATCAACTGGCGAACGACCGGCAACATCCAGAAAAGCCCGCACAATCATCCCGACTTCCAGATTATTAATCAGTCGCGTAGGAATGTCGGCCCGAATCCGCAAATAGTCGACATGGGCAAAGCGCAGCATGGGTTGGCCGGGCTGCACCGTATCGCCGCGCTCGACCAACTTGTCCATGATCACCCCATCGAATGGCGCGATAGAACGGGCATCGCGCAAGGCCGCATCGATTTCGGCGATAGTCGAACGGGCTTGCTCAACCTGCGCAGCAGCTTGATTGACCGACGTCCAACGGCCATAAATATTGGCACCACGCTCGACATCGGGATCGCCGTAACCGGCCACTTCACCTGCCTGGCGAGTGAACATCTTGTCGAATAGCGAGGGCACACCCATGCCGGGTAACTGCTGGACACTCTCCGTACTCGGCGAACGCAGTTCGCGATCATACTGAATCTGCGCATTACGCAAGGCATATTGGGCATTGCGCAGCTTGGCGACGGCCGAGCGCCGGCGCGCGCGCAAATCGTCTTCGTCAATACTGGCAAGCAGATCACCCGCCTGGAAGCGATCGCCCTCTTCGCCGGCGATCATATCGATACGACCGGGAATCTGCGCGGACAGGGTCACTTCTTTATAGGGAACGACGGTACCCCCCACCACGACCTGACTCCGGTTCTGGACGGTTTCCACGGTAATAACTCGCGGCTCGGCCGCTTGGCTTACCGAGGTAAAGAAAAGTGTGAGTAAACAAGCAATATTGAACAAGAGAAAACGCATATTGATGGTCTCGGGCTTAGGGCATAACCGTAACTGAAAACGCCGATCCGAAATGAGATACATCGCCTGACCATCCCTGCCGTCGCGGCACTGATCGATGACAGCAGATTGATCGTTGGCAAATATGGGACGTGATCATATCGAATCCAAGCCGCCAGGCATACCTCTGGTGAAGAATTCCTGCGAATAATACCCGAGCGCCGCGCGCCACGCACCCGCTTGGCTCCGAGACAAGCCTGCGTTAGCCTTGCGCAATACTGGCGCTAGCGCGCCGCCTCCCGGACCCAAGCCGTGACCGAGCTCCTGTTTATCGACCACCCCGCGACCTTGCAAGACTTGACTACCACCCTGCGAGGCACGCCCTGGTTGGCCCTGGATACCGAATTTTACCGCGAGAAGACTTACTTCCCGCAGCTGTGTCTGGTGCAAATCGCCACGGCCGACATAATCGCTTGCATCGACCCGCTCGCCCTGCCGGATCTGACCCCCTTGCAGGCACTGCTGGGGGATCGGCAAACCACCAAAGTCTTTCATGCCGCCGCTCAGGACATCGAAGCATTGTTGCAACGCCTCACGGCTGCCCCCTTCCCCTTGTTCGACACCCAAATCGCCGCCGCCTTGCTCGGTTACGGGGACCAGCCGGGCTATGCCCGATTAGTTCGCGATCTGCTAGGGATCAAACTGGACAAATCGCAAACCCGCACCGATTGGGCCCGCCGCCCCCTGCTGCCGGCGCAGCTTGCCTACGCCGCCGATGACGTGCGTTATCTCGGACCGATTTATCAGCGCTTAACCCATCAGCTCAAAGCCAAAGGGCGGCTCGATTGGCTGACCGAAGATTTCGCAAGCCTGGCCGATAGCCTGGCTTATCGGCCCAATCCCGAAACCGCTTGGCAACGGATTCGCGGCATTCATACCCTGCACCCGCGCCAGCTCGCGATCCTGCACGGCCTGGCAGCCTGGCGGGAAAACCTGGCGATCGAGCGCAATCAGCCCCGCAAGCACCTGGCCTCCGACGAAGGGCTGCTGGCGCTGGTACATCAGCCGCCCAGCACGCTCAAACAACTGCAGCGCAACAAAGGCATCCCCGCAGCGATTACGGCCCAGCATGGCGAGCAATTACTGCGATTAATGGCCGAGGCCCAAAGCCTGCCGGCCACGGCCTGGCCACCCACGCCCCGCCACCAACCCTTGACACCATCCCAGGAAGCCTTAGCCGATGCCGCGCTAGCCATCCTGCGCACCTGCGCTGCACAGCAGGCTATCAGCCTGAGCATGCTGGGCGGACGCAGCCAAATCGAGCGTTACCTCCGCGGCGAAAGACGTCTGCCGTTATTCACGGGCTGGCGCTATCACGTAGCGGGACAGCCGATCGAAGCCTTTCTGCAAGGCAGGCTCCAGCTCCAGGTGATCATGGAGCAGCTCGCGCTGCGGGGGCTGTAAAGGCTCGACCGAACTTATTGCACTATAAAGCCGGTAAACAAGATATCTTTTAACGGCGGCCGCCCCAAATACCGGACCAACGCCTCATTGACCGCAGTCGTCAGCTCTTCGCGCAAGGCCTGGCGCTTGGACACATCACGCAGTTCCGGTAACGGCCGCCCCCCCAAAGCCAACAGAATACGATCACGCACGATGGGCATTTTGTCTTTGACCGCTTGCATGTCTTCTTTGCTGTTCACTTCCAGCTGCATCTGCACACGCGCATAATGGCCTGGGCTTTCACCGACGTTCACAACAACATCTTCCATGCGAATAAACGGAAAGGCATCATCGGCGGCTAGACTCTCCGCGCCGAGCGACAAACCGACCGCAAGCAGCAGCAACTGACAAACCCGACGAGCTAAGCTCATGAACTATCTCCCGAAATCACAGTAACAAATGGACAAAAAGCGGCGCTTATGTATGCTGGGCACCTTCGGCTAGCGCCGAGGCGGCCGGTAGGGGCAGCACAGACTAGGCATCACGTAGCGAGCAGTTATGAAAGACCTGAAAACCCGTCTTGCTGAACATGGCTTTATCGCCAATACCGATTATGACTACCCGATCAAATGCCTGTTAAGCGCGCGGCTATCCCATCTGCGCTGCCTGAACATCGAAGGCAACGGTGGCCGCCGCAAAACCGCCTTTGCTCATGCCCTGGCCAAGGCGCTCGATATCGAGCATGTGCTGTATTATGAATTTCCCCATACCCAACCAGCCCCCGAGCCCGTGCGCATTCCCCCGAACCTGCAGGCCCAGGACGCTGATTACCCCGGCGAACCCCCGGTCGAGGCCTTCGTGCAGATCGTCGGTGAGGCCTGTGCGCTGAGCGAGGGCGAACCGACCGCACTGATCCTGGATCAGCTCCAGCGCGCCCCGTTTCATCGCCATCTGCAGATCAGCGAATTCATCCAGCGCTGCGAATGGAGCGTCGCGGAAATGCAGCTGCGCGCCAACCGCCAAAACCTTCATGTTTTCCTCATTGCCGAGGAACCGCTATACCACTCCCTGCAGCAATTGAGTTTCAATCTGTGGCTCGCCGACCAAGCTCAATCAGGGCTTCACCCAACGCCCGCCGAGCTCGGTCTGAACCCGGCGGCCGAGCCCGTCCTCGGCGGTCTGGCACGGCTTTTCGCTCACTTGGAGGTCACGCCCACTTGGTATGAATATCAACGCCTCATGCACGATATCCAGTTCAATATCCAAAGCCTTGACAATCTCAAGACCTCCATCTATGGCTGGATCGAAGGCGTGCAGCGGGCGTCGCTGTATGCCGCCAAGACCCATGAAATCCTGGAAACCGAACTGGCGCCGTTGCTGAACCGCTATCTGGGCACTCAGCTACTCGACGCACCACAGTCTCAGCGCCCATAATGCACAGAGTGGGAGCTGGGCCACCGGGCCAACCATTGCCAACCATTGACTCGAATGAGGATGACATGCAGGTAGAAACCGTCAAGCGCTTGATTGAACAAGCGATCCCCAACAGCACTGTGCAAGTCGCCAACAGCGGCAATAAATACGAGGTCATGGTCGTCAGCGACGCATTCGCCGGCAAGACCCCGGTCGCCGCCCACAAGCTCGTCTATAGCGCGCTGAATGATCATATCGACTCAGGCGAGATTCATGCGCTCAGTATCCGCACCTTCACCCCGGATAATGCCCCTGCCGGCCACTCGACTCAAGCTTAGGCACGCGCCGCCGCCTTGACCGTATCCTTACCTGAGTTCCAGCGGGAACTGACCGAAACGATTCGTTATCAGGCCTACCTGCGCTATTGCGCGCGGGGACGTGAGTCCAATCACGCCGAGGACGATTGGTTTGGCGCCGAAGTCGCTATCATTTCTCAGTTAAGCGG
Organism: uncultured Ectothiorhodospiraceae bacterium; assembly: GCA_964345605.1. Taxonomy (GTDB): domain Bacteria; phylum Pseudomonadota; class Gammaproteobacteria; order CAYFSA01; family CAYFSA01; genus CAYFSA01. The sequence continues at coordinate 41,218 of CAYFSA010000001.1, forward strand.
GGTCCTCGAGGAATGGCAGCCGGCTTCGGCACCTGACCTGACCGAAACCTTTTACCAAGCCTCCACCGAGCAGGCCCGGCAGGCCTCGCATCAAGCCAGTGTGGCACTCGCGCGCATGTTAGCCAAGCCACGACCTTTTGGCACCCGACATTGGACGCGCAAGCTGACGCCCCTGCGTCTGACCATCGCCTTACCGCCGTTACTATGGGTCACCACTTTACTGACTTGGCCCGACAACCCGGCGATGCACCTGTCTGGCCAACGCGCCGATCCGCCGCTAGCAGCCGCCATGGCAGCCAACGGCATGCCTCAGCCAGCCAGCAACACCCAGCCAGCCATGCCGGCTTACCATGCCCATACCGACTCGCTCAGCGCACCGCGCTACACCATTCAGCTCCTGGCGGTGCGCGATCCGCGGGGCATACCGGCGTTTATTGCTGCAAACAGGCTGGATCGCCAGCAACTGGAACTCATCCAGAGCCACCGCAGCCCACATGGCTGGTATCTCTTATTGTATGGCACCTTTGATGGCTACCAGGCTGCCCAGCAAGCACTGCGAACCCTGCCGCCAGCCTTATCGACCAACAGCCCCTTCATTCGCGAGCGCAGCGCCCTCAGCGCAACCGTCGCCTGGCCCGATCAACCTCAGGATTCACTCGGCTAATTGCTGCTTGGCCTGCAGCCACAGTCGATCGAGTTCATCTAGGTCACAGTCCTCGGGCCGCGCACCCCGCCCGGCCAGGGTGGTCTCGATGTAGCGGAAGCGTTGCTCGAATTTGCGATTGGCGGTACGCAGCGCGGTTTCAGGATCGACTTGCAGATGCCGACTGAGATTCACCGCCGAGAACAATAAATCGCCGATTTCGTCGGTTAGACGTTCGCGGCTATAACCACCGGCCTCCAATTCGGCTTCGACCTCGGCCAATTCCTCGCTGACCTTGCTGCGCACCGCCTCGACCGCCGGCCAATCGAAGCCGACCTTGGCCGCGCGCTGCTGCAGCTTCAAGGCTCGTGTCAAGGCGGGCAAAGCCAGCGCGATACCGTCCAAGGCACTTTCGGTCGCGCTCGCTGCCCATTTTTCCTGCCGCTCCCGCGCCTTTTCCGCCTCCCAGGCATGCGCGCGCTCTTGTTCGGTGGCATAGACCGCATCCCCGAACACATGCGGATGCCGCCGTACGAGCTTGTCCGAAATGCCGGCCGCGACGTCATGAAAGTCGAACAACCGTTGCTCTTCGGCCAACCGGGAATAGAAGACCACCTGCAGCAGGAGATCACCAAGCTCTTCGCGCAAGCTATGATAATCCTGGCGCTCGATCGCATCAGCAACCTCATAGGCTTCTTCCAAAGTATGCGGCACGATGCTCAAAAAGGTTTGCGCCAAATCCCAGGGGCATCCTGAAGTTGGGTTGCGCAGCTGCGCCATGATACCCAGTAGCCGCGCAAGGTCGTTGTGTTGCGTTTGTTGTTCGGTCTGTTCGCTCAAAACGAAATCCGTATACCAATGTGGGGACGATGCTCGACCAGTTCGGGATTGTCACCCTGCATCTCGACACGCAGATAGCGGTAGCCAACGAAACCGGAGGTGCCGGGCATCACTTCCAAGGCGAGCCGGGCATCGCCCTCGAACAAGTTCGAGGCATCGGCAAAACTGGTGATATCCGGGGCATAATCGGCGCGCCCGGAAATCGAGACCGGCATATTGGCGGGAATCGTCACGCCCGCACCGGCCCCGAGACTGAGCGCCATCACATCCTGATCCAGTTCATCCAGATGGCCGGCATAACCACGGATACCGACGATCGCGAAAGTCGGCGCTTTGCCGGCCGGCATACCGCGCGCAGCCACCCCGATCGAGCCGACTATATCCCCTTGTTCATTAAAAAAACCCCGGGTATTGAGCCGGGTATAACCATATTGTGTCTCGGCCAAATCGACATTACCGACCAAGTTCGCCGTTTTGGTACTCAAACTGACCTCGACGCCATGCCCCCAAGCCACCGTTGCCGCTGCCCACAGGCAGCCCAATACAATCCTGCGGTGCACCATGATTGACTCCTAAAAATAGCCGCTGATTCTTTATGTGTAGAGCGCACTTAAGGTTTCCAAAACGGCGCCAGTGTAACATGATCAGGGCATTTAGCCCTATTGGCCAGGCGAGCGGCCCGAAGGCGTGTAGCGCAAGCGTAATTGACCGCCGCGCTGCAGCATCTCCACTCGGCGCAAAAAACTCATCCCCAGCAGCACATCATCACCCGGCGCCATGCCGGTATTAATGCTGCCGCGGACCTGGCGCAGTCGCAAAGGCCCGATACTGACACGCTCCAAGGTCGTCACATAGCCTACCACCGCGCCATTAGCGGTGCGGTAGACTTGCCGCGGACCCCGCGTCAGCCCTAAGCGAGCCGCTTTGGCAGCGGGAATGGCCACATCGCTGGCGCCCGTATCCACTATAAACGTCACCGGCTCGCCATTGATCCGGCCACTGGTGACGTAATGCCCGTCGCGATTGCGCGTGAGCACGACTTCGATGAACTCGCCCTCGCGTACCTCGGCTAGCGGCTCGGTGTTGGGATTATGCTGGCGACTGACCCAGACATCGAACAATAGCGACAGCACGACGATCAAGGCGACCCAAAAGGCCACGTACATCCCGCAGCCCCAGCGGCTGCCGGGGTGGACGGGCGTTTCGTCATCCTGCCAACGGGGCTCGTTCGGCATCTGCGGCTCGATCGTCTGATAACGGCCTGAGGTTTAGCCTTAGCGTTTGCATGGTTGAGTCAGCCTTTGGTTGCATTATGCTGCCTATATCTTGAGGACAACGCCAACAGCCTGAGCGGTCGCGTCCCTGGCGTCACCTTAATTGAATCAGACACCAAGCCCTTTTGAAGGAGTTGCCATGAATGTTAAAGAAACCATCGAAATCAAGCTGCAGCAAGCCCTGATCACTACCGAATTGGAAGTCATTAACGAAAGCCATATGCACAACGTCCCACCTGGCTCGGAATCCCATTTCAAGATCAACATTGTCTCCCCGGCGTTCGTGGGTCAATCATTGCTGCAACGGCATCGACACATCAATCAATTGCTGCAGGAAGAACTCGCCGGGCCGGTGCATGCCTTGAGTCTGCACACCCTGACCCCGGAGGAATGGACCGCCCGCACCGGCAAGCTCCCGGAATCACCACCTTGCATGGGAGGAAAAAAGGCCGAACAGGCCCGTCAATCGATTAGCTGAGCAATGCCGCGGCCGGCGGCGAACTGCCTTGCCAGTCACGCTGGCCCATCCTGCTTGCGGCCCATCCTGCTTGCCGGCCAAAAACATGCACCCACACTTCGCCACGCTAACCGCCGTTGTGAGCCTGGCAAAGGGAACCTACCGAGGGCGGAGTCGACGGATCAATTGCCGGGCAGCCACCGCTCGAACGAGGCAAAGCTCTGTCCCACCCCCTCGGGGGCCGCCGGGTCATAGTAAAGACTGCGCAGGCGCATCGTGGTGGGCGGCGCGAGCAGGCTGCCTTCCACCAAACTGCGATAATCGGTGCCGCCCAGCAGCCGATGCACAACGGTGAGATACAGTCGGTCCAGGCACTGATCGGCGAGCAGCATGTGCATGATTTCCGGGCCGGTCACCGAGTAAATACAGCGGTAACCACGCGTCCCGAGCCTGTCGATCAGGGTTGCACCAGTGACTCGCTCGCCCGGCTCCTGGATGACAGTAAAGCCTTGGGCTTGTATCTCGGCGACACGCGCGGCCTGAGCCCGAGCACTGGTGAAAAACACGACGTCACGCTGGCCATCGCGCATTTCCGCGGGAATCGGACAGTTCAAGCTGGCACTCACCACCGCCAAGGCGGGATAGGCTGACAGCCCCTGATGCACCCGCCAGGCCCGCAGATCGGCAAAACTCGGATCGTCGTAAACCGCAATGATCTCCTGCGCCGTCCCCGCAGCACGTTCGCGCAAGTGCCGGCCACTGGTGATGAGCACATCCGCCTGAGCCGCCAGTTCCTGAAACAAGCGCCAGTCACGCGGATTGGCAATGGCATGGGGCACGGTCTGAGCGCCGTCCGCCCCTGCGGTCACTGAGATCCGCCCGTCCAGACTGCAGACATAATTGGTGTAGACAAAGGGGCGTTCGTTTGCACCCGACTGTTGCAGGTCTTCCTGCAAATACAATCGGTCAAGCGCGACTTCCGCAGTCGGCTGCGGCAACAGACGCAACAAGGGCTCGGTCATGGTCAGTCGTACAACACCTTGGCCATCTCATCGAAGACCTGGGTCACCGAGCCACGCTCATTTTCCAGTAAACAGACCAAATCACCCAAAACACACACGGACATATCCCGCCCCCGCACGCTCCAGCCACGCGGCGGAGCCCAACCTTGCTGTTGGGTGAACATCGACAGCTGATCGGCATTGGCCTGAGTCAGCCGCTGATAATTCTTGGCAAAGCGACACAATTTATGCAGCACCACTTCCTCGAGAAACCCGTAGCCCTCGCCGCAGCTGCCGTCATCACGAAACTGCACTACCGCCTGGACCCCGTCGAGGGCGAGCAATCGCTTGATCATGGCCGCATCTCCCGCCTCACTGCGCTAAGCCGGCATAGGCCGCTTCAAAATCGGCCAGGTCGTTACGCATGACAAGACCTGTCGAACCCTGGATCGCCACCGACCAGTCGGTGCCGATCAGCGAAAAACCGGTTACCGGATAAAAACCTTCCATCTGGGTCAAGGTCTCCCAGCCCCGCGCCTGCATGGTCCCGATCGCCCGATTGGCCACGCAGACATGGGCGAGCAGGTCCAGGACGCGGGCATCGAGCTGTGCCGTCTGACTCGCGTCAATGCGGTGGTCAGTGAGCTCGCCCCGGTCAGAAAACTCGAATACGGCAAGCACGCCGGGCAGCTCCATCAAGCGATCGAATCTAGCCATGCATCATCTCCGCTGAACCCGTTGAAGAAAAAGACATGCCCGCGCCGGCATTGGCATCCGGCTCGGTGCGGTCGGCGACGAACCGCTGCATCACCGCCAGCACATCGTTGATCGGCGCCTGACCATTGGCCATGAAACAAAACAGCCGGCCCAGCACACAAACGGTATAGCGCGGCCCGGTGACGGTCCAACCCATGACCGGCAAGAAGCCGCAATGAGAATGAGCGCACAGCCCCTGCAACATCTCGCCTTCCATGGTAACGCCCAGGGTGGTCGCCCGGCACATGATAGTGGCCAGGCGCGCCATTTCGGTATCCAGTTCCCCCTGATAATCACAACTATCGCCATGGCCGGCATACTCGCCGGCAACCATGACCCCCGGTAACTTCATCAAATCGGCAATGGCACCCATGCGCACCTCCTCAGGTGAGATAATGTCGGGGTGGGCCTATCTCGGCAACCGCTGCCTCGGCAACCGCTGCAAGCCAATCTCAGGCGCATAGTAACGCGCCGCGATAACCGGCAAAAGCCAAAAACACTAAGGATAAACACCATGTCGACATCTAGCCGTTTAGCCGTCGCTCAAGCACGCATTCCCGCGAGCTTCATGCGCCGCCTCGCCGCCATGCTGTACGATGGCCTGCTGATCCTGGCCATCCTCTTTCTGGCGGTGCTGATCGTGATCTACCCCACCGGCGGCGCCGTGCAGCATCCCTTGTTCAGCCTTTATCCCCTGGCCATCGGTTTTTTGTTTTTTGGTGGCTTTTGGGTGCTACGTGGCCAAACCCTGGGCATGAAAACCTGGCAGCTCTGGCTTCTAACCCCCCAAGGCCAGCGGATCAACTGGCGGCAAGCCCTAACCCGTTATCTCCTGGCCTTGGCGAGCTGGGGCTCACTGCTCATTGCCCTGAGCTGGGCAAATCTGCACAACCCGCCTGTCTGGCTGGTCCTCCTGGCCTGCCTACCGGGTGGCATGGCCATCGCCTGGGCCGGTTTCGATGGCGAGCGCAGCACACTCTATGACCGCTTATCCGGGACCCGGTTAGTGCGAATCCCGGCCGGGCAACGCTAATCCCTAAGTCTTGCTTGGCTGACGCGCGGGCCTGTTCATTCCCCACCTCGACCTGGGCTGATTGCCTATCAGCCTTGCTCAGACCTGCGCAGGCTGCTGCTGGCGCAGGGCCCTCTGGCTTGGGCGCAGGTTTGCCACTGACAGTAACACTTGGCAAGCGTCTAAGCAGATTGGCGAAACCGCATGTTAGCGTTACCGGTAGTAATCAGATCGCCATCCTGCAGGGCCTTGCCCTGGGCGCGCAGCGGACTGCCGTTGAGGGTCGGGACCTGCCGGCTGTTGCCGGTATCGATAAGCATGGCAAAGAACTGGCTGCCCCGTTTGGAGATCGCAACCACGGCTTCCCCAGGGTTGCCGAGGGTCGTGACCCCGCGCTGCAGGGGAATGGTAGTGCCCGCCTGCGTCCCGCTTTCCACCCACAATGAACCCAACGGTGCCGCCGGCGAGTCGGCCTGGACAACCGTGGCACTGGCTGCCGACGCCGGTGTAGCGGGTTTGCTCGTGGCGGCTTGCACCCGGTCGGGTGGCATCGCTGCGGCTTGCGGTTTGGGCGGCACAGCAGTCCGCTCCTCCAGCGCGCCGCGCTGCGTGACCGGACACATGAAATGCAGCAGCTCACGGCCGATCGTGATCCGGTCGCCATGGCGCAACACCCTTTTCTTGACAGGCGCCTGATTGACGTAGGTGCCGTTGGTGCTATCGAGATCCTCGAGAAACACATCATTGAGCAGACGAATAAACCGAGCATGGTGCTGACTGACCGCCCGATTAGGAAACTGCAGATGATTGCTGGCGGCCCGGCCGATCACCACGCAGTCCTGTTCGATGGTAAATTCGTGGGTTTGTTGCGCTGCATTTTGCCACACTAGCTTCGGTGCCATTGTCCAATAATCCCGGCTTCAGTTTACCCTAGCGCGCTTGAACAGACGGGCCCACCAGGGCCCATGGCGGCGGGCCTGCCGCGGCGCCGCGCGAGCCAGCATAACGGAAACATTATCCTTGCCGCCACGGTCATTGGCGCGGGCAACCAAAGCCTCGGCGGCCTGCGCCAAATTGTTTGCATGCTTGCTCAACAAAGTGGCGATCTCGGCATCCGTCAGCATGTCGTACAGGCCATCGGTGCACAAGAGAAACAAATCATGGGGTAAGGCCAGGGTATCGCGCACATCAATGGCAACACTCGGCCCGACCCCGAGGGCCCGGGTAATGATATGACCCGGCGTGTGCACCTCCTGGGTGCGGCCAGCGTGAAGACCGCGATCTATGACCTCCTGGCGCACCGTATGATCCTGGGTCAGACAGGTGAAATCGCCGCCGCGATAGCGATAAAGCCGGGAATCGCCCACATAGGCAAAATGAATATGGCCATCGCGCAAGATGCAGGTAACAACCGTCGTTCCCATGCCGAACTGTTCCGGATTGCGCTGAGCTTGGGCATAAATGCGGCGATTGGCCTGAACGATGGCCTGGCGCATGGCAAGCCCGAGCTCACTGCAGCCGGTGGCGGGGTCAATGCCATGGGAAGCAGGCAGCTCGTCAATTTGTTCGAGTTGCTCGAGGATGGTATCGACCGCGATGCGGCTAGCGATTTCACCTGCGTGATGGCCGCCCATACCATCGGCAACGACCAACAAATCAATTTGCTCGGCTTGGCCGATGCAGTCCTCGTTTTGCGAGCGCACCTTGCCGACATCCGATAAACCAGCCCACTCAATCATGGCAGTATCCGCCCCAAAAAAAAGACGCTGGCTGCGCTCATGGGAACACCTTCTGGGCTAAGCGCATGGGGACCCCTGTCGTTTGCTAATGCCTGGTCTGCCAGCTTACCCAGCAAACGGGTCAGGGACAAGCGGAAGACACTGCAAATTACCGACGCAGCGCCGGGTAGGGGCAGCTTCAACCGACCGCCTCGCCTGCATGAAAGCTCGGCGAGGCGGGTTAAAACCCGCCCTACAGCGCCCTTGCCGGGCAGCGCATGCGCTTAACTTAATGGCAGTGCCCTAGAGGGCAGGGGTGCGAAAACTTATGAAACAATTGATAAGAATGCCATGGCCATGATCATAGGGTTGCCGATCCGGATTCAGTATACTGATTGAGAATTCTTAATGAGTGAAGCGGTTCATGTCCGAAACACGACGCGCAGCCCGAAACATGGACAAACCATGACCAAGCCGCTGCAATGCGAATTGCACCCAGCAACGATGAGCGAGCGCCTGCGAGTCTGGTATGGCTCACGGGTCGGCCAGGCTTTGTTGACTGAGCTGCTGCCTTATTTCGATGAACTGCTGCCCCGCCTGTTCGGATTTTACGCCCTGCAAATCGGCGCCATTGCGCCGGGCATCGACTTACTGGCTGCCAGCCGGATCCGCCATCGCGGCTGCCTGGATATCGCCGCTTATCCGGGCTGCCTGCAAGCCGATCCGGCCGCCTTACCCATTGAATCAGCCAGCTTGGACCTATTGTTATTGGCGCATAGCCTGGATTTCGCCCCGGATCCCCACCAAGTCATGCGCGAGGCAGAGCGCAGCCTGGTGCCGGAGGGGCATTTACTGATCATGGGATTCAACCCAATGAGTCTGTTCGGCATCTGGCGGCTGGCCCGGCTGCGACGCCATGGGCCGCCCTGGTGCGGCCGGTTTTACTCGGTGATGCGAACCCACGATTGGCTGGACTTGCTTGGCATGGATGTTTTACAAACGCATTATATGATGTTTCGCCCTCCCTGCCAGCATACCGGCTTGATGCGCCGCTGCCAGCCGTTGGAATATGCCGGCCGGCGGCTATGGCGCTATTTTGGCGGTGTTTATCTGGTCCTGGCCCGCAAGCGCGTCGCCACCCTGACGCCCATCAAACCGCGCTGGCAGCCGCGGCATGGCTTGCTGCCCGGCAAAATCGCCGAACCCACTATCGGCCGAGCCAGCCATGGCGAATGAAATCCAGGCCTTTACCGACGGCGCCTGCCGCGGCAACCCCGGCCCTGGCGGTTGGGGCGTTTTGCTGCGAGCGATAGGGCCGACTGGCGAAGTACTCAAAGAGACCGAGCTCAAAGGGGGTGAGCCGCATACCACCAACAATCGCATGGAACTCATGGCGGCGATTCAAGCCCTACAAGCCTTGACCCGGCCGACACCGTTGGTGCTGACCACCGATTCGCGTTACGTCATGCAGGGCATCACCGAATGGCTGGCTCGCTGGAAACGCAACAACTGGCGCACCGCCACTCGCCAGCCGGTCAAAAACGCCGATCTGTGGCAGCGCCTCGACACCCTCGCCCAACGCCATCAGGTCCGGTGGCAATGGGTCAAGGGCCATAGCGGCCATGCGGAAAATGACCGCGTCGATGCCCTGGCCAATCAGGCCATCGACGCCCTGTTAGCGGAGTAAATGCATTGCGACAAATCGTCCTGGATACCGAAACAACCGGCCTGGAGCCCAGTGAAGGCCATCGCATTCTGGAAATCGGCTGCGTCGAGCTGCAAGATCGCCGACTTACCGGCAACGACTTCCATTGTTATCTCAACCCTGAACGCGAGGTCGATGAGGGAGCCTTGGCGGTGCACGGGCTCGATCAAGCCCTGTTGGCCGAAAAGCCGCGCTTCGCCGAAGTCGTCGGGGATTTCATGGCGTATCTGCAAGGCGCCGACGAGCTGCTGATACACAATGCGCCCTTCGATGTCGGCTTTATCGACCAGGAGCTCGCGCGGGTCGGCGGGCAGTGGTCGCATCTGGCCGCCTATCATCACATCGTCGATACCCTGGTGCTCGCACGACGCAAACGTCCGGGCCAACGCAACAGCTTAGATGTCCTGTGCAAGCACTACCAAGTCGACAATTCTGGGCGCGCATTGCACGGCGCCCTGCTGGACGCGCGTTTGTTGGCAGAAGTGTATCTCGCGCTCACCGGCGGCCAGAGCAGCCTGGCCCTGGGGCACGCCGATGCTGGCGAAGCCGGCGCACGCCCCCGCCCGGTCGCCGCCGAGCGGTCCCGGCTGCCGGTCATCGCGGCCAGTGCTGCGGAGCTGCAGGCGCATGCCAAGGTCCTGGAAGTCATTGACAAGGCGAGCGGCGGACGTTGCCTGTGGTCCGCAATGCAGGCTAGCAATTAACCGCTCTGCGCCCGTTGTTTTAACTTCCAGGCATTGGGTCGGTCGAAACCGACCCAACCAGTTGCCGTAGGGCGGGTTTCAACCCACCCCACCACAGCCAAATGCCGGCACCGCTTGGTCGAAACCGACCCAATCCAGTTGCCGTAGGGCGGGTTTCAACCCGCCCCACCGCGGCCAAATGCCGGCACCGCTTGGTCGAAACCGACCCAACCAGTTGCCGTAGGGCGGGTTTCAACCCGCCCCACCGCAGCCAAATGCCGGCACCGCTCGGTCGAAACCGACCCAATCCAGTTGCCGTAGGGCGGGTTTCAACCCGCCCCGCCGCAGCCAAATGCCGGCACCGGCTCGGTTGCAAGCAACCGAGCCGACCGATCAGTGCTCCTTAAGAACCCGCGCTTTCTCCCGCTGCCAATCGCGGGCCTTTTCCGTTTCGCGTTTATCATGGGCCTTCTTACCCTTGCCCAGCCCGATTTCCAGCTTGGCCAAGCCCTTTTTCCAATACATCGCCAAGGGCATGAGGGCGTAACCCCGCCGCTCGACCAGGCCAATGAGCTTATCCAGCTCGCCGCCGTGCAATAACAGCTTGCGGTTGCGGCGTGGATCGGGGGAGACATGTTTGGAGACTGTAGGCAGCGGCGAGATGTGCGCGCCGAACAGCCAAGCCTCGGCATCTTTGATCATGACGTAGCTTTCTTTAAGCTGTATCCGTCCGGCACGCAAGCTTTTGACTTCCCAGCCCTCGAGTACCAGTCCTGCTTCGAAGCGTTGCTCGATGGCAAAGTCAAAGCGGGCACGCTTGTTCAAAGCGATGGTGCTGCCGCCCGTGCTGGATTGTGACTGCTTCTTTTTACTCATGTGCCTTTATAAGTACGGGATTTGAGTTTTCATCGTAATGCCATTGTAACGCAGTGGCAAAGCACACGTGCCCACAACACAGGGGCACGACCCCTTGGTTAACACGAAAAGAAGGTGTGGCATGCAAAAACGCGTATCCATACACGGGCAGTGGTCGTCTAAGCTCATATTTATATTGGCGGCTACGGGCTCGGCCGTTGGGCTCGGCAATATTTGGAAGTTCCCTTATATGGCGGGAGACAATGGGGGAGCCGCCTTTGTGCTGGTGTACCTGTTGGCGATTGCGATGGTCGGCTTGCCCATCATGATCGCCGAAATCCTGCTCGGTCGGCGTGGCCGGCAAAGCCCCATCAATACCATGCGCACCCTGGCGCAGGAGGAGCGAACCTCGGGCTTCTGGATCCTGCTGGGCTGGCTGGGTGTCTTGTCGGGGCTGCTCATCCTGTCATTTTACAGCGTCATCGCGGGCATGACGGCCGGTTATACCGTGCGCGCCATCGGCGGGGTTTTCACCGGAATCACCGCCGAGCAAGCTCAGGCGATGCTCGCCAACCTGACCGCCGATCCGGAGCGATTGCTCGCCTGGCATACCATCTTCATGGCGATGGTCGTCGTCGTAGCTGCACGCGGGGTCCGCTCCGGACTAGAACAGGCGGTCAAGATACTGATGCCCACCCTGCTCGTGCTGCTGCTATTCCTGATGGGCTATGCGGTGGTCGAAGGCGATTTCGTGGCGGGCTATGAATTTCTGTTCTCGGTCGATTTCAGCGCCGTTAACCCGAGCATGATCCTCGACGCCATGGGCCAAGCCTTTTTCACCCTGAGTCTGGGCATGGGTGCGATCATGATCTATGGCTCCTATCTGCCCGATCATACCTCGATCGCCGGGACTAGCTTCACCGTCGCGGCCGCTGACACATTAGTCGCCCTGGTAGCTGGCCTGGCCATTTTCCCCATGGTATTTGCCTATGGGCTGGAACCGGATGCCGGATTCGGCTTAATTTTCGAGACACTACCTTTAGCATTCGGCGAGATGCCCGGCGGAGTCTGGGTCGGCACGGCGTTTTTCCTATTGTTATTGTTCGCCGCCTGGACCTCGGCGATTTCGCTGATGGAGCCCATCGTCGCCTGGCTGGCCGAAAATCGGGGCTTGAGCCGTATCATGGCGGCTGCCACCGGCGGCATCTTTATTTGGCTGCTCGGGATAGGCACCATCCTGTCGTTCAATCTTCTCCAAGACTTCACACTATTCGGTCTGACCATCTTCGAGTCCCTGGATTTCCTAACCGCCAACATTATGTTGCCGCTAGGCGGCCTGCTGATCGCGATTTTCGTCGGTTGGATCATGTCACGGGGGTCGGTCGAGCATGAAATGGACATCGGCAATGGCCTCGGCTTCCGCCTGTGGTATTTCTTGATCCGATTCATTGCGCCATTGTTGGTACTTTTGGTATTTCTGAGCCAGATTGGTATCCTTTGAGAATACTATTTGCAAGTTCGACCGGTCAGCCATAGGGCTGACCGGGGTTTGGTTTTGGTTTTAATGGGATGAAGTTCGATTGCCTACCGTAAATCGCAGCGCGTTGGTGCATTACACCCCGACGCAGATGTATGAACTGGTCAATGATGTCCCCTCTTATCCCGAGTTTCTACCGTGGTGTCACTCTGCCAAGGTATTGTGGTCGGATGCCGATCAGGTCAAGGCCTGCATCGAGCTGGCCAAAGGGCGTCTGCGCAAGTCTTTCACGACCTTGAACCAGCTCTGGCCCAGCGAGATGATCAACATGCGTCTGGTGGAAGGCCCCTTCCAGCGCCTGGAAGGAGTCTGGCGCTTCAAGGCCATGCCGGATGATGCCTGCCGCGTCTCGCTGGCGTTGGAGTTCGAGTTTGCCTCGCGCTTGCTAAAAATGACGGTCGGCCCAATCTTTAATCAGCTCGCCAACTCCATGGTAGACGCCTTTGTTCAACGTGCCCAAGAGGTTTATGGTGGAAGCGCAAACCATTCCCGTTGAGGTAGCCTACGCGCTGCCTGAGGAGCAAATCATCATTCCGCTACAAGTCGTTCCCGGCACTACCGCCGGAATGGCCGTACTGGAATCCGGAATTTTAGAACGGTTTCATGATATCGATTTGCACAAGCAAAAAATCGGTATTTTTGGCAAGGTCGTGAAGAAAGATACACCACTCAATGAGCATGATCGCGTGGAAATCTACCGGCCTTTGATCGCCGACCCTAAAGCCGCCCGCAAGGAACGCGCCGCAAAATCGGCCTGACCGGAACCGTTACGGCATTGCCATCGTGCGCCCTGGGCCGGTCGCTAAGCGGCTTCGGCTCGGGGCGTAAGGCGAGCCCGTCAGGCAGTACTACCCGGTCGCGGCAGACAAGCGCCTGCCTTATTCGCCTTCGTCGAAACGGTTCTCGATGAGGGTCTGCAGGGCTTGCAAGGCTTGCTCCTCGTCCTCGCCATCGAGATACAGGGTCACTTCGCTGCCGCGACTGGCCGCAAGCATCATCACGCCCATGATCGACTTGCCGTTGACCCGACGGCCGGCTTTTTCAATCTGAACGTCACAGCGATAGCCCGAGGCTAACCCGACGAATTTGGCGGCAGCCCGGGCATGCAGGCCGAGACGGTTGATAATGGTCAGGGTCTTTTGCAGCATGGCTTGAGCTAGCTTGCGATAATCCCGTCATGGCCGCCGGAGAGGGCTTTAGCGGCCAGTTCATCGAGCGGCAGATTTGGATAATTCAACACGCGGATCAGCATGGGCAGGTTGATGCCGCTGATCACTCGCACCCCCGGCTCGGCCAGCAAGCGCTGGGCGATGTTGGCAGGGGTGGCACCGTACATATCGGTAAGCACCAGGACACCCGCACCGCCATCCAGCTGCTGCGCGAGGGCGCGGGCCTGCTCATAGACGCAGTCGGGATCGGCACTCAGGGTAACCTCGAGATGATCCACGACCAGCGGGCAAGTAACCAGCATGGCCTGGGCCGTGGCGATCAGGCTGGCGCCAATACGGTCATGGGTGATGGTAAGCAAACCAACCGCCATGATAACAAGCTCAACCGAGTTCGCGATGACGGGTCGTCACGCTGTATTCCCGGCCGGCTTCAAAATGCTCGCGCAAGCGTTCGATCAGATACACCGACCGGTGCCGCCCGCCCGTGCAGCCGACGGAGACGCTCAAATAGCTGCGGTTTTCCTGTTGAAAACGCGGCACCCAGTGATCCAGGAAATCCCGCACATGGGTAAGCATTTGCTCGACCAACCGATGCTGGCGCAGATAGTCGGCCACGGGCACATCACGCCCGGTCAGGTTACGCAGGCCGGGAACCCAATTCGGATTCGGCAGACAGCGCACGTCGAACACGAAATCGGAATCCAGCGGTACGCCGTGCTTGAAGCCGAAAGACTGCAGCAGCAGCGACATGGGAGACGCCTTGGTGCCCCTGACACGCGCTTTGATCAGATCAACCACCTCATGCACGCTAGTGTGGGTGGTATCGATAATCAGATCAGCCTGCGCCGCCACTGCCGAGAGCAATTGGCGCTCCTGCTTGATCGCTTCGACCAGCGGCCAGCCCGGCCCGGTCAACGGATGCTTGCGGCGGGTTTCGCTAAACCGCTGGATCAGGGTATCGAGCTCGGCCTGCAGGAACAAGATTTCCACCGGGAACTCGGCGTGCCGCAATTGCAGGGCGATGCGCTCGAAATCTTGGAGCTGCTCGATGCCGCTGCGCGCATCGATACTGATGGCAATGTTGTCGTGCTGCTGCAGCTCCGGCCCTTCCAGGAGCTGCATAAACGCTGGCAACAGCTGCAAATGGAGGTTGTCGATGCAGTAGAAGCATTCATCTTCCAGGGCATGCATGGCAATGGTCTTGCCGGACCCTGACAAACCGCTGACAATGGTTAATCGCATGGCTGCAGATCGGCTAACAAGCGTTGTTGGCGGGCCGCGAAATCCACCGCGGCATTATACCCATGAACGCGCAGCTGATGGTTGCGCACCGCCGCTTCAACCAGCACGGCGAGCTGGCTGCCCGGGCAAATCGGCAGCACCACCGCATCGACGCTGACCCCAAGAATGGTGCGCTGCTCGGTGATCCCCCACAACCGCTGTTCAGGATCGCTGGCGAGCTGCCCCGCTGGTGTCAAATCGATAATCAGCACAAGCTGCTTACTTTGGCGAACGGCATTGTTGCCGAACATGGCCGGGATATTCAGCACGCCCAGGCCCCGCACCTCCAAAAAACCCCGCAGCAGCTCAGGACAACTGCCCTCCAGATAATTGGGTCCAAGGCGCATGATTTCGGGAGCATCGTCGGCGATCAAGCGATGGCCGCGGTTAATCAAATCCAGGGCCAGCTCGCTCTTGCCGATATTGCTGGCGCCGCGAATCAAGATACCGCAGCCACCCACTTCCAGAAATACCCCGTGCATGATGAGCTTGGGGGCAAACTGCCTGCTCAGATAAACCCGCAGCGTACTGATCACTTGCTCGCAACTCCGCGGCGAGGCCAGCACCGGCAAATCATTGGCCAGGGCGGCGGCATGCAAGGCCTGCGGTAGACTCAGGCCGTTGGCCAGCACTAAGGCACCCAGGCCGGTTTGCCGCTGCTGCTGCAACCAGCTACTCAAAGCGTCTTTTGACTGCGCGACCAGCCAGGGGTATTCAGCCTGATCGACCACATTGAACAGCGGCGGATAGGATTCCAACAAGCGGCCGGCCAAACTAGCCGGCCCAGGGTCGCGCTGCATGGGCTGCAGCGGCCGGGGAATGGCTGGCTGCACCCAGACAGTCAGCTCGAGCTGCCTGCCCAAAGCCTCGAGAACATCCGGGATGGCAATCTCAGGCGTTGAAGTCAATTTTTCGGCTCTGTCTGTGTCCCGGCATTCGGCCAATGTCGCTCCTTAAGAGGCTGCATGTTGCTCCGGCTGCCAAGCCCGGATCGCCGTCAGCAGCGCCGGTGTGTCCTGGGCACTGCGCAGACGCTTGAGCATATGCTGATCACCGAACATTTCGGCTAATTGCGCCAGCATTTGCAGATGCGTATCCGTGCATTGCTCGGGTACGATCAAAGCAAACAACAGGTCGACAGGCTGGTCGTCGGGGGCGTCGAAATGGACCGCGGCCGTCAGGCGGATGAAGGCCCCGATGGTTTGCTGTATGCCAGTCAGGCGGCCGTGCGGTAAGGCAACGCCTCGGCCGAGGCCGGTACTGCCGAGGCGTTCGCGGTTCAGCAGGCTCTCGAAGACCTCGCTTCGAGAGAGCTGCGGTGAGGCACCGGCGATCATCTCCGCGAGGAGTTCAAGCACACGTTTTTTGCTCGTCACGTCGGCGTGCTCGGCTACACGTTCCGCGCTGAGAAGATCGCCGATATTCATAAGCCGGCTATAAGACCTCCGCGGAATCGATTGTTTCATTGCGGCGGTGATCCTTGCTCTTTTCCTTGTGCTTGACCAGTTGGCGATCGAGTTTGTCGACAAGATCATCTATGGCCACATACATATCGCCCTGCTCGGCTGTCGCATGGATTTTGCCACCGCTCATACGCAGTGCCGCCTCGGCTTGATGGCGCTGTTTTTCGACGCTCAGCACGACATGGACATCGATAACATGATCGAAATGCCGTTCCAGGCGTTCGAATTTGCCTTTGACATAGTCCCGCATGGCGGGCGTGATATCCACGTGTTGGCCGGTTAGATCGATTTGCATAGTACTACTCCAGTCGGTTTGATAGACCGCGGTTGGGCCCGTCCAGGGCACTGACTCAAGAAACACCGTGAATGCCACGGCATGGGCCGGCCTCGTCATGGCCGGGAAAAGCGCATATCACACGCCGCAGTTCGCGGCGCGAACTCGAGACCATGGTCCGGTCCGCCAAGGCCTGACTCAAGCAAGCCGTTTGCGCTCATTCGACGAAGGGATTTGCAGGGCCTCGCGATATTTGGCGACAGTCCGCCGGGCCACATTAATACCGCGTTCCATGAGAATGGCGGCGATCTTGTTGTCGCTCAACGGTTTGTTGCTATCTTCTTCGTCAACGAGCTTGCGAATCATGGCGCGAATGGCGGTAGCCGAGCATTCCCCCCCGTCGGTCGTACTGACATGACTGGAAAAGAAATACTTGAGCTCATACACGCCGCGCGGCGTATGCATGTACTTCTGTGAAGTGACCCGGGAGATGGTCGATTCATGCAATTCCAGCTGATCGGCGATATCGCGCAAAACCAAGGGCTTCATTGCCTCCGGACCATAATCGAGAAACGCCCGCTGCCGGTCGACGATGGCCGCAGCAACTCGCAACAGCGTCTCGTTGCGGCTGAGCAGGCTCTTGATGAACCAGCGGGCCTCTTGCAGATTGTTGCGCAGATAGGTGTTGTCCGCGCTTTGATCGGCGCGCTTGATCATAGCGGCATACTGCTGATTGATACGCAACGGCGGAGCGGTTTCCGGGTTGAGCTCGACATGCCAGCGGCCCTCGCGCTTGACCACGAACACATCCGGGATCACGTAAGACGTGCTGGTCTGGGCGAACATGGCCCCTGGCCGCGGATTCAATCCCTGAATCAGCGCCAGGACGTTTTGCAGCTCGTCGCGCTCCAGCTGTAGGTTGCGCATCAACCCCTTGTAGTCACGATTGCCCAACAGGTCCAGATAATCCTCCACCAGGTGCATCGCCGCCGTCAACCAGGGCGTATCGGTGGGCAGCGCATGCAGTTGGATGGCCAGGACCTCGCCCACCTGCAGCGAGCCGCAACCGATCGGGTCGAGCTGCTGCACCCAGCGGCGAACAGCTTCAACTTCGGCCGCCTCGATCTCGAGCACAGCGGCCAGATTGGCGACAAACGCCTCACCTTCTGCAGCAGGCAAAAAGCCATCCTCGTCCACGGCATCGATAATCGCCGTGGCGATCAAACGGTCTTGATCGGTCAGGGGGGCGAGATCAAGCTGCCACATGAGATGATCACGCAGGGTTTCCTCGCCGTCGCTTTGATTTTCGAACAGATCACGGCCATCGACCTCCGGGGTCCCCGTGTGCGCCGGCGCGATGTCGTAAATTTCGTCCCAGGAGCTGTCGACCGCCAGGTCTTGGGGGATTTCATCGGTAGACTCACCGGCGGCACGCTCCTCGCCGCTCATGGCCGAGTCCGCATCGCCGGTATCATCGTTTGCATTGCCCCCCGCCTCCGCCGCCTCCGGAGCGGCTGGTTCGGGTGATTGGCTACTGACCGCCTCGTCGATCGCGCCAGCCTCCGCCTCTTCACCCTCAGCCAGCTCAAGCATGGGGTTTTCTTCCAAGGCCTGCTGAATTTGGCCCTGAAGCTCGAGCGTGGATAATTGCAGCAGTTTGATGGCCTGCTGCAATTGCGGCGTCATAGTAAGCTGCTGACCGAGTCGCAGTTGAACCGTTGGCTTAAGCATCTATCGCAATGAGCAACCAGTGGCGTGAACAGAAATGGCTGTGGCCGGTCTGCTGAGCCGGCGGCCGAGCCGCGCCTCTGCTCAACACGGCTGTATCGTTATACTGATATTAGCAGTCGCGGGTAAACCAGGGGCAACCGGCAGGCCGAACCGCGCGCCAGCCTAGGCGTTATGTATAGACCCGTTCATGTCAGAGTGTACCCAAAAACGGCAGGGACTTGCAGGCAAACCCGCCGGCTCATAACCGAAAGGCCTCGCCAAGATACACATCGCGGACCTGCCGATTGCGCAGAATGGCTTCCGGCGCCCCCTCGGCAATCACTTGTCCTTCGCTCATGATATAGGCCCGCTCGCAAATCCCCAAGGTTTCGCGGACATTATGATCGGTAATCAGAACCCCGATGCGGCGCTCGGTCAGATGCGCCACGATGCGTTGAATGTCCACCACGGAAATGGGATCGACCCCGGCGAACGGCTCGTCCAGCAGAATAAAGGCCGGTTCGGCCGCCAAGGCCCGGGCAATTTCGACGCGCCGGCGCTCGCCGCCCGACAAGCTCATGCCCAGGCTGGCGCGGATATGACCGATCTGCAAATCATCGAGCAGCTTCTGCAGCCGGGCCTTACGATCGCGCCGTTTGAGCTCGCGGCGGAGCTCGAGAATACTCAGGATATTATCGGCCACCGTCAACCGGCGAAACACGGAGGGCTCCTGGGGCAGATAGCCTACGCCTAAGCGCGCGCGGGCGTGCATGGGCATATGCGTAATATCGCGCTCCCGCAGCTGGATATAGCCATAATCACAAGCGATCAGCCCGACAATCATGTAAAAGCAAGTGGTCTTGCCTGCCCCGTTGGGCCCGAGCAGGCCCACCACCTCGCCGCTTTTGACCTGCACACTGACACCGTTGACCACCGCCCGCTGGCGATAGCGTTTGCACAGATTGCGGGCATTGAGCTCGCTCATGGCTGGCCGGCCGCCGGGCCGGTGTCGTCGTCATGAGGCGGGGGCTTGTCGTTTTGCTGGGACCGGGTAGTCTCGATGGCATTCGGCTGAATAAGGACCTCGACCCGCTCGCCGGCTTGCCCCGTGCCCGCCGTAACCACGCCGGTATTGATGTTGTAAGTAATTTTCTCGCTCGCGAAACGATTGCCGCCCTGCCAAAGCTCGGCCCGGCGCTCGAGGCTGACCTCATTGGCCTTGGCCCGGTAAACGATCCGCTGGGCCTTGCCTTGGATTTCGCGGCCGTCATCGGTCACTTGCCGCAGGGTAACCGGCGCCCCCGAGGCAATCATCTGATCGATGCGATTGCCGGCGATAAAGATGCGCAGCTCAGCGGCGTTGATGCGCATGCTGCCCTGGGTAATGCGAACATTGCCGATATACCGGCCCACCCCCGCCTGCTTATCCAACTCGGCACGATCGGACTCGATATGCACCGGCTGCTCGGCATCAGCGCTACGGGCCAGGACCGGCACCGCCAACAATCCTTGCAGCAAAAGCAGGAGCAATGCCAAAAGCATCCTCCGCACCCCCGCGCTAGGGCACATAACGGCCTGTCACGTCAGCAAGCAATTGCATGCGCTCACGCGCCAGATCAGCGAACATACCGACGCCCTGAAGCCGATGCGGACCGCTAGTCGCGACCACGGTCAAATCGGTGCTGGCCACCCGATCCTTGGGACGCACCCGCAGATCCTCGGTGGTTACCCGAATCGCCGGCTCGTCCTCACTACGGGTGCGCGCCATGGTCACCCCGCCGATCAGATACAACTCGGCCCCCTGGGGGCCGATCCAGCCATCCGCGGCGCGCATCACCCAGGGCGGCCCCGCAGGCTGCTGCAGAGTAAACTCGGGCTTGACCAGTTCGCCGGTATCGTCGGCGGCCAGATGGGCAAAGCGCTCGGCTTGCAGTCGATAGGCGGGGCGGCCCTGGGCATCGCTGACATACAGCACGAAGTCGGTCATGTAATAGTCTGGGCCGGCATTAAGCACCAGCGGTTCGGTCGCTGCGCCCCGCTCGTTACGCAGCCAGGAGGCGAGCAGCACCGACAAGGCCGCCACGCCAATCAAGCCGAGCTGCCAGCGCCTCATGTCAGATAATCACCCAGGGCCTGGGACAATTTGCCTTGGGCCTCGAGGATGAACTCGCAGACCTCGCGGGCGGCGCCGCGGCCACCGGCATGCGCGGTCACCCAATGGGCATGCTGTTGGGCCCAGTGATGGGCGTCATTGACTGCAATCGCCAAGCCGACCCGTGCCATGACCGGCAGATCGACCACATCGTCGCCGACATAGGCGATATGCTCGGCATCGATACCAGTATCCTGCAGAATACGCTCGAGCGCCGGCAGCTTGTCGCGATGACCCTGAAAGACCAGCTCGACCCCGAGGTCTTGCATCCTGTGGGTGACCACCTGAGAGCGGCGGCCGGTAATGATCGCGATGCGCACACCGTAATCCTGCAGCATGCGCATGCCGTGCCCATCGCGGGAATGGAACGCCTTGTACTCTTCGCCATGATCACCGAGAAACAGGCTGCCGTCGGTGAGCACACCATCGACGTCGAAAATGACGAGCTGGATTTGCTTGGCTTTGTCGAGAAGATGCAGCATTTAGGTCTTGGCTCAATCGGTTAATATCATTAATGCCGAGCAATCGAACAGCGACTGCCTTAACGAGGTCTGATTATAAAGTTTACTCGCCTCGAGCGGATAAAGGTATGCATACGAAGCAGGTTGTGCGAGCGGTGCTGCGGCTGACCGGCCTGGCCGTGCTGTGCGCCGGTTGCGCGAGCGCAACGGCGATGGCGGCCAGGCTGGATTTCGCCGCCGCGATCGACAGCGTTCACTGGTGGCTCGAAGAGGCCAGCGGCCAGGCTTGCCGGCTGCGCCAGGATATTCCTGGCTATGGCATTGCCCGGTTTGTGCAGGCCGGCTGGCAGCCGCTGCAGTTAACGGTGGCGCTACAGCGAACGCCCGCGCAACCTATCAAGGCAGACTTAGCCGTGCAACCGGCATCCTGGCAGGGCGAACTGCTCGGGCGCCGAGTTTACGAACTCACCATCAATCCTGGTCAAGCCTCGATCCGGGTCGAAGGCCGGCCGGCGGTCACCCTGCTGAACGCGCTGGAACAGGGCCGCGTCGTGGCCCTGCGACAGCATCCCAAAGGCCCGGCGATGGCAGCCGTGCAGGTGACCTTGCAGCCCATCGGCATGCGCACGAAGCGGCGCGCCTTCCGTCAATGCCAAGCGGATCTGCGGCAAAGCTTGATTGCCAACGAGCAATGGCAGTTGCTCACCGAGGCCCAAGTGCGGTCTAGCCAGGCGGCCAAGGATCAGGATATCGTGGTCAATTTCGATTTCGACCGCGCCGCCATCAAGCCGGCAGCGGCGCAGACGCTCGACCAGCTCGCCCAGCGAGCCCGGCAGGCGGGCCATACCATTGTCATCAGACTGGCCGGACACGCCGATGCACGAGGCGCGCTGAGCTATAACGAGCGCCTGTCCGAGCGCCGGGCCCGGGCGGTAGCCCGCTATCTGATCAAAGCAGGTGTATCGCCACGCCGCTTGCGGCTGCATTGGTACGGGGAAACCCGCCCGGCCGCCGAAGGCGATGACGCGATCGCCCACGCGGCCAATCGGCGGGTCCGCATCCGGTTCGTGCCGGTTGATGGCAGCGAATCATGAACGCTCGCCATCGGCTTCGACAGCATGACCAGAAAGCGCAGCGCAGGCCGGTTAACAGCAGCCCGGCAACGGCTCGGATGGCCTACCGTAGTCAGCCTTCGGGCGCGTATACTAACCGCTTTGCGATCCACGCTGACACGGGGACACGATGACAGCAATCAACAAAGTGGTTTTGGCCTATTCCGGGGGCCTCGATACCTCGGTGATCCTGAAATGGCTTCAACAAACCTATGGCTGTGAAGTGGTGACGTTTACCGCTGACATCGGCCAGGGCGAGGAAGTCGAGCCGGCCCGGACCAAGGCACAGGCACTCGGGGTCCAGGAGATTTATATCGAGGATCTGCGCGAGACGTTCGCGCGCGATTACGTCCTGCCCATGTTTCGCGCCAACACCGTGTATGAGGGCGAATACCTGCTCGGCACCTCGATCGCCCGGCCGCTGATCGCCAAGCGCCTGGTCGAAATCGCTACAGCCACGGGTGCCGACGCCATCGCCCATGGAGCCACCGGCAAAGGCAACGATCAGGTCCGCTTCGAATTGGGCGCCTATGCCCTGCGCCCCGATATCCAGGTGATCGCGCCCTGGCGGGAATGGACACTGACCTCGCGCGAGCGGCTGCTGGCCTATGCCAAAGCGCATAATATCCCGGTCGAGTACCAGACCAGCGGCGGCTCGCCCTACTCCATGGATGCTAATTTATTGCATATTTCCTACGAGGGCGGCGTCTTGGAAGATCCTTGGGCGGAGCCGGAGGAAACCATGTGGCGCTGGACGGTGGCGCCCGAGCAGGCACCCGTGACGCCAACTTATCTGGATATCGATTTTAACCAGGGTGATCCAGTGGCCCTCGATGGTGAAACGCTTAGTCCGGCCGTGCTAATCGAGCGCCTGAATGCCATCGCCGCCGCTCACGGGATCGGCAGGCTGGACATCGTCGAGAACCGGTATGTCGGCATGAAATCTCGCGGCTGTTATGAAACCCCGGCCGGCACGGTGCTCTTGCAAGCGCATCGGGCCATCGAATCGCTGACCTTGGACCGCGAGGCCGCGCATCTTAAGGACGAGCTCATGCCGCGTTATGCCGCGCTTATTTATAACGGCTACTGGTGGAGCCCGGAACGCGAAATGCTGCAAGCGGCCATCGATGCCAGCCAAACGCATGCCAACGGTCGGGTTCGGGTCAAGCTGTACAAAGGCAATGTCAGCATCGCCGGGCGCTACTCCGAGCGGGACAGCCTGTTCGACAGCGCCGCCGCCACCTTCGAGGACGATGCCGGGGCTTATGATCAACGCGACGCTGCGGGCTTCATTCGGCTCCACGCCTTGCGGCTGCGCACCGGCGGTCGCCACCGGCAGGGCTCGCAATGAGGCTGCGGTGCGGCGGCATACCCACCCTTGTGGTGCTGCTAATCGTCATCCTGACGGCCGGCTGCGCCAGCACGCCGGCGCAGGCACCCGGCGAGTTGGCCAACCGCGATCCGCTGGAGAACTACAATCGCCGGATGTATGCCTTCAACGATGCCTTGGATCGGGCTTTCATCAAGCCATTGGCGCGGGGCTATCAGCTCATTACCCCTAGCATCGTCGATCGTGGCGTCAGTAATTTCTTCGCCAACATCGATGACATCACCGTGGCCGTCAACGATCTGCTGCAGGCGAAATTCGCGCAAGCGGCCACCGATACCGGGCGGTTTCTCATCAACACCACCCTGGGCATCGGCGGCCTGTTCGATGTCGCCTCGTCCTTAGGGCTGGAAAAACACGACGAAGACTTCGGTCAGACCCTGGGCTACTGGGGTGTACCCTCAGGTCCCTACCTGATCTTGCCGCTGCTTGGCCCAAGCACACTGCGCGATGCCCCGACCCTGGTCGCCGCGCGCTATACCACCCCCTGGCCTTATCTCGACCTGGCAACCATCGAGCAGCGCGGCATCGACTTGCTTGCCGCCGTCGATCTGCGGGCCGATCTGATGGGCGCCGAGAAAGTGGTCAATCAAATGGCTCTGGACCGCTATGCCACCATTCGTGACAGCTTTCTCGACCGGCGGCTGAACAAGGTCTATGACGGCAATCCGCCGCTAAGCGAACAATCCTTCGATCCGATCAAAGAACTCGAGATGCTCGAGGAGCTCGAATCCTTGGACGCCTCACAATAGTCGGGATCATCGCCGCATGTACGTATTCGTCGAGCCTTTCTTGCAACTCTGTCTTTTCAAGCGCGGCCCGCAGGATTTACCGCCGTCAACGCTGCTGCTGACGCTGGTTTCGCTGGTCTATGTGATCGTCACGGGGCTGATGGTGCTGCCCTATTTCCCGGTTGCCGTAAGCCTGCTACAGGGCCTGTTGGACTTCGCGATTCTGGCCGGCTACACCTGGCTCATTCTGCTGCTCAGCGGCTATCCGCGGCGCTGGCTGCAAACGCTGATCGCCCTGCTCGGCGCCGGCACGATCCTGACGACCCTGATGCTGCCACTGTTGTACAACGCGGGCCAAGACCCGAGCGCTTGGGTGGCCCTGACCTATCTATTTGCTGCCGGCTGGCTATTGGTGCTGTATGCCCATATTTTTCGCCTGGCCTTGTCGGCCCGTTCACTGGGTTATGGGATGATATTCGCCTTAGGCTACGTGCTGCTGTCCGCCGCCTTGATGCAGCGCCTGTTCCCGGCCCCGACTGTGTCCTCCCCGGTAGCCTGATCGCGGACCCTGGCCCAATGCATATCCATATTCTAGGTATTTGCGGCACCTTCATGGGCGGCATTGCGGTAATCGCTCAGCAAGCCGGTCATCGGGTAACCGGGGCCGATAGCGGCGTTTATCCTCCCATGAGCACGCAGCTCGAGGGCTTGGGTATCGCCTTGACCGAAGGCTACGAGCCTGCTCAGCTCAGCCCTGCCCCTGAGCAGGTCATCGTCGGCAATGTCATGCATCGGGGGCTGCCCATCATCGAACAGCTCCTGGATACCGGCCTGGCTTATAACTCCGGCCCGCAATGGCTGGCCGAGCAAGTCCTGCCGGACCGCTGGGTATTGGCGGTCGCCGGCACCCATGGCAAAACCACCACAGCCGCCATGCTGGCCTGGATTCTGGAGCAGGCCGGCTATGCCCCGGGCTTTCTGATCGGCGGCGTGCCGGCGAATTTCGGCACATCGGCGCGCCTGGGCCAGGCCCCGTATTTCGTCATCGAAGCCGATGAATACGACACGGCGTTTTTCGACAAGCGCTCCAAATTTGTTCATTACCGGCCTCGCACCCTGATTCTGAACAATCTCGAACACGATCACGCCGATATTTTCCCTGACTTAGCGGCGATCCAATGGCAATTCCATCAACTGCTGCGCACCGTACCCGGCAGCGGGCGCATCCTGGTCAACGCAGCCGAGCCGGCGCTGCAGGACGTCTTGCAGATGGGCTGCTGGACCCCTACTGACTCCTACGCCCTGGCCGACGCGGCGGCCTGGCAGGCGCGCCTGCAGGATGCGGCCGGCCAGGCCTTCACGGTCCAACACCACGGCGAGGCCGTCGGCGAGGTGCACTGGTCCTTGCTTGGCCGGCATAACGTCGCCAACGCCCTCGCCGCGATTGCCGCGGCGGCCCATGTCAATGTCCCACCAACCACCGCCTGCACGGCACTCGGCGAATTCCAGGGCGTGCGCCGGCGCCTGCAATCGCGCGGCCGGGTTGCCGGTATCGAGATTTTCGATGATTTTGCCCATCATCCCACGGCCATTGCCACGACCTTGGCGGGCCTGCGGGCGCAACGCCCGGCTGCCCGCCTGGTGGCCGTACTGGAATTGCGCTCGAACAGTATGCGCATGGGCCTGCATCGAGAGCGCCTGGCTCCAGCGCTCGCCGGCGCCGATCTCGCCTGGGTCTATGCCGCCCCGGAGCTGGCCTGGGAACCAACCGCCCTCGCCAACGGCCCAACTGAAACTGGCGGTATTGTACGGAGTATCGATGAATTGCTGCAGCAATTATTGCAGACCCTGCAAGCCGGCGACCGGGTAGTCATCATGAGCAATGGCGGCTTCGCGGGACTGCACGACCGCTTGCTGACAAGCCTGCGAGAACGCTGCCCTTGACCGCTTCGGCTCAGCCGGCGCAGCCTTGTCGGCAGATCACCCTGGCGCTTACCGGCGCTTCCGGCATGCCCTACGCCCTGCGCTTGCTGCAATGCCTGACCGCCGCGCATGTGCAGGTAAACTTGTTGGTCTCACGGGCGGCGCAAGTGGTGATCGGTATGGAAACGGCGCTGCAATTGCCCGCTCAGCCCCGGGCAATGACTCGCTACCTGGCCGAGCATTTCGGCTTGCCGGCCGAATTGCTGCAGGTTTACGGGCGCGAGCAATGGAATGCCCCGGTGGCAAGCGGCACCGCAGTGGCCGAGGCCATGGTGGTATGCCCTTGCACTACCGGGACCCTGGCGGCTATTGCCCAAGGCAACAGCGACAACTTGATCGAGCGAGCTGCGGATGTCTCCCTGAAGGAGCGGCGGCCGTTGATTCTGGTACTGCGCGAGACACCGCTTTCGATTATTCATCTGGAAAACATGTTGCGCCTGGCGCGGGCTGGAGCCACTATCATGCCGGCCAATCCGGGCTTTTATCACATGCCCCAGGCTATTGACGACTTGGTTGATTTCATTGCGGCCAGGGTGCTCGATCACCTGCGGATACCCCATCAACTGCTGCCGCGATGGGGCCAAGCGGCCGCGGATTTGAACACTCGCCCTTGAGCGATCGCAATTTAGGGGGAGACGCGGCCCGGCAAGCAATGTTAGGCTGTTTATTCATGCTACCCTAGCGGGTCTGAGGCTAACCTTAGGCTCTTCAATCCAACGCCCAAGGAGTTTTATTGTGGCTGTCCAAGAGCTCACCGCCAACGATTTTGAAAAGACCATCACCGATAACAGCATCGTCCTGATCGATTTCTGGGCACCCTGGTGTGGTCCCTGCAAGAGCTTTGCCCCTATCTATGAGCAAGTCTCTGAAAACCATCCGGATGTTGCCTTCTGCAAGGTCAATACCGAGGAAGAGCAAGCCCTGGCCACGCATTTCCAAATTCGCTCCATTCCCACGCTCATGATTTTCCGCGAGCAGGTCATCCTGTTCTCCCAACCCGGTATGCTCGCCGCCAACCAATTGGAAGAGCTGATCGACAAGGTGCGGGAAGTTGACATGGCCCAGGTTCACGAAGAAGTCCGCAAACAGCAAGCGCAGGAGCAAGAAGCCCAAGCGAGCTAGCTCGCACTCCTAACCCTAAGGGACTACGGCAAAGGAACTGCCCTGGTCAATAACAGGTCTGTCAGGTTTTCCGTAGCAACAGCGGCGCTCCGTCTTGCCGATACAGCCAAAGCACTGCACCTGCCGAGGCCACGAATTCGAACAGGCTGGCATATATATCGACCTCACGGGGCCAAGGGTAAGCATAAATCAAGTCCATTTCGGCCAACCGGCACCCCATAGCGACATAAGGATCGATCTGGGTCGATGGCTGCCAGTCAGTCGCA
The DNA here is from genome assembly GCA_964345605.1 of uncultured Ectothiorhodospiraceae bacterium. Taxonomy (GTDB): domain Bacteria; phylum Pseudomonadota; class Gammaproteobacteria; order CAYFSA01; family CAYFSA01; genus CAYFSA01. The sequence continues at coordinate 68,810 of CAYFSA010000001.1, forward strand.
CCATAAGTGCCGTGAACGGCAAAGTCCTCCGGCGCGATAGCCGGGACAAAACTGCCAACCGCCAACTGGCCGCGCAAACCAAATTGCGCAAATAGCTCATGAGCCCCGGCGACCAACGCCGCGTCCTGCTCGATAGCAAAGACGCGCATACCGTTGATTGCGGCAAGCCCCGCGATCAGACCCACACCACTGCCCCATTCGCAATAGTGGCTGCCGGCCAAAACCCCTTCTTTTTGCAAACTTTTTAAGTGCCTGGCGAACATTTGAGGGTCCGATAGCAGCAACGTCGTGTAAGCCGGGTGGTCGGCATGAAACGCAGCAATCCATCGTCGCCCAGTGGCGATAAATGTTTCTTCCAAAGTGCTCAGGGAGTCATTGGCAGCGGGCCATTCAATAGGTATTAGCGCCATAGCGTCGACCCACATTACAACCGGTTTTCCTGAACGCGTCGAACGCCAAGCGCTAGATTGCATGGGCCAGACAGGTCTGACAAACAAGCTTGCCTGCCTTCAAGCGATAATCAAGCCAGGTGTTTTCAGTTTCCGCGGCCATCACGCAGCGGTCCACCGGCCCAAAGAATGCGGCTGCCTGGGCCTGATCGCAAGTCGGCAGGTACACCCGCAGCACGCGTGGATCATAATAACGAAAATATAGGGGCCTGCCGGTTTCATCATAGACGGTTAACAGCACGCGGCAATGTTGCCGTAAATCGCGAAAACCGGCCTGTGAGATCAAAAACACGCCCCAATGCTGCCCCCAGGGCAGCCCCAAAAGCCAATCAAGCAATGGCGACCCAAACTCTAGCTGGACCAAATATGGTGCTGCTCGAGCCAGAGCGTCATCAAGCTCACCACGCAGCAGGCAGATTGATGCCCCTTCGTAGTCGGTCAACCAACGTGGTAATTCAGGCACCGCTGCGCCGTCCACAATGCCAAACACGTTTGCCCCGGTCGCAGGCTCAAAAAGTAACGCCTTAACAGCGTCCAGACAGTGATTGCTTGAGGTCATCGCATCATTCATTCAATCAGTCGGTAATTTAATGGCAACCAATGACCTAGATGCATTAGCCACCTGCACATACTTCGCAAAACGGTGTACCTGCCTGGGCGGCATTGGCCAAAGTTTGTGCCTGTTGCCGCTGATACCCCGCAACTTGAATTGGGTCCAGGCTACGCGGGCTAGTGCTGCGCTCAGCCGCTTGGGTCGTACTTAGGTCACCTGCTTGCGAAGTAACTGCCGTTTGCGGCTCCTGCGGCGCTATCGGTGCATCGGGAGAGCAACCGGCGCCGCTACCCGCGCTGCCGCCGCTATTGATTTTTACCATCGGCCCTGAGATATCAACGCCCAGCGGCCCTACTGTGACGAAGGAACTGCCCGCCTTGATGGTCAGTTGCATGCCCGCTTCGATAACGACGTTCATGCCGCCCTTCACATGCACGTTCATGCCGGCATCGACGGCATAATTCATGCCGATCTTATCTTGTCGATCCATACCCGTTTTCGAGGACAAGCTGCCCTCAATCTTGCTATTGTGATCACCCCCGGCCTTTTGATGTTTGTCACCATCGACCTGTTCGTATTGATCTTCTTTGATTATCAAATGCTTGTGCCTGGTGACTTGTTCTAATTGATCGTGCGCCACGAGCAGATGCCGATCTTGGCCAACCCATTCCTTGGTGGTGTTTTGGATCCGTATATCCTGGTCTTTTTGGCCATGAATAAAAATCTCTTCACTGTCTTTTTTATCTTCAAAGCGAATCTCATTAAAACCGCCTCCGCCCTTTGAACTGTTGGTCTTCCAGGTCGTTTTGGTCTTTTCATCTGGCAAGGGATAAGGCGGCATGGCTTCAGCGTTATATACACGACCGGTGACGATGGGCTTATCGGGATCGCCTTCCAAAAAACTGACAATCACTTCCTGGCCGATACGCGGCAACATGATAGCCCCCCAGCCTTTCCCGGCCCAGTTTTGCGACACCCGGATCCAGCAGGAGCTGTTCTCATCTTTCATCCCGTAACGATCCCAGTGAAACTGTACTTTCACCCGGCCGTATTGATCCGTCCAGACTTCTTCGCCCGGCGGACCCACCACGGTCGCAGTCTGCGGACCCTGAATCATAGGCTTGGTTGTCGTTGCCTCAGGCCGATAACTCTCCCTACTGTCAATGGCTGTAAAGGACGTCTTATAATGAGGCTCACCGGCCTCTACGCCAGCCTGACTCGTTTCAAATGCTTGCGACCCCATCTCATGTCGAGCACTTACCACCAAATATTCACGGTTTTGGGTTTGCCGCGGATGCTCCGTCAGGGTAAACAAATACCCTACCGCCAAACCACCCACATCGCCCTCTCCCGATACCACTTCGAAATTGGCATGTAACGCTTCGATACGGCGGCGCGCATACTGTTCACCATCGGCACGCTCACTGTACAAGCCCGGATAGTCATACATTTCAAAATCCGCCTTTTCATGGTGGCGGATAAATGGGGCGTTGGCGGTTAAATCCGCCTTGGGTTTGATGAAATAATAGTCATTGAGCACCACCGAACCCGGCAGTACTTGTTTTCGGCAATCGATGTGACTGATATGTTCTTGATGAATAGGGCGATCAGAGGGACTGCAAGGGATCTCCGAGTAATTCGGGAACGCATCATGGGCACTGTAACTATCGGCTAAAACCAGGATATTCCGGCCATTTTCATGTTTGATGAAATAATAGATCCCTTCGGCTTCCAATAGGCGGCTCACGAAGGCAAAATCAGTTTCGCGATACTGCACACAGTATTCCCATTGACGATACTCGTTCGTCAGCGCATTTTCATAATCGGTGAAGCCATGCTCCCGAAACAATTCCATGACGATGGTGGGAATGTTTTTAGCCTGATAAATGCGGCAATCGGTTGTGCGCGTCAGGAACCACAACCATGGGCGCAAGACCAGTTCGTACGCCGCATACTGCCCCCGCTCGCCGATATAGCGGCATTCGCTGACAAAACCATTGAAATACCGCTCGCCACCCCGTTCTAACCGATAGCGTAGCGTTACATTCGTGCCAAGCAATGCCTCGAGTTCAATGTCGATGTCGCTGCTCAGGGCCTCGAGTCGAAATTCGGACAGCCGGCCCAACGCTTCCTGACCCATCACTCGCTGCAACAACAAGACATCTTCACCGAGCACTGTATTGACAGCCATGGATCGATAAGTCTGGGTCGCACCGGTTTTGCGCAGCTCTGCCATCGCCCTACTCACTCATCGTTGTCTGAATATTTGCATAATTTTCGCAGCCAATGCACACCCACCCCCGTGGCAGGGACGCGACCAAGGTCGCGACAACCTATGCAATGGCTCCCATCACCGCCGCCCCCGTTTCAGCCTTCGCTCAGCGCGGCTTGGCCACAGCCCAGCTTATTGTCGCAGCGCCGTAAATACGATTCCTATGACGGGCATACCCATTTCTTGTCGTAATGTGCAAGCATGCCAGTCTTGCAAGGCAAGCCCGCACTGGGCTAGCACATTGTGCAGATAGTCAAGTGCGTGGCTATACCGCCCATGAGGGTTCAAGTGATATCCCAGGGTGGCCGGCGCCGATAATTGTTCAACCGAACCGGCCAAACATCCGCCGATTTTCAGTGAACTGGCCACAAAACCGAACAGGGTCTGCAGCGCGCCGAAATAGACCAGGGTATCTGCCGAGACTATAGCATCCAGGCTTGCTGGCGGTTGCTGCTGAAAAAAGGCGGTCAGTTCCTGCTTGATCAATTCGTCGTAATCACCGCGCAGGCGGGCCTGATCCAACATCGGGCGGGAGAGATCCACACCGATTAGCCTTTCAGCGTAGGGCCGCAGGAGTGGACCACAAAGTCCCGTACCGCAACCCGCATCGACGATCGTCATGGCATGATTCGGCGCCCCCATGCAGCGGGCGAAGGCCTCCACAACCAAATGCGGGGCTTGGTAATCCAAACTGGCCAAACGCCGTTCGAAGCTGTTGGCAAAACCGTCGAACAACGTCTCGACATAGCGATCATCGGCCTGCGGCGGTATCGCCAAGGCGCCGCAAGCCGCCAACATATGCAGAGCTACTGGATTGCCGGGCTCCTGCTCTGACCACTGCTGATAGCAGTGGACTGCCTCCTCCCGGCGACCGCAGGCACTTAGCAACATGCCCAAATAATAATAAGCATTGGTATGTTGGGGATTGATGTCAAGCGCACGCCGATACGCCGAGATGGCATCTTCCACCAGGCCGCGCTCACGTAAAACGGTAGCCAGCTCGGTATAGGCATCGGCACCCGCTGCCACGGCCCGACGATAGATTTGCTGCGCCGCCTCGTGCTGTTGCTGCAGTGCCAGCGCATTACCCAGGTTATGCAGCACTTCCGGCGCTTCTGGCGCCAGTACCAGCGCATGCTGCAATTGCTCGGTCGCGCCAGGCAAATCTCCCCGCTCCTGCAGTAACCGCCCCAGATTATTGAAGGCCATGGCAAATGACGGCCGCAGTAAAATGGCCTGACGATAGGCTTGCTCGGCCTCAGCCAAACGTCCCAAGCGCCGCAGCAAAATGCCCAAGTTGTTCCAAACATCTGCAGAGGGGGCGTACTCGAGCCCGTGTCGATAGGCCAGCTCTGCCTGTTCGAGATTGCCCAAGGTCTGATACACATTGCCTAAATTATTCCAGGCATCGGCATAATCCGGAGACAAGGTGATCGCCCGTTCCAGATAGTGAATTGCCTGGTCATTGCGCCCCAGCTGATAATGTAATAAGCCAAGAAAATGCAACGCATCGGGCTGCCCGGGACTGTCGGCCAAAATCGTTTCATAAATGCGTTTGGCCGCGGCAATTTGGCCTTGCCGCTGGTGCCGCTGGGCAACCGCTAAGGCCTCGCTTATCGGTAGAACAACATCTTCGGGGGCGGTGGCCATGGCGAAAACCGTGGGTGTTATCAAAAAAATCGTTACAATTTCGTCATGCCGATTTTAGGCCCGGTCTAACCGGCCGGCTCGGATCATGCCGCGACAGACAAACAGGAGTGCCTCAGCCAGCTTGGTCATCGGCATATCCTTGGGCGTTTTCCAAACGTTGCCGCAAACGGGCCAGTTCAGTTACTGCTTCGGCATGCAAGTGATCAAGCTCCTGCATCACCGCTGTACAAGCGCGCTCATTATGCCGGCGTAGACGCCCGCTCATGCTCGACTGCTGCGCTGGCGAAACCGAGGGATTGACGCTCGGCAGCACTAATTCTTTGGCCCAAAACCATGGGCTCGCAGCATTGCACCAGGCATTTGCCAATGACGCCGGCAACGACCAAATAACGCCCTCACTGGCCCGTGCCAATAAGGTGAATAACTGAGCGCAGTCAGCCTGATTCACCAAGGCAAAGCGTTGTAAAGCATCTGACGCTAACTGCCAATTGGAATGGCTCAATCCGGTCATCTTGGAGCGGAGCATTGCGATAACGTCCAAGCTGGTGGCCACCGTCTGTCGGGTCAATTCTGGCCGAGCCTCTTTGTCATGAGCGACTGGCTGGGCCAAATACCGACGCTGCGCTTGCGCGATTGACCGGCCCCGCCGCTGCATGCTGGCCAAAGTTGTCATACGTTGACTTAATGCTTGGTATTGATCTGCAGCAGCAGGTAGCTTGAGCGCAGCTCCGGTCAAATCGGCCCAAGGATCGGGATATTGCTGTCTGATCTCGTCATTGGCCGCGGCGAAATACAGTGCTTGCCAGCCGGCCACGCCATGCTGCTGGGCAAATGCAGCCAGGGAGTCTCCGGCAGCGAGCGTGTAGCGATCATCCGGCATTGTTCAGTCTCATGGTTGCTGGCAGAAAACCCTGCAGCCCTGGCAGTTGAGCCGGGCCAGATACCCGAACAGCCATGTTGCCAGGCCGGTCAGGCCGCCTCCTTGGTGGTGTCGAAACGATAGGCAAACTCACCATCCTGCACTGATAAGCGAACGGCCGATAGCACGGCTCCTGCCGACATATGGGTCAAAAATTCTTGACTGATACGCGGCAGCAAGGTATTGGTCAAAATCGCATCGACCACCCGTGCGCCACTTTCAACCTCACGGCAACGCTCCGAGATCAATGCAACCACATCTTCGTCATAGCTGAAGCTGACTCGATGATTCTCGCGCACCCGGGAAACAATACGATCCAATTGGAGATGGATAATTCGCCCCAGAATCTCGTCACTGAGCGGATAGTAAGGCACCACGACCAGCCGCCCCAACAGGGCCGGCGGGAACACCTTGAGCAGCGGTTCCCGCAAGGCCTGAGCAATGCCCTCCGGTTCGGGCATGAGTTCCGGGTCGCGACACATCCCCATAATCAAATCGGTCCCGACATTGGTCGTCAGCAGAATCAATGTATTGCGAAAGTCGATATGACGGCCCTCGGCATCTTCCATCCAACCTTTATCAAAAACTTGGAAAAAGATTTCATGCACATCCGGATGCGCCTTTTCAACTTCGTCCAGCAAGACGACGCTGTAAGGGCGTCGCCGTACCGATTCGGTCAATACCCCGCCTTCACCATAACCCACATAGCCCGGCGGTGCGCCTTTTAGGGTAGAGACGGTGTGGGACTCCTGAAATTCACTCATATTTAGGGTAATGATGTTTTGTTCGCCCCCGTAAAGTGCCTCCGCCAAGGCCAAACCCGTTTCTGTTTTCCCCACGCCAGAGGTACCGGTCAGCATAAACACGCCAATCGGTTTATTGGGATTGTCGAGCCCAGCCCGCGAGGTCTGCACGCGCCGGGCGATCATATCCAGGGCATGCCGCTGGCCGATTACACGCTTTTCCAGAGCACCGGCGAGATTCAGCACGGCTTCAATTTCATTTTTCACCATACGGCCGACCGGAATCCCAGTCCAATCCGCCACCACCGAGGCTACCGCCTGGGCATCGACACTGGGCAGAATCAACGGCCTCTCGCCTTGCAACACCAATAATTCCTGTTGCCTTCGACGTAATTCGGCGAGCGCTTCTTGACGTTGTGCTGCCGTCATCCCGGGCTCATCGGCGTGGGCCGCCGCAGCGGCCGTCGACGCTGAGTTTTCAGCATGGCCCCCTTGGTCAGACTGAGGCGGCTCAGCCATCGCCAATGCGACACCGGTACCGGCTCGCAAGCATTTGCGCAAATCCAATACGTGTGTCACCAATGCCTGCTCCTGTTGCCAGCGGCCCTCCAATTCATGCAGCTCCTCGGTTGCCTTGGCCAATGCTGCCGCTACCTGCAATTCCCGCTCACCACCCTCGATACCCATCGCTTGTTCCCTGGCCAGGATGGCTTGTTCAGTTTGCAAGGCTTCAATCCGTCGACGCACATCTTCGACCGCCGCCGGTACAGCATGCTGGCTCACTGCTACACGGGCACAGGCGGTATCGAGGAGACTGACGGATTTGTCAGGGAGCTGGCGCGCCGGAATGTAGCGATGGGAAAGCTTAACTGCCGCTTCAATGGCTTCATCGAGCACCTGTATTCGGTGGTGCTGCTCCATGGTTGATGCCACGCCCCGCATCATGATAATGGCTTTGGCCTCGTCCGGCTCATCGACATTGACAACCTGAAACCGTCGTGTCAGAGCAGGATCTTTTTCGATATGCTTTTTGTATTCGGCCCAGGTTGTCGCTGCAATGGTTCTCAATGTCCCCCGCGCCAGGGCCGGTTTGAGCAAATTGGCCGCATCCCCGGTGCCCGCCGCACCACCAGCGCCTATCAGGGTATGGGCCTCGTCAATGAACAAAATGATGGGCGTCGGCGAGCCTTGCACTGCGTCGATCATCTGCCGCAAACGTTGCTCGAATTCACCTTTCATACTCGCCCCGGCCTGCAGCAATCCCACATCGAGCACCCTGACTTGCACCCCCTGCAGGGGCGGCGGCACGTCCTGGGCGGCCACCCTGGCAGCAAAGCCCTCAACAACCGCGGTCTTGCCCACCCCGGCCTCGCCGGTCAATATCGGATTGTTTTGCCGTCGACGCATCAGAATATCGACGATTTGGCGGATTTCGGCATCACGGCCGACCACCGGGTCGAGTTCGCCACGGTGAGCGCGGTCGGTCAAATCGACCGTATATTGACTTAATGACGCTTGCGCTGCGGCTGAGCCTCCCTCCGGCAGAGCGCTTGCCGCCGCTGTGTCGGCATCGCCGGCTACCATTTGCTGTTCCGGTGATTCCTGCACAATTTCATTAAAACGATCCGATAAGTCGTCAATCTTGATTTTATCGAATTCCCGGGAAATGGCCGGCAGCGCATTGCGCAAACCCGGAGTTTTCAAAATCCCAACGATCAGATGCCCGCTGCGTACCTGTTTGTCTTTAAATAACAGCGTCGCGTACACCCAGCCGCGCTCCACGGCCTCCTCAACATGCGAGGACAAATCAGAAATCGATGCCGCGCCGCGGGGCAAACGGTCCAAGGCCGCCACCATATCCTTGGCCAGTCGCGCCGCGTCCATATCATAAGCACGGCTGATACAATGCAGATCGGAATTTTGTAACTGCAATAGCTGATGCAGCCAATGCACGAGCTCGACATAGGGATTGCCACGTAACTTACAAAAGCCGGTGGCGCTCTCGATGGCTTTGAAGGCGAGGCTATCGAGCTTGGCAAACAAAGCGGCGCGGCTGATATCGGCCATAGTTGGCTATCCTCTACCGGGTGAAGTTGAGATTACTGGCCGGTCATTTTGTAGTTTCAATGAACGCTCAATGAATGGCACGCAGGCCGAATTGTCTCGGCAAGTTATAGTCCAGCAGACATCCTTGCCAAGGGGGTTAAAACGAGATCTGCTGCATCCCCGGCCCCGGCAGGACGATGCCCGAGCCAGGTTGTCCAGCCAAGTTGGCCTGTCTGCCCGAGCACCAATGCCGGCACCTCGTCTTGCAGCAAAATCAATTGCACATCCCATTGCAGTTCATCGCCAAGATAATTGCGCACCACCGCGAGCAAGGCGGGTAAACCGGGACCGCCTGGCAGAAACTGTTCGAATCGCTCGCGGGACAAGGGGCCGATATGGATTCGAAAGCGGTACTGACATTCGAAAGCCTTCACGCCAATGATGGCTGTCTGCCCCAAACTGCCGGTTCGCGGTGAAGCACCCAGACGACACCGGTCAGCGACCTCGATGCCAATCCACTCGCCAATAAATTCACTGAGACGAGTAGTGACCAGCAAATAACGGGTAATCATGGCTTCCAAGCCCTCAGCATTTTTGGCGACGCTTGCCAGACGCCCGGCAAAATACAATTTTGCCTTATCCTGCATCGCATCCCGATGCCGCAGGGATGGCAAACCCAAGCCGCATAAAGACGCCAGATAATCGCCAAAGCGGTCCTGCTCAGGCCGATCATGATTCACGGTCGGTTGCGCACTCGCCCAGCTCCGATAGAACAATGTGAGCAAGCGATGATGGAACATGTCAGCAAAGCCCAACAAGGTATGGTCTTTGTGGGACCGGACTCGCTCCAGGGCATATTCGGTCAAATGCAGGGGTAACGGACCATGCGGACCGAACAGCCCTAAAAACGCCACGTTGAGCTGCATCACAGCAGGCGCTGGCAGATCTTGGCAAGTTGTCAAGCTCGCTGGCGGGAACGCCATTGCACAATCCTGCCCCAGACGAATGGGCTCTTCAGTGGGCAGAACCGCTGCGCCGATCCGGGGCTGATCGCTATAGAGACACTCCAGCCATCTCAGTGCCGCAAAAAATTCAAACCGATAGGGCTGTTGCCGCAATTCGTCAATGGGCGTTAAAGGGAACTCCGCCGCCCTGCTCTCATCGGCCAACGCATTATCTCCCCGCGTTCAGTGGTACGTGCGACTAATTCGGTAAAGGAATTGATGGACACGTATTTACTGATAAATTGGTCGAGCACAGCTGCCAGTAAAAAACACCCCGTGCCTTCGAACAGCGTCTCATCAAATTCGAGCGTAATCTCCAGGCCCCGGGCAAATGCACTGCCACCGGTGACGGCGATGCGGCGATGGACCGGCCGGGTCGCTACCGAAACTAGCCCTTCGATTTCTTTGCGGACATGGTTTTCATTCAAAAAGGCGTACAGCCCCAGCAACTCTCGCAAGGCATTGGCGCTTCCAGCCGGCTGCTGATCGCTATTTACCAATGACAGATAATTGAGACTGAGATGGCTTATTAAACGCCAATGGGTCGCCCCGGCTGATGGGGCGGGACGGGGACGGCTCGGACCCGCGACAATGCGTACTGCATTAACGGGGCCGCTGAAGTCCCAGGTAAAATCCGTAGACCCACCGCCCACCGCCATCAATAAAGGCAAATCCCGGTTCGTGCATAACGCTTCGATACCGAGCTGCCTGAGATCGGGATTGATCGGCGCCTGATCTGCATCGACCAGCGCGATGAAGGCTTCGGAGCCAATGTAGCTAGAACGCGGCCCAAGCTGACGCTGCTGCCGCAGTGAGGACATCAAGCGCTGTTCCCGGCGCAAGGTATAATACGCAGAAGGCGCCAAGTGAAAGCTCTGCAAGTTACAGGAGTAAAACGGAAAAAATGTTTTTTCCGGCTCCGCTGCTTTGCCATAACCTGAGACCGATTGCAGGGCAAAAACCTCGAAATCCATGGGCCGCGTGCGTTCCGGTACTACATGATACTCATGTTGGGTAGCGCTCAAATGGATCCGGTCCATGCGTTTGGGAAACAGGTTCACCGCAGGCACGCAGTTCAAACTGAACAGACCTGCGCTAATCTGAGTTTCCAAATAGGGATCATACCGATCGAACATGATGACCAGGTCTAAACCCGTATCTAAAGTCCGCCTGACAATGCGGCGCAAACCATATAAACGCAGGAACAAAAAACGCTCAGGGAAGGCAAAATACTCGTGCAACAGCCGATAACCATCAAATGAACGCGGCCCCATCGGTAACATACCCGCTTCCGGAGCAAATCCTATGGCGCCAATGCCGGACTGATCCCATACGATCCAGTCCGATTGTTTGCTCGACTGTGCAGGGCGCGCGGCCAGAGCCACCGTATTGGCCAGCATGTGTTCATATACGCGCATGGGGATAGCATCCTTGCCGCGCAGAAAAAGGTCGAGTTCGTCTAAAGCTAATTCTGAGAATTTCAAACCGGCCTTAACGTCCAGACGCAAACGAATGCCCGCTTTTGGCTGTGCCTGGCCAGCAAAACTGACATCCGGCAGCATACTGGATGAGGCGACATACTCACCGCGGGTTACTTCCAGCGGCCAAAGCGTCAGGTCATGCGCGGTTCGATAAGTGCAAGGCGTGCTGTCCCCTTTCCTGAGCATACTGCGTAAGGTCGTCCCCCGCGGGATAGGGTAACCCTCAGCCAACGCGCCCTCCTGCATATCGGGTTGAAACTGCACCACCGTCATGGAAGGAGTGGGCGCCCGATAATGCGGATATATCGCCTCCAGCAAATGCTCCGTAAACCGTGGAAATTCGGAGTCCAGCTTGAGTTGCACGCGGGCGGCAATGAACGCAAACCCTTCCAGCAACCGCTCGATATAAGGATCGGCACACTCGAAACTATCCAATCCGAGACGGGCTGCAACCTTGGGATATTGCTTGGCAAATTCACCGCCCATTTCCCTGATGTGGCGCAACTCCCTGTTATACATCTCCAGCAATCTGGGATCCATATCACCGATCCCCCGCACTCAAAGCCATCACGGACACATCACCGGTTTCAAAATCCAATGCCGTGCGCAACAATAACTCTACCGGTGCCGGAGTCGCCCATACTTCACATTCAATGGTTAAAATCAATGTATTATGAGACATGGCTTGCGGGTCGACCTCGGCTTGCAGCCGGATGGAATTTTTGATCAAGCGCGGTTCGAAGATTTCCAGAGCCTGTTGAATCATCCGCTCTAACACCGCCACATCCAGGGTGGAAGAAGTCAAACCGGCGAGATCGGCAATACCATAATTAATGACAGACCTTTCCACCTCTGGATAACCGGCCACCTGTTTTTGCAAATTACAGGTATTCAGCAACCAGCCGATATCTCGCTGCACACTTTTTTTTAACTGGCTTAAAGTCAGCACCCGCTCACTGGGCCCCTCGGCAGTCTGCTCTGGATGGTCGTCACGTAGACGATCCAGCAGCGAAGGTTGCAAACGCTCTTGTAAGGAAAGCTCTGCCACGCGGTGACCTTTATGCTCGTATTTCCTCTGTGTCCTTCAAGCCGGGCCTGGTGTCGAATATTATCTCTCGCAAATCCATCAAGGGGTATTCTGCCGTGTCAGTGACCAACAATCGCTGTCCCTCGCCAACATATAGTCCATCGGCCAACGCCACCCATCGTGTCAGCGACGCCCGCACGATACGGTCATCATCGCTGGCCTCAGAGGCTGGATAACGGGACGGCATCAAGCCGACCGATTCCCCGCCATTCGACCAGCCAAAATGGACCGGCATCCAGACCAGATCGCGTAAATCTTGAGGAGGCTCGATCAGCAAGCGACGCACACAGTTAAAGGGGACCCAGTAATATTTGCCATCGACGATAGCCTCCAGCATCGGGCCCAATCGTTCATCTGCATCGGCTATCCAGGTAAAGACGGATGGAATGGGTTGTTCCACTCGGCCCGAGGTCGCAGTGGCCAAATCAAAAGCTTCTGAACGCACGCGCTTGGCTTCATCATAATGCCCTTGAGCCGTGAGCCGCAGGGCCTCCAATAACAGGGCAATCCAATGGGCTGGTTCACCGAATATGAGCGGCATTCGTTCGCCCTTGAATACCGCTTGCCGCAGCCCTTCAGTTTGAATGGCTTGCCGATAGGTGTGGACCATGGGTAGGGTACTGGCATCGAGATCAGCTAGTACGTTGAGTTGATTCAACGCCCGTTCCCATTGTCCGGTCAACACAAGCAACTGAAATAAATAAACGCGATGCTGCGCCCGCGCCGGCTCTTTCCGGACCGCAGCCTGAGCGTTACTAAGGGCTGCTTGAATGGATTCATAGCCCAGCCAATCCGACATGACGACCTCGCTGTATTACCTTGCCTGCAAGTATTAAATCAAACGTTCCACTCAGGCAGGCTCGCAAACTCCAGATCCAGTTCATTCGATCGGCGCAGATAACTCCACACCAATCGCATTTGTAAATACACAGTCACCATTCGTTGCCCTGAGCGAAGTTGCAAACAATCATCATAAGGTCACTCAACCTTTCCTTGCTGGTGCCGTTGGCATTGACCACGCAAATGCCAACGGCACCCAGTATGATTAAGCGCAGTCACTGTTTACACTGAACCATTTCATTCCAGGGTGTTCTTACGGATGTCAAAGGTCGTGGGAATTTCTGGCTCTTTCTCACCCGTAGTGCTGTTTTGTGGCGTATATTCATGCTTGAACTTAGCGAAGTTCAATGTCAAATTTTCCGTCACCTGCTCTTCGCCGCCACTGCCACCCGTATTATAGCTTGACACTATAACATCGGTCATCGTCAACTTGACATAATCAATTGGCATATCGCCAGCTTTGCGAACAATCAGTTTGGCTTCAGGATAATGCTTGCCGCTGCAGCATTTTTGCATAATATTCGGGGTGGATTTATCCACATATTTAGTCAACGATAAGTCGCCAACGCTCACCTTGCCCGTGCCGCCACCGGTACCCGTATGCTGGGTACCCGATTGACTCATGTTCCAACTCCATGCCAAGACTTCAATCCAGTCTGCATAAGCATGATCTACAGATTCACCTTTAATATCACCAAGCTTTAAAAACATATCAACAGCCATGACCGATCTCCCATGTCAATAAACGTCGCTCTAACACAGCGCTACAAGCGCTTACCTGCCCCCCTATTCACCCGTGCTCCGTATTGCTTATCAATCATTGTCCTGAGGTGACGCACAACCCCAACTTCACTGGTCTATATCAACGATTCCAAGGCGCAACCATGAATTTTCAAAATGCACTTAGCTGTCACCCCATTGGTTAATCGTTCTCAAGTTGACTTGACCGATGGCAATTTCGACACCAATCGTAATGACACCGTCAAACCTTCGAGCTGATAATGCGGTCGCAGGAAGAACTTAGAGGTATAATAACCAGGATTACCCTCAACCTCTTCAACCTGCACCTCGGCCGCCGCAAGGGGTTTTCTTGCTTTGGTTGTCTCCGATGAGTGCTCAGGATCCCCATCCACATATTGTATGATCCATTGCCGTAGCCAGCGCTCCATATCATACCGTTCTTTGAAAGAGCCGATTTTGTCCCGCACAATACATTTCAGATAATGGGCAAAGCGGCAGGTGGCAAACAGATAGGGTAATCTGGCTGCCAGGTTAGAATTTGCCGTGGCATCGGGATCCTCGTATTCGATCGGTTTCTGCAAGGACTGAGCACCGATAAATGCTGCAAAATCAGCATTTTTCTTGTGCACCAACGGCATGAAGCCATTCTTGGCCAATTCTGCCTCGCGCCGATCGCTGATAGCGATTTCAGTTGGGCATTTCATATCAATGCCACCATCATCCGTCGGGAAGGTATGCGTCGGCAAGTTTTCCACCGCGCCCCCTGATTCAATACCGCGAATCCTGCTACACCAACCGTAGAACTTAAACGAACGATTAATGTTGACGCCCATCGCATAAGCCGAATTGGCCCAGACGTATTTACTGCTATCCGCGCCTTGGGTGTCTTCTTCAAAATCGAACGCTTCCACCGGATCAGTATTCGCGCCATACGGCAGACGCGCGAGAAAGCGCGGCATGGCCAAGCCGATATAACGCGCATCTTCTGATTCACGCAAAGAACGCCAGGCCGCATATTCAGGGGTCGTGAAAATCTTGGTTAAATCCCGGGGATTGCTGAGTTCCTGCCAACTCTCCATTTGCATCACGGCAGGATCGGCGCCAGCAATGAAGGGGCAATGCGCTGCGGAGGAAATTTGCGCGATGCCCCGCAGCAATTCGACATCCGGCGGTGAATGATCGAATGCATAATCGCCAATCAGACAGCCATAGGGTTCACCACCGAACTGCCCATACTCTTGTTCATAAATCTGCTTAAAGATTGGACTTTGATCCCAGGCTGTGCCTTTGTATTTTTTCAGCGTTTTATGCAGATCCTTTTTCGAGATATTCATGACGCGTATTTTCAGCATCTCGTCCGTTTCCGTGTTATTGACGAGATAATGCAAACCGCGCCAGGCACTCTCCAGTCGCTGAAACTCGGCGTGATGCATGATTATATTGATCTGCTCACTGAGCTTACGATCGATTTCAGCAATAATGCGCTCGATGGATTCAAGCACATCAGCGGATATCAGAGACGTATACTCAAGCGCCTGTTCAGCGAGCGTTTTAACCGCTTGTTCAACCGCCTCCCGCGCAGCATCAGTTTTGGGACGAAATTCCTTTTCCAACAGAGCGCTAAAGTCGCTTACCGAACTGGTTTGGACCTCACCCTCGGACTGGACTTGGGTTTCTAACTCGGCCATCGCCTACAGACTCCACTATCAATTGGACGAATCGGACTCATTGCTGCCCGACTGTGGTTCGGGCTCTGCATCTTTTGGCTTAGCCGCCAAGGCTTGCAACAGGGCCGAATCATCGAGCATTGCCGCAAGTTGTTGTTCCGCACCACTCTTGCCATCCATATAGGTCATCAAGTTACTTAATTGCGTACGCGCCTCAAGTAAGTTTCGCAGTGAATCGACTTTATTCGCGACAGCCGCCGGCGAAAAATCATCCATGCTTTCAAAGGTAAGATCGACATTGATATTACCTTCGCCTGTCAGTGTATTCGGCACCTGAAAGGCGACCCGGGGCTTCATCGCTTTTAAGCGCTCGTCGAAATTATCGGCATCGATACTCAAGAACTTACGGTCTGCGACCGCTGGTAAAGGCTCACTAGGATTGCCGCTTAAATCGGCCATCACACCCATCACAAAGGGCAGTTGGACTTTTTTCTCCGCGCCATACACTTCAACATCGTATTCAATCTGCACACGCGGGGCACGGTTTCTAGCGATGAATTTCTGACTGCTTGCATTCGGCATAACGACATCACCTTGGCTTGAACATTGCTGGTCGGACCCATTGACAGGCCCCCCAATGAGTACCTGCTAATCGTCTCCTTCCTGTCTTGTGCCGGTAATATGTGCCGCCTGAGTCACCGCATCCGGCGCCAAATCCCGTAAAATTTCGATAAAATCTGCGGAGACCAGATGTTTTGCGCGACGCAATAAAAGCGGCACTGGACTTGCAGGTTCATGACGTTTATAGTAGGTGATAATTTTATCTAAATATGTGACCACATCCACACGATTACAAACTTCACCCGGCATTGATTTGCCAGCACCGCTTTGAGATGAAACAGGTGTGTCGCTCATTGTCGCTAGCTGCTCATCATTGTCGCCGACGGCAACACCCCGCATGTCCAATTGCTCATGCAGTAACACCTTGATTTCCTGCATTACATGCGACAAGGGATCGAGAGTAATTGCATGGGTAACGCCGACTTTTTCAAACATAAACTGCTCGAGTGCAGCCATGTCAGTTAAGGCATTCTCAACATGACTGGCGACGTCCTGCAGCAGGGCAACATCAATATCGGCTAGTGCAGCTTCCAATGTTTCCAGTTTTGGTATTTCTTCATCTTCGCTCAGGGGGGCAAGCTGGCCCTTGGCCATTTGCATGCTGCGCAGCGAAACAGATCCGAGTCCCGGGGCTGTCACTATGGGTGCTTTGCGCAGGGCCTGCAGCACGTGGTCGCTATCGCAAATGGCCAGGATGATATTCACGCGCTCAGTCGGGTCCAGGTCGTCCTCCGGTTCCAGCCGGGGGTGCATGGTCTCCCAAAAGCGCTCAACCAAACCTCGCACGACGCTCAACCCCTGCGCGACGCCAGCTATCCCCTCCAGCTGACCCAGGGCTTGCAACAGGTAGACGGCAGCACGCAAATCCTTACTGCGCTTCAAGATACTCACTGCTTGCTGTTTGACCTGCTGCCAATCCGGACCGGCAGCAGCCACGATAGTATCGCCGAACTGTTGCTCAGGCTCGCTTCTAAGTGCCTCTTCCAGAGCCACGAAATCAGCATCATATTGCAGATCGGGTCCCGCCGGTTCGCTATCCGAAAGCGGAGAGAGCAATGTTTCAAGTTCAATTGATTGCATAAGCGAATCCGTCAATACTTAACCGTTCCAGAGCGACAACCTCGTCCCTGCAGCCGCCCCTAAGGGGGGGGGCAAACCATTTACGACTGAGCAGAGCATTCGCAAAGCCTTCTCCGGTCATGCCCGTCAAGGCTTTGTGATAAAGCCGATTCACATACTTTGGCCCTGCAGGGTTGTCTGTCTTTAACTATAATACAGTTAGCGGATTTTGCCAGGGATTGGTGCTACGTACAGGTTTCAGGTGCTGGCCAAAAAGCACAGGATTGCAAGTCGTCATTACACGGCTTACTGAGCGCCTCGGTTGAGGGCCGGTGCCTCTTGGCGGGCAAGTGCGCGAATGAACGTCATCCGCTATGATCATAGTACAGCCATCTAAAGCATTTTCTCGAAACATGGTATTAAAATTCTCAGTGGCGAGCGCGCAAGCCGCCAGTCTCGGTGCTGATGCAGAAAAACTATTTCGCCTGCATGGTGGGAGCATCGGCCGCGGCCGCGATAATGATTGGGTATTACCTGACACTGAACGGATCGTTTCGAGCCGGCATGCTCGCATTATCTATGACAATGGCCAGTTCTTCTTGGAAGACATCAGTACCAATGGGACATTCATCAACCATTCCGATAATCCTGCCCCCCGCGGACAACCGATTCCACTCACGCATGGGGATGTCTTGGAAATCGGTGAGTACGAAATTCATGTCGCTTTGCTCGAGGATGATGCCCCTGGCGTCGAAGGAATCGCCGAGCGGGCTTACCCGGCCTCCGCCGAGTTCGTTGCCAAGCCTTATGTGCCGCCTGCGGAACCGGCGCGCCCTGACAAGCAACCCTACGCCACCCCCTCTTTACTGGACGCCTTGCTAGATACCGAGGAGCCAGCCGATCATGGTACTGCCAGTGACCATCTGCCGGCCGAGCAAGAAGGCTTTGTTCCCCCGCGAGCGACCCGGGAGCTCATGACTGAAGCCGAGCCAATGCCGGTCCAAGAGGTCTTGCCCGCCGATTGGTGGCAGGACAGTGACATAGGTACGGCTCAAGACCAGGCCGGCAGTCCGGCTGTACCAGACGCGCCAGCGATCACACCATCGGCGACTGACGGGCAGGCCGAGGCTTTTACCCAACCGCAGGCACAACCACAGACGCCGCCGCCAACAAAGCAGAATACGCCTGGCGCCGATGAGGGGCCTGGGATATCGCCCCATGACCCAAACGCCCTCGCAGCCGCTATGACTGCCAAGACTGGCACCATAAACCCTTTGCCCACAGAACCGGCTGGCCCAAACGCGCATGCCGTGCCCTCCGTCACCGCCGCGGACACTGCCAGAGACACTGCCAGAGACATTGCCGCTGAACTGCAGGCGGCATTTTTCCAGGGTGCCGGACTTGAGCCTGAAGCCCCCGACTTTGAATCCCAAGCAGCCGCCGTCGCCTGGTTTAATCAGCTCGGCCGCATCATGCGGGTCGTCACGCAAGGGACGCTTGACGTCTTACATGCCCGGTCTATGCTGAAAAGCGAGTTCCGTCTGTCACAAACCATCGTCCGTGCAACTCAGAACAACCCATTAAAATTCACGGTGGATACTGACGCGGCCCTGCAGCAATTGTTCGAGGACAATCGGCCCGGTTTGCTAAACCCGGAAGCCGCATTTGCTGAGGCCATGCAGGACATAAAAT
>CAYFSA010000002.1:0-44779 GCA_964345605.1 uncultured Ectothiorhodospiraceae bacterium
TTCGTCGGTGAACGCGGCTGCCTCGATACCCTGGGTCGAGCCATCAGCCGGGACGATCACCTGCTTTTTGGGGATACCGTATTTCTCGGCGAATTCCCAATCGCGCTGATCGTGGGCCGGTACGGCCATGACCGCACCGGTGCCATAGCTCATCAGGACGAAGTTGGCGACATAGATTGGCACCGGTTTGTCCGTGACCGGGTGCAGGGCTTGCTGATCCAGCGCCAGGCCCTTTTTCTCCATGGTTTCAAGCTCGGCCTCGGTAACGCCGCCCTGCCGACAAGCGTCGATAAAGGCCGCCAGCTCGGGATGGGTCGCAGCTGCCGCCAAGGCCAGCGGATGTTCGGCGGCCAGCGCAACATAAGTCACCCCCATTAAGGTATCGGGACGGGTGGTAAAGACCCGCAAGGTGTCGTTACTGCCTTCAATGCCGAAATCCATTTCCACCCCGACCGAGCGCCCGATCCAATTGCGCTGCATGGTGCGCACCTGTTCCGGCCAGCCGGGGAGCTGGTCGAGATCGTCTAGCAGTTCCTCGGCGTAAGCAGTGATCTTGACGAACCATTGCTCGATGTCCCGCTTTTCCACTAGCGCTCCGGAGCGCCAGCCGCGGCCCTCAATCACCTGTTCGTTGGCCAGCACGGTCTGATCAACCGGATCCCAGTTCACGGTCGATTGCTTGCGATACGCCAGGCCCTTGTTCATGAGGCGGGTGAACAGCCATTGCTCCCAGCGATAGTAGTTGGGATCGCAGGTGGCCAGCTCACGATCCCAGTCATAGCCGAAGCCGAGGGCTTTGAGCTGGGCCTTCATATACTCGATATTCTGGCGTGTCCATTCGGCCGGTGGCCGGCCTTGCTTAATGGCGGCATTTTCCGCAGGCAGGCCGAAGGCATCCCAACCCATGGGCTGCAGGACATTTTTGCCGAGCATGCGCTGATAGCGGGCAATGACATCGCCGATGGTGTAATTACGCACATGCCCCATGTGCAGGCGCCCACTGGGATAGGGGAACATGCTCAGGCAATAAAATTTTTCCCGGTTCGAGTCCTCGGTCACCTTGAAGGTTTGCTGCTCAGCCCAGTACCGCTGAGCTTCGGCCTCGATCTTGGCTGGCTCGTAGTGTGTTTGCATGGAGGTCTATCAGGATTGGCTGGCTCAAAACCCAAGCATAATGAGTTGGCTTGCAGGGGCGCAACCCGAGCCGGGGAATAAGCGCCATTGCCCGGCGTTTGCCATGTCGGCATTGAATAGACCCAGCCAATGCCGACACGGCCGCGCCCCTGCTTCTGCCATCAAAGATTATTGCTAACTTGCCGCCGGCGCCTCGGCATTATGCCTGCGCGCCAGCAGCATATAGACCGCCGGGACGACGAACAGGGTGAACAGCGTACCGATGGCCAAGCCCGAGGCGATGACCAGACCGATATGAAAGCGGCTGACTGCACCGGGACCGGCGGCGGTCAGCAAGGGGATCATCGCGACGATCAGGGCAATGCTGGTCATCAGGATCGGCCGCAGGCGGATCGAGGCGGCTTCTTCCACGGCCTGCCGCTTGGCCAGCCCCCGTTTGATCTGCAGCTGGTTGGCGAATTCCACGATCAGGATACCGTTTTTGGCGATCACGCCGATCAGGGTGATCAGGCCCACCTGGGTATAGATATTGACCGAAGCAAAACCAGTGGTAATGAAGGCCAGGGCGCCGAAGATCGACATGGGCACCGAGACCAGGATGATCACCGGATCGCGCCAGCTCTCGAACTGCGCCGCGAGCACCAGGTAGATGACCAGCAGTGACAGGAAGAACGTGACCACCAGGGCGGAGCCCTGCTCCTGGTACTGCCGCGACTGGCCGGCATAGTCATAGCCGATTTCCTTGGGCAGCATCTGCTCGGCCGTCGTTTGCAGGTAATCTAAGGCCCCGCCGAGGGTCGTGCCCGGCGTGGCGACCCCCTCCAGGGTAATGGCGTTGAGCTGCTGGAACTGGCTGCGCTTGGACGGCTCGACCGATTTCGCGAAGCTCACGACCGTCGACAGCGGCAACAGCTCACCACTGTCGGCACGCACATAGAAGTCCTTGAGCATCTCCGGATCCAGGCGGTACTGGCGATGCACCTGCGGAATCACCTTGTAGCTGCGGCCTTCCAGGCTGAAGCGGTTGACGTAGTTCTCACCCAGCATCACGGCCAGATTGCGGCCGATGTTCTGCATACTGATGCCCAGATCGCCGGCCCGATCGCGGTCGATCTGCACTGTCACCCGCGGCCGGTCGATTTCCACCGACTTCTTTAGGAACATGAAATTGCCGCTTTGCATCGCTTTGCCGATAAGCTGGCCGGCCACCCGGTCCAACGCCTCATAGGGCTGGGCCGAAGTCAGCACGAACTGCACCGGCAGGCCGCGCCCGGAGCTCGGCAGGCTCGGCCGCGGGAAAACGGCGATCTGCATCCCGGCAACCTGGGACAGTTTCCCTTGCAGCTCCGGCTGAACCGCCATCTGCGAGCGCTCACGTTGAGCCGGCGGCGGCATTTTGAAACCACCGAATACCGTGCTGGGATCCCCCCCCATACCAAGGATATAAAAGCTTTCCTTGTACTCGGGGATGGACTCGAACTGTTCTAGAATTTGGTGGGCGTAGGCCTTGTCGTAGTCGATGGTCGCCGTCTGCGGGGCGCTCGCCTGGAAGAACAAAATGCTCTGGTCCTCGGTGGGTGCCAGTTCGTTCTCGCTCATCAGATACATGGCCGGCAAGCTGAGCAGGATGACCGCGCCGAAAAACAGCGTCACCGGCAGACTGTTCAGACTGCCGTGCAACAGCCGCCGATACAGTCCGGTCAGGCCCTCGAAGAAGCGCTCCACCACGCGCTCGAACCAGGCCTGCTCGCCGCTGGGCTTGAGCACATTACTGGACAGCATGGGTGAGAGGGTCAGGGCGATGACCCCGGAGATCAGCACGGCCCCGGCCAGGGTAAAGGCGAACTCGGTAAACAGCGTGCCGACCAGGCCACCCATGAAGCCAATCGGGGCATAGACGGCGATCAGCGTGGTGGTCATGGCGATAATCGGTACAGCCAGCTCGCGGGCGCCGTTCAGGGCCGCCTGCAGCTTGCTCTCGCCTTGTTCGATATGGCGGTGGATGTTTTCGACCACGATAATGGCGTCATCGACTACCAGACCGATGGCCAGGACCATGGCCAGCAGGGTCAGCAGGTTGACTGAAAAGCCCAGCAGCAGCATGACGAAAGCCCCGCCGATCAGCGACAAAGGCACGGTGACGGCGGGAATGATGGCGGCCCGGATGGAGCCCAGGGTCAGGAAGATGATGGTCAGCACGATCAG
The DNA here is from genome assembly GCA_964345605.1 of uncultured Ectothiorhodospiraceae bacterium. Taxonomy (GTDB): domain Bacteria; phylum Pseudomonadota; class Gammaproteobacteria; order CAYFSA01; family CAYFSA01; genus CAYFSA01. Next base: position 3,340 of record CAYFSA010000002.1, read on the forward strand.
AATCGCCTCGCCCAGGGTCTTGAAGACTTCCTTGATCGAGTCCTCGATGTAGACGCTGGCATCATAGGGAATATGGGCATTCAGACCCTCAGGAAGCTGCCCCCGGATTTCCGGCATAACCTCATGGACTGCCTTGGCGACCGTCAGGGGATTGGCCCCGGGGGCCTGTTCGATGCCGATAAAGATCGCATCCTTGCCCTTGTACCAGTTGGTCGAATCGTAATTCTCGGCCCCCAGGGTCGCCTCGGCGATATCGCGAATCCGCACCAGCGTGCCGTCTTCATGGCGCACCACCAAATTGCGGAAGTCCTCGGGGTCGGCCACATCGGTGGTGGCGCTCAGATCGATGGTGACATAACGCCCCTTGGCCTGGCCGACGCCGGCGAGGTAATTATTGGCCTCCAGCACCTGGGCCACATCACCGGCGGTCACGCCCAGCGAGGCCATGCGCTGCGGGTCGAGCCAGATACGCATAGCGAAGGTCTTGTTGCCGAGCAACTCGGCCTTGGCCACGCCCGGCACGGCCTGCAGCTTGGGCTGCACCACCCGCAGCAGATAATCGGTAATCTGCGAGGGCACCATCACCTCACTGTAGAAGGCCATGTACATCAGCGCCGTCGAATCGCCAGTGGTCGAGTCGATGACTGGGTCCTCTGCCTCGGCCGGCAGGACATTGCGCTGACTGGCGACCTTGGCCTGGATTTCCGAAACGGCATCATTGGCATCGTAATTGAGCTCCATGTAGGCCTCGATGACCGACACGCCCTGCGAGCTCGACGAGGTCAGGTAATCGATGCCGTTGGCCTCGGCGATGGCCTTTTGCAGCGGCGTGGTGATAAAGCCCTTGACCAGTTCGCTGGAGGCCCCCGGATAGGCCGTGGTGATCTCGACCACGGTATTTTGCGTCTCGGGGTATTGGCGCACTTGCAAAGAGACGATCGCCCGCAGGCCGACGATCAGAATCAGGAGGCTGATAACGCTCGCCAGGACCGGTCGCTTAACGAAGATGTCGGTAAAGCTCATGCCGGTCCGACCTCCCCTTCGGTTTCGAGCTCGATCTGGTTATCGATCTTGACCGCCTGGCCATTGCGCAGCTTGTTCTGTCCCGACAGCACGACACGGTCGCCTGCGGCCAGCCCCTCGAGGATCGCGACCCGGCCATTCCAGACCTCGCCGGTTTGCACTTGCTTGCGCTGCACCGTCAGGCCGCCATCCTCAGCTTCCTGAATGAGAAACACCGAATCGCCGTAAGGGGCATAGGTCACGGCAGTGCGTGGCAGGGTCAGGACATCCTCACGGGTCGGCAGGGCCACCCTGACGTTGGCGAACATCCCCGGATGGAGTTTGCCCTCGGGATTTTGAAATTCGGCCCGCACCTGCACACTGCGCGTACCTTCATTAATACGTGGGTCGATGGCCCGAATCTGGCCGCTGTACTCAGCCTCGGGATAAGCCTGCACCTGGACCTGCACGGTCTGATCGACATGAATGTCGCTCAAATGCCGTTCCGGCAGGGTGAAATCGACATAGATGGGATTCAGGCATTGCAGGGAAACGATCCGAGTGCCGCTGCCGAGGTACTCGCCCAAATCCACCTGGCGAATCCCCAGTACGCCGTCGAACGGAGCCCGAATAGCCTTTTTGGCGATTTCGGCCTGCTTGGCTGACGCCGCCGCCTCAGCGTCCTGCAGCTCGGCTTTGGCCTGATCGAACTCCGATTTGGAGGTCGAGTTCTGTGCCAGCAGACGCTCCATACGCTTGAACCGCAGCTCCGCCAAGCGGCGCTCGGCCTTCAGACCCGCCAATTGTGCCTGATCGACGCTGTCGTCAAGCTGCACCAGCAGCTCCCCCGCTTTGACCCGCTGGGCGGAACGAAACTGAATTTTGGTCACCACCCCGGGAATCTCGTTGGCCACGAATACACCTTCGGTCGGCGTGACGCTGCCGACGGCACTCAACGCGGGTTCCCGATCCTGCTTTGCGACGCGCGTCGCGGCCACCACGGCGGGTGGTTGCGGCTGCGACATCTGCGCGGCCATCTGCTGCATCTGCAGGTATTTCCAGCCGAAGATTCCCCCCAGAATGACACCGAGAAAAACAACGACAGCGATAAGGCGTAAAATCATGCTCAATAAGCTCCTGTCATCACGAGTTTGCTCCGCCCGGCCCCATACGCCGGCTTACTGAATACTCAATATGTTATGACCCGATCGTGTTAAATCGGTATGACACAAGGTGCGCGTGGGCTTTTTTTGCCTCGCCGTATGCCGCAAACTAGGCAGGGAATGTGCTGCATTGTGTAGGCCGGACAAGGCGTGCTTGCGGATGGTTCCACAGCGGCAAGCGAATGCAAGTAAGATACGGGCGTTGAGGCAGCCCGCCAGCGAAGATAGCGGTCAACCGGGTGACGCTGGCCACGCTGCGCCAAGCGTCAAACCCTATTTTAAGGATACTTGAGCAACAGGGGTTTGCCTATCCCCATTTGGTCTTGGCCTGGGCTGAAGGGCCCGGGCACCGATGAGCCAAACCCGCAACGGAACACCTTATGAGATTACTGACTTTAATCAGGCTGGGCCTGGTGATATGCAGCCTCCTGGGCATGGCGCTTGCCGCTGCCCCGCCGCCGGAATTGCGCGTGCTGATCGACTCTTCCGGCAGCATGAAGCAAAACGACCCGCAGAATTTCCGCGCCCCGGCCCTGCGTATGCTAGTCGAGCTGCTGCCCCAAGATGCCAAGGGAGGGGTCTGGACCTTCGGTGAACAGGTCACCGAACTGGTCCCGCCCGGCCCGACAGATGCCGCATGGCGCGAAGCTGCGCGGGCGGCAGCCGAGCAAATCGCCGCCGATGAGCGTTATTCCTCAGAAAAATACACCGATATCGAACAGGCCCTGCAAACGGCGACAGCCGATTGGCAAAAACCAGCAGCCGCAACCGACGCTCAAGCGAATCGCAATCTGCTGCTGCTGACCGACGGCCTCGTCGATGTCGAGGCAGACGATGCGGCCGATCAGCGGTCACGCCAACGAATTCGTGATGAAATCATCCCCAGCCTGGCCCAGCGCGGCATTCGGGTGCATACCGTGGCCCTGTCGGAGGCGGCCGACAAGGCCCTGCTCGCCGAACTCGCCGAAGTCACCGAAGGCCTGCATGAACAGGTCAACAAAGCCGAGCAGCTCAACCGGGCCTTTTTGCATCTGTTCGAGGAAAGTGCACCGCCGGATGCCGTGCCGATCAAAGACAATCGCTTCAAGGTCGACGAAACTGTCTCCGACATGACCCTGCTGGTATTCCATGCCGGCGAGGCGGCCGACAAACCCGCGCTTAAACTCCCGGACGGGACCCGCTGGACACCGGAAGAGCATCCCCTGAAGGTCAATTGGGTCAGGGAGCGCGGTTATGACCTGATCACGGTCGATAACCCGCCCTGGGGCGAATGGCAAATCGATGCCCCCACCGATCCGGATAACCGCGTCACCATTGTCTCCAATGTCCGGCTGCAGAGCGACGGTCTACCGGCCCGAGCCATCATCGGCCGGGTGCCGCCGCTGACCGCGCAATTGGAATATGTCGGTCAGCAAGGCTCCATTGGGGATCTATTGAACATCATCGATTTTTACTGGACCGCGCAAAAGCTCGAAAACCTGCCGACGGCCACCGGCAACACATCGGCCCCTCAACCCAACCTGGCAAACGTAACGGCTCAAGCGGCGCAACAGGACTCGACAAACTCGGCAAACGGCGATAGCTCAGCGGCGAGTACCCAATCGGGCCCGCCTAAACGCCCCTTACGTGATCAAGGTCAACCGGGTGACAAACGGGCCGGCGACGGCATCTATACGGGCCGGCTTGCCGATGTTCTCGAGCGGGGCGTGTACGAGGTACGGCTGATCGCCGACGGCGGTAGTTTCATGCGGGAATTGCGCCAGCGTATCGTGGTGCACGATCATCCGGTCAACGTCGCGCTGCAGCCGCCGGCTCCAGATGGCAGTGAGCCCAACTTTATTCTCAAAGTCAGTGCCGACCCCCGTCTGCTGCAAGTCGAGTCCACCGTAACCCGCTTGAGGTTTATCGATACTGAGCTGCCCGAGGTCGAAGTACCGCTTAACTCGCCGGGCGAATGGCATCTCGCTATCCCCCCGGAAATGGTCGGCAAGCGCATGGAGATCACTGTAGAAGGACCGGACTTGGCCGGCGGGCGTTATCGGCGGGTGGTCCATCTGCCGCTGGAAGAGGGGGCCGCACCTGTTGATTTGCCTCCCTTCGACGACCCTGCGGCGGAATTGACCCAGCAACGCAAGTCGGGCAACGGTGCGAGCAGTTGGCTTAAAATGGCAGGAATTTTGATTGCCGAGCACGTGCTGGTAATCGGCGTTGGTTATCTGGGGTATCGGCAGTTCCGCCGCAAAGGCAGCAAGGAAGTGACCGTTGAAGTTGACAGTGCCGACACCGACACCAACGCCGCCACACCAGCGCAAGCCAAGCCGGAGCGCTCTGCCGCCGCGCAGGCCCAGCCGGCCGCTGCTGCCGCAAGCACCGGCATGGCTGCAGGCGACAGTCTGCCCAGTGAGGAACTGGCCGAGGATGGTGCCGCCAGCCTGGACCTCAGTGACGATGAAGATACCCCCGAGGAGTCAATGGAGTTCAATAACACAGACGAAGATTTGGAAATCGGCCTCGAGGACATCCAGGAAGCCTTGGCCAACGCCGAGGCCATTTTGGGTGAGCCAAGCGACAATACTGACCTTGCCGACGAGCAAGACTTTGACCTACTCGATGATGATCTGGCAGGCGGCCTGGAATCCACGCTAGAAGACATCGAAACGACTGAGGATGACATGACAGTAGCCACCAGTGAAACCGATGGTGCCGCCCAACCCCAAACCGACACCACGGCCACAACCGACAACGATCTCGATCCCGAGCTGGAACTCGCCGGCGCAGAGGGAACCGCGACTGAGTCGGCCACTAACGCTGACTCAGCCAATAATGCCGAAGACCAGGCTAAAGGAGATTCTGCGGTATGAACGAAGCGTTCGTCAGCACCCTGATCATGATGGCTGAAATCGGCCTGGGACTGACCATTGTTGCCTTCGTTGTGCTGGGCGTGATCATCTTCCGGCGCCGGCGGCGGGCCGCCCGCATCGAAGAGCTGGCCGCTTTGGCTAACGACCGGGTAGGTAATCATCGTGATGAATTGCAGCGCAAACTGCAGGGCAACTGGGATCATGACCCGGATGAGCTGACCCGGCGGGTGTCGCATATCGCTCAGCTGCAAGCCGAATTGTACAACACCGTCCTGGGCATGCTGCGCGATCAGCACGAAAAAACCCCCAAACAGCTCAGTCAGGCCGCCGAGGGGCTAGTCGAGGCGGGTCAGGAGCTGATCCCCCCGACCGCCGGCAAAAAAGGGATCCCCAACTCCCTGCGCACCCAAATACTCGGCGTTGCCAAGCAGAATCGAGACTTGATGGCCACGGTCGCCAAGCGCGACGAAGCCCTGGAAGGTTTGCGTCACGAATTGGCCACGCGCGAGACGCACGAGGCCGAACCAAGTACGCAAGAGCACTCGAGCCGCTATCAGGCTGAGGAAGCCCAGCCTAATCCGGATGTACAACGCCTGCGCAGCGCCCTGGCCGCGCAGAAAGAGAAGGAGCAAAACCTGCAGGGCAAGCTTGATGAGACCGAAAAGGCCCTGCACCAGACTCAACAAGAACTCGATCGCGTCACGGATGAATACATGAAAGTCTACGCCAAGTTGGAACAACAAGCAGGCTGACCCTGCCAGGCTTTTTGCATCGCCTGACTGGCTGGCGTCACCGCCGCGCGCCTGCCGCCAGCGGCACGCAGGACGCATGGTTTTAAGAGATGAGCGCTGAGCGACTAACCATCAAGACAGCGCTGAACGATTTCGCTACACTGAAGCTTTCCCTGGATAAGCTTGCGGAGGTCCCCATGAGCTGGGGTTGTCCATTCGATGCGGGCGGTGAATGCCAACGGGTGTCGGGCCAACGCTGCGATCCGGGCATGCAGGGCTGTATTCTATACGGCCGCGTGACCTTCTCGGTGGCCGAGAAGAACACCCCGAGCATTCGCCGCGGCCGCAGCCCCAAGCGCCGGACCAAACACACTCAGCCTACCCGGCGCCCGATGCGGAGCTGATTATAGCGCGCGAATCGGGTAATCTGTCGGCACTGAGCATCGTTTCAAACTGACATTCTAATGCATTCAACCAACCTACAGAGGCAACCGTTATGGCCAACGATTTGATCGCTCCCTCCATTCTGTCGGCGAATTTCGCGCGACTGGGCGAGGAAGTCGACAATGTGCTCGCAGCGGGCGCGGACATCGTGCATTTCGACGTCATGGACAATCATTACGTCCCCAATCTGACCATCGGCCCGTTGGTGTGTGAGGCGCTGCGCAAACATGGGGTGACTGCGCCCATCGACGTGCATCTGATGATCGATCCGGTCGACCGGATCGTGCCCGATTTCGCCAAGGCCGGTGCAACGTATATCACTTTCCACCCGGAGGCCTCCGGGCATATCGACCGCACCCTGCAGCTGATCAAGTCCGAAGGCTGCAAGACCGGCCTGGTGTTCAATCCGGCCACGCCGCTGAGCTATCTCGATTATGTCATGGACAAGCTGGACATGATCCTGCTCATGTCCGTCAATCCCGGCTTCGGCGGCCAGAGCTTTATCCCCAGTGCCCTCGATAAGCTGCGTGAAGTCCGCCGGCGCATCGATGCCGCGGGCCTCGATATCCGCCTGGAGATCGACGGCGGCGTGAAGGCGGACAATATCGGTGAGATCAAGGCCGCCGGCGCCGACACCTTTGTCTCCGGCTCCGGCATCTTCAGCAAGGGCCGCACCGAGGATCCCAACCGCTACGACACTATCATCGCTCAAATGCGTGACATCCTGGCCAAGGCGGCCTGAGGTCGATGGTCATGACGCTGGCAACCCCCTGCATGGCGCTGGTCGATCTGGACGGCACGCTGGTCGATAGCGTGCCGGATCTTGCCTTAAGCGTTGCCGCGATGATGCGCGAGCTGGGCTCACCCGAACCGGGTGAGGACGCCGTGCGTCTGTGGGTGGGCAACGGGGTAGAAAAACTGGTCAAGCGGGCGCTGACCGGCGAACTCGATGGCGAGCCCGAGCCCGCCCTGTACGAACAGGCCCTGGCGATCTTCAATGCGCTTTACCAGCAGCACAACGGCCATCGCAGCCATGTCTATCCCGGCGTGACCGAAGGCCTGGATAAGCTCACTGCCCGTGGCATGCGCTTAGGCTGTGTAACCAACAAGCCCGAACGCTTCACCTTGCCGCTGCTGGCCAAAACCGGTATTGCTCATTATTTCGAAATCGTGATAGCCGGCGATACGCTAGCCACCAAAAAGCCCGATCCCAAACCGCTCCTGTATGCCGCCGAGCGCCTGGATTGCCCGCCGACCCAAGCGCTGATGATCGGTGATTCCAAAAGCGATGTCCTGGCCGCACGGGCTGCCGGCTTCAGGATTGTCTGTATGAGCTATGGCTATAACCACGGCGAGGACATCCGCGCCATGGCCCCAGACGCGGTGGTCGATTCGCTCGCTGAAGTCGATAGCCTATTAACCGACTGAATGTGCCCGTGACCGAATCGAATCCCGTATGACCATGAAACCGGAAACGTTCGCCCGCCTGGCTGCCGAGGGCTATAACCGTATCCCCCTGGTGCATGAATTCCTCGCCGATCTCGATACCCCCTTGAGTGCCTATCTCAAGCTCGCGGACGGACCGTACAGCTATTTACTTGAATCAGTGCAGGGCGGCGAGAAATGGGGCCGCTATTCCATTATCGGCCTGCCCTGCCGCACGGTGATCAAGGTCTATGGCTCGCAGATCACGGTTGAAACCGACGGGCAGGTGCATGAGCACGCCCGGGCGGCCGATCCCCTGGCCTGGCTAAAAACTTTCCAGGGCCGCTATCGGGTGGCCGAGCTCCCCGGCCTGCCCCGCTTTACCGGCGGCCTGGTCGGCTATTTCGGCTACGACGCCGTGCGCTACATGGAGCCGCGGCTGGGTGCGAGCACCAAACCCGATGCCCTGGGCAGCCCGGATATCCTGCTGATGCTGTCTGAAGAGGTCGTGGTATTCGATAACCTCAGCGGCCGGCTGTATTTGGTGGTCAACACCGCCCCCAACGACTATGCCGGCGGCATTGCCCGGCTCGAAGCTCTGGAGCAGGCCCTGCGCGAGGCAACCACGGCCTACCGCGATTGGAGCCAGGATTGGGCCACCGCCGAGGGGGATTTCGTCTCCGGCTTCAGTCACGCCGGCTATACCGCCGCTGTGGCCCGCGCCCGGGAATACATTCATGCCGGTGATATCATGCAGGTCGTGCTGTCACAGCGCATGTCCATTCCCTACCGGGCCCCGCCGCTGTATCTGTACCGCGCCCTGCGCTGTGGCAATCCCTCGCCGTACATGTATTTCCTCAATCTCGGCGATCATCAGGTGGTCGGCTCGTCGCCGGAGATCCTTGCCCGCCTGGAGGACGGCGAGGTCACTGTCAGGCCTATCGCCGGCACGCGCAAGCGCGGCGAGACCGAGGCCCAGGATCAGGCCTTAGAGGCAGAATTGCTGGCCGACCCCAAAGAACGGGCCGAGCATTTGATGCTCATCGATCTCGGCCGCAACGACGTCGGCCGGGTCAGCCATATCGGCAGTGTGCGGGTCACCGACAAGATGGTGATCGAGCGTTATTCGCATGTCATGCACATTGTCTCCAATGTCGTCGGCTCGCTAAAGCCCGAGCTGGATGCCATCGACGTGCTGCGCGCTACTTTCCCTGCTGGCACGGTCAGCGGGGCGCCGAAAATCCGCGCCATGGAAATCATCGACGAACTCGAACCCATCAAGCGCGGCATCTACTCCGGCGCCGTCGGCTATCTGGCCTGGAACGGCAACATGGACACCGCCATCGCCATCCGCACCGCCGTCATTCAGGACAGCACCCTGCATATCCAGGCCGGCGCCGGCATTGTCTATGATTCAGTACCGGAGAATGAATGGCAGGAGACCCTCAATAAAGGCCGTGCCGTGTTCCGCGCTGTCGCCCTCGCCGAAGCGGGTCTGCATGGCAGCGCAGGCCATCGTTAATGAATTCAAGGCATTTCAAATAACAACTAACCTACTCAATGCCAGTGCTGAATGACTCAATCCTGGCCTTACCGAGCACGTCTTGCTACTCGGATAGAAGCGATCCGCCACAACCACCTCACCGCCGCGCCATTTGGCTTTAGTATTCCATCCTTGGTAAGACGATGGGTCAACGGTCTATGCCCACCGGCAATTAGCCGATACCACCATCGCCAGCCCCGAGGGATTTACCCGGGTTACGGTGGCGGGCTGGTTCGTTTATTATCACGTATGCTTTAGCAGCCGCAGATCATCGAGCCAGCACACCATGTTCGTTCATCCCCGCTATACCGAAGACCCGCCGGGCAATCGTCAGGACCTCTATAACCTGCGGCGCATGGGCCCGTATATCTGGCAATACCGCGAGCGGGTGGTGATCGCTTTGCTGGCGCTGGTTCTGGCAAAACTGGCCACCGTTGGCGTGCCCATCCTGCTCAAAAGCGTGGTCGACCAATTGGATGCCGAGTCTACTAGTGAGTTGGTCCTGCCGATCGGCTTATTGGCGGGCTATGGACTATTGCGCCTAGCCAGCTCGGGCTTTAACGAGCTGCGCGATGCCCTATTCGCCCGCGTTCGCTTCGGCGCCATGGCCACGCTGTCGCGCCAAGTCCTCAAGCATTTGCATGATCTGTCCCTGCGCTTTCATCTGGAGCGACGCACCGGCAATATCGCTCGCGACCTGGAGCGCGGCGCCAACAGCATCAGTTTGCTGCTCAATTACTTGGTGTTCAACATCCTGCCTTCGGCCGCCGAATTTTTACTGGTCGCGGCGATCTTGCTGGGTACTTACGATCCCCAATTCGCGGTCGCGGTGATGCTGACAGTGGTTGTCTACGTGGCATTCACCCTGGCGGTGACCGAATGGCGTATGCATTTCCGTCATACCATGAACCGCCTGGATTCCGAGGCGAGCGGCCAGGCCGTGGATGGCTTGTTGAATTACGAAACGGTCAAGTATTTCAATAACGAAGCCTATGAACAGACGCGCTACAGCGGCACCCTCAAGCAATGGGAAGACGCCGCCGTGGTCAGCCAAACTTCCATGGCCCTGCTGAACTTCGGCCAGGGTGCCATTATCGCCCTCGGCATTACCGTTATCATGGTGTTTGCCGCCCAGGGCGTTGTCGCCGGGAGCTTGTCGATCGGCGATCTGGTGCTGGTCAACACCATGATGCTGCAATTGTTCATGCCGCTGAACTTCCTTGGCACGATTTATCGCATGCTCAAATACACGCTGGCCGACATGGACATGGTGCTCAAGCTCCTCGACTGCCCCCCGGAGATCCAGGATCGTGCCGATGCCAAACCCTTGCGGGTCGAATCCGGCGAGGTGCGCTTCGAGCAAGTTGGCTTTGCTTATCAGCCCGAGCGAGCCATTCTGCACGGGGTGGATTTCACCATCCCGGCGGGGCAGAAAGTCGCGGTGGTCGGGCATTCCGGGGCCGGCAAATCGACCCTGGCGCGGCTATTGTTCCGGTTCTACGATGTGACCGCAGGTCGGGTATTGATCGACGGCCAGGATGTGCGCGAAGTCACTCAGGACAGCTTGCGCCAGGCCATCGGCATCGTGCCCCAGGATACGGTGTTGTTCAACGAAAGCATTTATTACAACATCGCCTATGCCCATCCCGACGCCTCGGCGGAAGCGGTCGAGCGAGCCGCCCGGCTGGCCCATATCCACGATTTTATCGTCAGCCTGCCGCAAGGCTACGACACCGTGGTCGGCGAGCGCGGCCTCAAGCTGTCCGGCGGCGAAAAGCAGCGGGTCGCCATCGCCCGGGTCATTCTCAAAAACCCGCCCATTCTGATCTTCGACGAAGCCACCTCGAGCCTCGATTCGGCCGCCGAACAGGGCATTCTCACGGCCATGCGTGAAGTGGCCGAAGCCCGCACGACATTGGTCATCGCCCATCGTCTGTCGACCATTGTCGATGCGGATGCCATTCTAGTTATGGAACAGGGAGCCATCGTCGAGCGCGGCGATCATGCCGGCTTGCTGGCGCAGGACGGCCTGTACGCCCGCTTGTGGCGCTTGCAGCAGCGCGAGCGCCACCTGGAAGAAAAACCGGACGATGCCGAGCTGCTCGAGCCGCTGGCAGACAAGACGGTCATCGACTTCGACAATGTCCGCCAGGCCCGCTGAATTACGTCTGCGCAGCGTGATGGTGATAGCGTTCAGTCGGCCCGACCCACGGACCGAGCGATGACTTCTACCCGCCGATTGCGTTGCCGGCCGGCGGGGGTCGCGTTGCTCACCACCGGATCGCCCTCGCCTAATCCGTACAGGGTAAAGCGCTCGGCGGCCAAACGCGCCGTGCCCACCAGGTAATCCCGCACCGCCCGCGCGCGGCGCAGACTCAAACGCAAATTGTAGCGCTCGGTGCCAGTGCTGTCGGTATGCCCACGTAAGGCGATGGGCTTATCCGCCAGGGCCGGGCGCTGCAGGGCCGCAGCCAATTCCTGCAGCAGGCGTTGGCCGGTGGGCCGCAACCGTGCCGAATCGAGCGCGAACTCAACGCTGAGATTTACCGCCGGGGCGGCCGCGCTGGTCGGCGTCACCTCGACCTCCGTAGCTTGACCCTCGCCGAGGTACTTCAGGGCCCGAATGGTTGGGCTGGCCGGCACCAACCCCCGGGTCCGGGCCGTGTGCGCAGAGCGCGACAAGGCTTTTTCAATCGCCTCGGCCGAGCTCGCGAAACCGATGTCGGCGCCGCAGGCGCCGGGCAGACTCGCCAAACCCAGCCAGGCAGCGACCAGCCCGCCAACCGTAAGCGGCCTCTTCATGTTGCTGGCCCAAGCGTTCTGTCCAGTCATTGCTCCGATCCTTTCCCAAAGTGATGGCGCGATTAGCGAGAGAGAGTACACTGTCGATGCTCATCCAAGAAATCCAACTGCTAAGGGGCTAGCCCATGAAACGTTGGCTGTATTTGTTTGGTATTGCGTTATACCTGCTCACCGGCCCGGTGCTGGCGGCTGAAGCGAATGAAACCGCCGAACCGTTTGCTCTGGCGCCGTCTTTGCGCGATCACTTGCCGCCGGACGCCATCGCCTACGCCCGCATCCCCAATATTTGGGGAATGCTCGCCGCGCCCAAGGGCAATCAATTCGATCAGGCCATGACCCATCCGGCCATGCAGCAACTCGTCGACACGCTGCAGGCGGCCACCGCAGCACGCGTACAGGACACCTTGCGCGGGCCGGCCCTGTTGCTCGGCAAGTTCCTGGCCGAGCAGGCCCGCTCGCCGCTCGAGCTCGCTGCCATGCCACAGGGCCAAATGCCCCTGCCCAAAGTGCTGGCCACGGTTGCCATGGACTTTAGCTCGCATACTGACGTCAACGCCTGGCTCGAGCGATTGGCAACGCAATTACCGCTGCAAGTCATTAATACCGCGGCACCGGACAAACCGGCAGTGGTTGCCGTGTTCGGCCAGATGCTGGAAGTCCATTTTGCCAGCGAACAGCAGCGCTTGTATGTCCTCTATGGCGGCAATGCCGGCAACGGGGCCATCCCCGCCTGGCTGGATTCACTCGCCACCCCCGAAACCCACCCGATGTGGCCCAGCGAGCAAGCTGTGGATCGCAGTGGTCAGGGCCTGTTTGTCTGGCTCAATCCGCCACGGGTTCTAGCTGCGCTGGATCAGGCGGGCATGCTGCAGCCGGCGGCCGGATTGCGTGGCCTGGGGCTGGCCGAAGCCGGCTCGCTGAGTCTGGGACTTGGGACCAGTCGCGAGAAAGGACGCTTGCGGGTGCAGCTCGACATGCCGCCAGTCGGCTTGCGCGCTTTTATTCCGCAAGTAGCAGGTGCCCCCAGCGTCACCGCAGCGGGCCAGCCACAGGCGCTGCTTAATCTGAGCTTGCCCACCCCCAAGGAATATCACCGCCTGGAGCGAACCCTGCTGAATCTGGCCGAAGACGAGGCCCGCGCGGCTTATGAGCAATGGCGCACGCGGGTAGAGACCATCCTTGGCATGCCGCCGGCAGAACTGCTCAACGTCGTGGGCCCCGACTTGATGCTGCTGTTAGACGCCAGCGGCAGTTTCCTGGTCTTGCAGCAACGCGATCCGGCCCGGCTCGAACAGCTTCTTGACCATGTGGTGGCGCAGCAAGGCCTTGAACATGTTCAGCGCGAAGTCAAGGGCCAGGCCCTGCACCATTTGGCGGTCCCGGCGGCTGAATCCAGCGAATTGCTAACCACCGAGTCAGACCTGGCACCCTGGCTGCAAAGCCTGGCCGAGATACCGACCCATATCTATTGGCAGGATACCGGCGAGTATCTGTTCTTTGCCGCGTTACCGCAGATTTTGCTGGATCGCGCTGCCCACCCATCCCATCAGCCCGTGGCTGATTGGCTTGCCGCAACGCAGCAAGTCGACCCCGATAATGCTTTATTATTGCTCAGCGGGCGGCTTAAGGATTTACCTCGTCGCTTTTACTACAGCCGCCTAGGCCTGCTACAAGCCTTGGCCGACAGCCTCGATGCTCCGCTGGATCTGTTTGCCCTGCCCCCGGCCAGTGATCTGGACTTGCCCGCGGCGGGCGCCTTTTCCCTGAAGCTCGAATCCAGTGCCGAGCGGCTGGCCCTGGAATTGAGCTTCGAGGGCAGTCCATTCGAGCCCGTGCTCACCGCCGGCGGCATCGGCACCGTGGCCCTGGTCGGCGCCACCGCGGCGGTCGCCATTCCAGCCTATCAGGATTATGTCACCCGGGCCAAAGTCGCCCAAGTTCGCGCTACCGTGGAGCAGCTGCAGACCATGCTGGAGGCCTTCTATGCGGCCCATGACCGTTTCCCGACCGAGGGCGAAATACTGCGTGACCAGCGCTGGCATACCGGGCCCATAGACAATGTGCGCAGCCTGACGGTACTGCCGGATACCGGTGAAATCGAGGTGCTCTTTACTGACGGCGATGGTTTCGACGATGGCGGGCGAGTCATCTATATCCCGGCACCCGGCGAGGTCGGTTTGCAATGGCGCTGCCGCTCCACGCTGGACCAAGCTTATCCGTCACTGACAGAAGACTGCCGCCGCCTTGAGTAGGCATAACTTGAGTAGGCATAACCGGGGCCGCTCTACAGGGCGGCCATGGCTATGGGCCGGGCTCGGCTTGCTGGGTCTGCTAATCAGCTTACCCATGCTTACCGGCGCCTGGAGCCGCTGGCAACTGCGTCAAGCCCTCGCCCCAATAACCGGACTCAGCCTGGCCCAGCAGCCGGGCTGGTTCCAATCGGCGCTGGTATTGGATTGGCGAGGCCCGCAGGGCTGGCACGGCCAGGCTGCGGGCCAGCTCGAGCATGGGATGCTCCGCCAGCACGCCCGCTTGCGGCTCACCCTGGACAACTCGGCGCCGTCCCGGGACGCGAATTTGGCGGGATCGCTGCATTGTCAGGGGCAATTGCGGCCTAATCTCACCCATCCCGTCGCCCTCAATTGCCAGCTGAGTCTCCCGCAGGCCCAGCTCACCCTCGCCCCCGACCGGCGCGGCACAGCCCATGCGCTGCATGTGGCCGGTTATACGCACGGCGAGAGCTGGCAGTGGTCACTTCGGGCGGCACGGCTGCAACTGGCATTCGGCGAACATGAGCATTCATTGCAATTGCAGCATCTACGTGCCGGTGGCGGGTTGCCAGGGCCGAACTTTTTGCAAGACGGCGCCTCCATGTCGAGCAGCATGGCGTTGGCCATCGCGCATACTGTCTGGCAATCGGCTACCCTCGACAGCTATGCGCAGCATCTGCGTGCCCAAGTGCACTGGCGCACCGCATTGCAGCCCGAGCCATCTCTCCAAGCTGCGCAGACCCTTGCCGCTTATCCTGTCAGCCAACAATTAATGACCCTGTTCAATCGCATTCGGGGCAAGCTCGAGTGCCAGGCCAGAGAACTCGGCAATCGCAGTCTGCCTTTCGTGCAATTGCACGACGTCCAGCTCATGAACCGATTCAATCTGCAGGCGCCGGGCGCCGCCGCCTCAGGCTGGCTAGGCTGGCTGCAGGGCACGGCCTGGGCCGCCTCCAATTTCGGCCCCTTGCGAGCCAATTGGCAGCCGCAGCCGCCAGAGGATTTGGCGCCGCATGCTCAACATCTGCATATTACCGTGCCATCTGGCCTGTGGCGCCTGCTCGAGCGCCATCTCGCCATGCCGGCGGCAGCGCAAATCCAGGCCGATAATCAGCAGACAGCCATTGGACTGGTCTGGCCACTCGCTGAGCAGTAACGCAGTCAGGGAACATTCATTTATTGCTACAATAGCAATGGCAACACGTGCGCGTAGTCGCCTGTCAGCTTTGCCGGCTCGCGCCCATTCACCTGTTTTATATCACGGGGGTAACCGATGAGTGATAAAAGCAATATGGTCGATGTCACCTTGCATATCGATGAGACCATCGACCACGACGCCCGGGAATCATTGCAAGATAAACTCCGGGAAATTGACGGGGTGATCGCCGCCGTCAGTCATGACGAAAAAGCCCATTTGATCATCGTGGAATACAATCCCCAAAAGACCACCAGCGAAGCCCTGCTGGCTTGTGTCCGTGAACAAGGGATTCATGCCGAATTGATCGGCTTGTAGGCGGGGCAAAAACGGGTGGCGGTAGATTTGCTAGGCGGTTCCCAGGGAATTGCGATTGCCGCCTCCCGTGGCTCCATAACTGCGGCCGGAGCGGCCATAAGTGGGTGTTTGTTCGGTACCACGGAGCACATCCAGTATCCGGCCGATGCGCGCCTGACTGAGCTCGATAATGCCGCCATGCGTTTGATTCTGTTGCTGACAACGCCGGGCGCTGGCCGCAAACGTGTCCAGCAGGGCAAGGGCCTCGGCATCGTCGGCAAACAGCGTCCGCAACGCTTCGTGGTTCGGCTCGGCACCGGCTTGCCGCAGGGCATCTGCGCGCGCTTGGCCGCGCGCTTCCAAGGCCTGCAGAGTATGGGTTTTATGCGTCACGACCTCGGTTAAGCGGGCTGTGTCGGTATTGCTGAGAACCTGATATTCCTCATCAAGCAATGCTTCCAGTTGCTGCAATAAGCTCAGTTCCTCTCGCAACAGGGTCATCAGGCCCTGCCGTAAGTCATCGCGGTTAACGCCCATTGGCCTGCAGACCTTGCTCCAAGTTGATCAGTTGATCGGCAATGCGCTCGGGGTTGACTGCGAACGAGCCGTCGGCGATGGCGCGCTTGGCCTGCTCGACACGCTGCGTATCGACCACCGGCATGTCTTGAATACGTTGCTCGACCTGATTGAGCTGGCGGGCGGTATCCGTTAGCGTCACGGTGTCATTGGCTCCCGCATTGGTCGGCATTGGCCGCTGGGCCGGACTGTTTTCCTGCGTGCGCAGATTTTCGGCCTGCTTGGCCTCATTGCCAGGCTGTAGCTGACTCGTCATTAAATCCGCAACATTGTTGATAGGCATCGTTATCCCCTCCTGTTCAAGGATGGCCTAATAGCATTTACCTAATAGCATTTACCAAGGCTATCGACTGGCAGGAACGGATCTTGAGGCATTTCCACGCTGCTGTGAAGGTCAAACCGATCAAAGGTCGACTTCCACCTGGCCCGGTGCCACGATGACCCCCTCCACGACCCGTCCCGAACTGATATTGCGCACCCGCACCCGCTCGCCTTGGGCGCCTGAACCTAGGGCCTCGCCACTGGTCCGCACCGCCAGCGCGCCCTTGCGCGCCGCAATGACCACGCTTTGCCCGCGCGCCACGACCTCCGGTGCCTTGACGGCCGTATGCGTCAAAACCTGGCCGGCCCGCAGACTACGCCTTGTCATTTTACCGACGGCCTGCTTGGGATCGGTAAGGTAGCCGTGCGGCAACTGCGCTAGATTATGACGCTGCACGGCCAGGTCCGAGCTGGTAACGGCCACCCCGCGGGGCAACCCGCGTGCGGCGCGCACAACTTTTCCGAACACCTGGATTTCCACCGGCACATACAGCTTCCAGGGTTGCTCGCCCGAACAGCGCACCCCCACTGATGTCTGGCCAATACGGCGGCTGCCTGGCGCCGCAAAAGCCTCGAGCGGCCGGTCACAGCGAGCCAAACGCAGGCGGGAATCCAGTGACCGAGTCGCTATCTCGACGTCGCCATCATGCTGGGCCTGACTTTGTGTCAGCGCGAATTGCTTAGCGACTTCGACAATGCGCGCGACATCTTGATAAGGACCGGCGCCCATCACGCTGGCCGGCAGCAAGCCGGCTACCAGCGCAATGCCGCTGAGCCAACACCAGAACCCAGCGTGTTTGCTGGCCATATCCAACATTAGCGGGCCGAGCGTCGATTTTTTGACAGAATTGACGTCATGAACCGACGAACGGTTACTTAACTTTTTTAACTTGCTGAAAAATAATAAGCTCAACATTCCGGCTTGCTTCCTTCAACGACATATGCCGGTAATCAAGCAAAACTTGTGCGCATCTGTACTCCACCGGTCACCGCAGTGTATGGCTGAGACTGGCCGGCCGGTCTCAGCCGTTCACAGCCGACAATCCTTAAACAAAAAATAGCAGTTTCTTGCAGCGAAGCAAGCAGGCAAGCGCGTACAATCCAATTAATTGGGGCGCATCAGCCAATGCGCGGACACACATGCTGATTGTGGAGCACGGCCAATGGCGGGATTATTAGATGGGGTCAATCTACGTACCCAGATGGTGGGCAAGAACCGCTTGGAATTGTTGCTGTTCAGGCTGGGGGGCAAGCAGTTGTTCGGGATTAATGTTTTTAAGGTCCGCGAAGTCATCCCCTGTCCGCGGATTTCGCACATGCCGCAAGCAAGCCGTTTTGTCCGCGGTATCAGTCATGTGCGAGGCCACACGATTGCTATTATCGATTTGGGGATGGTCCTCGGTCAGCCTTCGCTTACTTCGCCGGACAACACCTATGTCCTGCTGACCGAATTCAACCGCATGACTCAGGGTTTCTGGGTCCGCTCGGTGGATCGTATTGTCAATTTACGCTGGGAGACGATACAGTCGCCGCCACAAGGTGCCGAGCGCAACACCTACCTCACTGCCGTCACGCATGTCGATGACGAACTGGTGGAGGTCATTGACGTGGAGCGGGTACTGGCCGAAGTCGTGGGCACGCAAGAGCGGATTTCCGAGCAATTGCATGAGGCCGCCGAGCACACGGCGAATATCGGTAAGGTGCTGGTAATCGACGACTCATCGGTCGCCCGTAACCAAGCCCGCCGCGCCTTGGAACAGATCGGCGTGGAAGTGGTTTTGCTGCATGACGGGGCCGAGGCCTTGGAACAGCTCAAAGCCTGGCGGGAGGCGGGTAAACTGGATGAGATCGAGATGGTGATCTCGGATATCGAGATGCCCAAAATGGACGGTTACAAGCTGACCACCCTGATCCGCGAAGAACCCGTCCTCAAAGATTTATATGTGATGCTGCACTCTTCCCTGAGCGGCGTGTTCAATGTCGATATGGCATCCAAGGTGGGCGCCGATGATTTCTTGCCGAAATTCAGTGCCGATGAGCTCGCTCAGCGGGTGCTGAGCCGCCTCCAGCAAACTGATCAGTCTTGAGGATCGCGTTCGGGGCCGCGGGCCTTGTCGATCGAGACGACATTGACATTCTGGGTGGTCGGCCGATCGCCGCCGAAATAGGGCCGCTCCTGGGCTGTGGCGCCGGCCAGGTCGGCCAGTTCGCGCTCGCGGGCGGCAATGAGCTTGAAGCATTCCTGGATGTCACCGACCGTTTCCTCGGAAAACGGCGAACCTTGGGTCTCCGTGGGGGCCGTTTCGCGCACGACCCGCGCCAGGGTTTTGCGCATCGCCTTGAGAATGGCGCGTTCTTTGGTATGTTCGGAATCCAGCGTTGTCTCGTTGCTCATGATATAAGGGCCTCTTCTCAAATGCATTAGTAACGGTCATGCCGAATCTACAGACAAACAACTCGAGGGTCCAGGCACGCATGGCCATGACCGCTCTCCCAGTACTCACTACTGCCGGGACCAACCTGCGGTTTACTGCCAGTACCGCGGCGTTGCACATCTGCTAGCCGTCCGACGGCCGCCATCATTGAGATTGAAACCCGATTGTCGCAAGCAAGCATAAATCCCACCGATTATCGTGCCCTGCAGGACTTTCTCAAGAAAGCGATCGGCCTGGCGCTCGGTGATAATCGCCAATATCTGGTCGAGACTCGACTGCGGCCCTTGCTTAGCGAGTATCGCCTGGACGGTTTCGGTGAACTGCTGGAGGGCCTGCGTAACGGCCAGCCACAGGCATTACGCGAGCATGTCATCGA
Source organism: uncultured Ectothiorhodospiraceae bacterium (assembly GCA_964345605.1). GTDB lineage: Bacteria > Pseudomonadota > Gammaproteobacteria > CAYFSA01 > CAYFSA01 > CAYFSA01. The sequence continues at coordinate 22,781 of CAYFSA010000002.1, forward strand.
AGCCATGACTACCCAGGAAACCTCCTGGCTGCGTGACCGCTACCCGTTCGTCACTTTAGAGCAAACGATCCTGCCGAGCTTAGACCACCGCAAGCGCCTGCGCATCTGGTCGGCAGCCTGCTCCACCGGTCAGGAAGCTTATTCCATCGCTATGATCATTCATGGCCTGAAACAGGCACGTCCTTGCCGCTTGCAGAGCAATGTCGACATTCTGGCCACCGATGTCTCGCAAAACGCCATCAAAGAAGCGATTCATGGATGTTACCCGAAAACCGCCTTAACCCGCGGCCTGAGCACCGAGCAAATTCAGCGTTATTTCCGCGCGGCGGGCGATTGTTGGCAGGTTTCGCCGCAGTTGCGCGGCTACATCCGCTTTCAAGTGCATAACTTATTAAATAGCTATGCCCTGCTGGGACGATTCGACGTGATTTTCTGTCGCAATACCTTAATATATTTCGAACAATCCATGCGCTGCGATATTTTGCGCCGAATTGCCCAAACGCTGACGCCGGGCGGATTTCTTATCCTGGGCGGCTCGGAATCTGTGGGCGAATGCGCCCCCGAGTTGGCCATGGCAAAAACGGCCGGCGGGGTCTATTACCACAAACGCGAAACGGCGGCGTCAGCGGCTAAACGCTGAGCTCGACGCGATAACCACCGTATTTGCGGATATTGATCACACCGTTACTCAAAATCAGGTACTGCCCCTTGATTCCCAGCAGCTCACCCGCGGCTTCGGGCTGCTTATCCAGATTGAAGCTAGCGACTTTGTGCGGATACGCAGTCACAGGATAGCTGAGCGTCACCGGGTCGGCATCCGGCAATAGCGACACGGTATCGGTGCCAAAGCGCGTGCGCAATTGCGCCAGCACCTCGCTTGCCGCGGCCAGCAGCCGCGCGCGCGCGGCAAACAAGTCCACTGCGGCCGGCTCACCTTTGAGCAGCCGGCGCCAATCGGTCTTATCGCTGACCTGCCGGGCCAGCTCGACTTCCACCAGCCCCGCCTGAAAACGACTCGCAACCTGCAGGATAGGCAAGGCCTGCTGCGCGCCCTGATCGATCCAGCGGGTGGGAATTTGACTGGCGCGGGTGATACCAACCTTTAAACCGGAGGTATTGGCGAGATAGACGATATGCGGCTGCATACAATTTGCCAGCCCCCACTCGGGCTCCCGGCAGGTCCCCTGGTCGAAATGGCACAGCTCGGGTTTGACGATACACAAATCGCAGGCAGCGAGCCGCTGCGAACAAGGATAGCAATACCCCTGCTGAAAGCTGCGCCGGGTCTGGCGACCGCAATGGATACAATGAATCTGGCCAGTGAAGCGCAACTGAATCGGCTGGCCGATGAGTTCGTTGAGCGCACAGGCCTGCTCGCCGAGCGGCAAGGTATATTGGATGGGGGTGCTGTTGGTTACCGCCATTTTTCTCAGATTGCCTTCGATCACCAAACCTGCCCCGCGATTGACCTTGCCACAGCCCGCTAGGATGCCGGATTGGCCCTTATCATGCAAAACCAAGCCAAGCAGTAGGGTACGCATTGCGAACCCTACTACTACTTCGCTTACAGCGGCTGCAGCTCGAGATCGAGTTCGGCGTGCTTGGCCTGCAGCGTCGCCGGCCCGCCTAGCACGGCGACGTTCGCCCGCTCGGGCCGCAGATACGTCTCGGCAACCCGCTGCACATCGGCCAGGGACACCTCCAGCACCCGCTGGCGGAAGTCCCGCCGCCAGGCCGGGCTGCGGCCATGCAGGCGGGCGAAGCAATCGCGCACCGCTTCGCCGACCGGTGATTCGGGCCGGTCGATAGCACTGATCACGCCCAGGATGGACTCTTCCAGCAGGCGATACTCATGCCCGCCGGCCAGCAGCCAGTCGATGGCCGCGTCAAAATCGTGCAGGGTGCCTTCCAGACGCGGATCACGATAGGAGAAGAAGCGGAAACCGCCGCTGTCGCTATCCCAGTTCGCGCCGCCGCCATAAGCCCCGCCCTGCTCGCGGATGGCCCGATGCAGGTAATTATTGCGCAGCAACACCGCCAGCACCTGCAATGCGGGCGCATCGGCATGTGAGGCCGCCACCGTCGGATAGGCCTTGGCCGCGAAATTCACCTGACTGCTGGTGGTCCAGGCCTCGCGGACCGCCCCGGCCGGTGTCGGCATGGCGAACGGCTGAAACTCAGCCGCCGCGTTATCGGCCTGCCCCCAGAGGCGCTCCAGGTCAGCCAGCAGGGCTTCCGTATGCTGGGCCTCGGCAACCACCAGGTATTGGCGGGGTGCCGTCATAAGGGCCTGGCGGATACGGCCGAAAGCCGCCGCCAAGCGCTCGAGCTCAGCGTCATTGTCCAGGGCATCGTCCAATTGCTTGAGCCGCCGAATGCCGGCCAGGCCGTGCCAGTCATGCGCTAAATTGCCCGCCGGCCCTAATTGGGCAGCGGCGGCACTCATGGCCAGGACATGGCCGCGCCCGGTAACTTGAGTAACCGCCGCCGCCCGCATCTGGGCGACGAGTTCCCGCAGGCGCGGCAGCTCATCGAAGCGGGCCTGCCAGAAGGTCTGGTGCAGCAACTCGGCCATCGATCCATGATAACGGGCCAGGGCCTTGCCGCCGAGCACGAAAAAGGCCCGCGCCCGGCCAACATCCTCCGCCGCCCCGCGCAGTGAGATCTGGGCATGCAGGCCGCCGGTGGTGGCCGCCTGGCGAGACTGCATCTGCAGATAATCCGCCTCGCCGGCGCCGACCTCGGTTAAACAGGCGCAGAATAGCGGCAGATAGTGAGCGGTCTCGGCATCCAGGGCCGGCAGCTCGGTAATAGTCTGCAGGTACACCAGCCCGTTGGTGCCCTGACTGTAGCAATGCACCGGCCGGCCGGCGACCTCGGCCGGGCGCGGCTCGGGATAGGTGATCTCGGCCGGGACATCGGCGAGGGTGACCTTGGGCAGCACTTCCGGGTCGTCTTCCTGCATTTGCTTGGCTTCCAGGGCTGCGGCATCGGCGCGCACCTGTTCCAGGTCGGCCTGGCTGAGCTCGGCCTTGAGGGTCGTGAGCCGGTCCTGCTCGGCCGCCTGGCGCCGGGCGCTGAGCTCGGTGTCCGGGACCAGCGTCAGGGTCACCCGATGGGGATTGTCCAGCAGCCATTGGCGAATCAGTCGCGGGATATAATCCGGGTCGGCAATCCGCTCCCGCAGGGTTTTCAGCACCGGGTCGATATCCAGGGCCGCCGCCGGGTCGCCGCCGTGAATGGCCGGCCCCAGCGCGTTGACCATCAGCTCCAAGCCATAGGGAAACGAACCGCCGCCAACCTCACGCTGGGCCAGTTCGAGCTGCTGCAGCACCGCCTCGACCTGTTCCTGGGGCACGCCGTTGGCCGCCACCTCGCGCAGGGTATCCAGGATCAGGGCCTCGACGGCCTCGGTCCGCTCCGGCTCACTGCCCTCCAGGCCGCAGGCGAACACCATCTCGCGCATGGAATGATCCATGCCCATGACCTCGGCAGGGGCACTACCGAGCTCGGTGGTCTCCAGCGCCTGGCGCAGCGGCGAGGCGCTATGATCGATCAGCACTTGCGCTAGCAACTGAGCCTCGAGCTGATTCAGCGGCTCGGTGATGTCGCCGAGCAGCCAGCCCATGACGATATGGGTCCGCGCCTGGGTATCTTCCTCCCCATCTAAGGCATAATAATCGGTTACCCGCCGCGGCTCGGTATAGCGCTGCTCGGGCTCGACATGGAAATCGATGGCCTGGGGCCCGAAATGCTGCAGGGCGAACGACTCGAAGCGTTCCTGATGCGCGGCCGGCGGGATATCGCCGTAGGTCATAAAAATGGCGTTGCTCGGATGATAATGCCGGGCATGGAAATCCTTGAGCGCCTGGTAGGTCAGCTCGGGGATATGGGTCGGATCGCCGCCGCTGTTGTGATGATAGGTGACCGTCGGGAACAGCTCGGTTTGCAGGGTCTGCCACAGGGTCTGGAGGGGCGAGGACATGGCCCCCTTCATCTCGTTAAAGACCACACCCTTGTATTCCAGCGGGCTGGTCAGATCCTCGGGATCGCTGAGCTCGATGCGATGGCCTTCCTGGGCGAAGTCCAGGCGTTCCAGGCGGGGAAAAAAGGCAGCATCCAGATAGACTTCCAGTAGATTGTTGAAATCCTTCGGCGTCTGGCTGGCGAAGGGGTAAGCCGTCCAGTCCGAGCTGGTAAAGGCGTTCATGAAGGTGTTCAGAGAGCGCCGAATCATCATGAAGAAGGGATCGCGCACCGGATAGCGGTGGCTGCCGCATAAGCTGGTATGCTCCAGGATATGGGCCACGCCGGTGGAGTCCTGCGGCATGGTCAAAAAGGCGACCAGGAAGGCGTTATTGCTGTCATCGGCCGCCAGATGATAATGGCGGGCGCCGGTGCGGCAATGCCGATAACATTCGACGGTGAGATTCAGCGCCTCGATAGGGCGCGACTCGACATGCTCGAAAGCGGAATGGGGTTGCTGGGCTGTTGCGGCCATAGGTCTTCGATCCTGCGGTTGTAAGTGACAACGATTCATATGTGCATAAGTTCCCACAACCAACGCAAGCCGTGCGCCTTCCCTTACGGGGGAAAGGGGTGCGAAAACTTATGAAATGATTTCTATCAACAATATGACATATTTGAGCGCAGCCAGGGGGCTTGCGTTCGCTCGCCGGCAGGCTAAGGGTGGCCGGTTTGACCGGGGTAGCCGGAACGATTAGGCTGCCTATCTGCAAGTTCGACGGCGGGCGCGGTTCGAGTCGCGTCCTCATCGCCACCACATCGATCGGTTCAGCGATCGCAACGACTTTGGAGCGCAAGGTGCAAGAAGGGGTTCGTATCTATAACTTGTTCCCGACCCTGGTGGGAACGACCCGCGACTGGGAAAAACGCCTGCCGGAAATTGCCGAGATGGGGTTTAACTGGGTCTTTCTCAATCCAGTCCATTTACCCGGGGAATCCGGCAGCCTGTATGCCATCAAGGATTATTACCAATTGAACCCCGCGTTCCTAGCGGCCGAGGATACCGATCAAAACCAGGCCCTGCGGCGCTTTTTCAAAGCCGCCGAAACGCACGGCCTGCAGGTCATGCTGGATCTGGTCATCAATCACACCGCCAAGGACTCGGTGCTGGTCGAGGCGCATCCCGACTGGTATCTGCAAAACGAGCAGGGCCATATCCACTCGCCCTATGCCGTCGACCCCACCAATCCCGATAACATCACCGTCTGGCATGACCTCGCCGAAATCGACTACAGCGACCGGCCCGCCCGTCGCGAACTACTGAATTATTGGCAGGAACTGATTGCCTATTATCTGGAACTCGGCTGCCACGGCTTTCGCTGCGATGCCGCCTATCAGGTCCCCGGCGACATCTGGAAGGAACTGATCGAAGGCGCCCGCCAGCAGCTCTCTGACGTCAAATTCTTCGCCGAAACCCTGGGCGCCTCGACCGAAGCGGTCATGCAGCTCTGGCCGGCCGGTTTCGACTACTTTTTCAACAGCGCCAAATGGTGGGATTTCCGCGGCGCCTGGCTGCTCGAGCAATACGAGCGCTTCCGCTCGCTCGCGCCTTCGGTGGCCTTCCCGGAAACCCATGATACCGCGCGGGTGGCCGCCGAGCATCCCGGCGATGCCCGCGAAGCACGGTTTCAATACCTGTTCGCGGCGAGCTTTGCCGCCGGCGTCATGCTGCCGATTGGGTATGAATTCGGCTTCAGCCGGCCCCTGCATGTGGTGGAAACCCGCCCGGAGCACTGGGAAGCGCCGGCTTTCGATATTCGCGAGTTCATCAGTGCTGTCAACCAGATCAAAACCGATTACCCGGTCTTGAGTGAGGAAGGCCCCCAGCACCGCTTTACCGATCCCATGCGCTGCGTAGTCGGGCTGCTGCGCCGCGCCGCCGAGGGCAGTGAACGGGTGGCCACGCTGATCAATCCCGATCCCGAGACCGGCCAGGAATTCCCGACCGGCGAGCTGACCGCGGCCATGCAGGCCGGCAGCGGTGATATCCTGGAAATCACCCCGGCTCAGGAACCCGCGACCCTGCAGGAGCATGAGCCGCTGTGGCTCGAGCCGCGCTCGATTCGGCTGTTTTGGGTGCATTAAGTCCAGCTCGAGCCGATGTTAACCGGCCCGGCAGTGAACATGGGGGCAGTGAACATGGGTGCAGTGAACATGGGTCGATTGCAATCGACCCTACATCTAAATGGGTCAATTCAATAAGACCTGCGACATTAGTATGGAGCAGGATGCATGGAGCAGGATTTAGCCAACCCGGATAAACACACCGGATAAACGCGTAGGGTCGGCTTCAGCCGACCCCGTTGCTGATGCGGAGCCATTCTGATCATGACCGAGCACTCCTCGATCCAGCCCGTTATCCTCTCCGGCGGCGCCGGCACGCGGCTGTGGCCGCTGTCGCGGGCCCTGTATCCCAAGCAGTTCCTGCCTTTGGCGGGCGAGCACACCATGCTCCAGGATACCGTGCTGCGCGTCAGCGAGGCCCGCTTTGCCGCGCCATTGCTGATCTGCAACGATGAACATCGGTTTATCGCCGCCGAACAGCTGCGCGCCATCGGTTGCTCACCGCGCGAGATCATCCTCGAGCCGGTCGGCCGCAACACCGCCCCGGCGGTCGCGGTCGCGGCCCTGCGGCTGCGCGAGCTGGCCGGCGAGCAAGCCCTGCTGCTGGTGATGCCTTCCGATCACGTCATCCAGGACCGCAATGCCTTTCTGCAGGCCGTCGAGCAAGCCGCCGCCGCCGCCCGCCAAGGTGCCATGGTCACCTTCGGTATCACCCCGGACCGGGCCGAAACGGGCTACGGCTACATCCGGCTCGGCGCCCCCTGGACGACGCCGGAGCGCGTCCATGGCGTGGCCCAATTCGTCGAAAAGCCCGATCAAGCCACCGCCGAGGGCTATCTCGCCAGTGGCGGCTATGTCTGGAACAGCGGCCTGTTTCTGTTTTCGGTGCAAACGTACCTGAGCGAGCTGGAGCGTCATCAGCCCGATATGCTCGGCGCCTGCCAAAAGGCCCTAGACAGCCGCAGCCATGACCTGGATTTCACCCGTCTGGAAAAAGCCGCCTTTGCCGCCTCGCCGGCGGATTCCATCGACTATGCCGTCATGGAAAAGACCACCGCGGCGGCCGTGGTACCAGTGGCAATGGGCTGGAGCGATGTCGGTTCCTGGTCGGCCCTGTGGGACATCGGTGAGAAAGACGCCGCCGGCAATGTCTTAAGCGGCGATGTGATTGCCCAGGATACCGAGAACGCCTATATCCGGGCCGACAGTCGCCTGGTCGCGGTGGCCGGCCTGCGGGACGTGGTCGCCGTGGTCACCGACGATGCCGTGTTACTCGCGCATCGCGACAGCGTGCAGGACGTCAAGGCCATCGTCAGCGAGCTGAAAGCCCAGGGGCGGGCCGAGCATGCCTTCCATACCACGGTACATCGGCCCTGGGGGGCCTACCGCGGCATCGACGCCGGCGAGCGCTTCCAGGTCAAGCGTATCGTGGTGCATCCGGGCGAAAAGCTCTCGCTGCAAATGCACTATCATCGCGCCGAGCATTGGGTCGTGGTCACCGGTACCGCTCGGGTCACCCGGGACGACACCCACTTTCTGCTGCATGAGAACGAATCGACCTTCATTCCCGCCGGCGCTGTGCACCGCCTGGAAAACCCCGGCAAGCTGCCTCTGCATTTAATCGAGGTCCAGTCCGGCAGTTATCTGGGCGAGGACGATATTGTCCGCTTGGAAGATGGCTACGGACGCGGCGCCTGACCAGGCGACCCGGGGCATCGCCGCCGCTACTGCCCCAGGCCGGCCCTCTCAGCCGGCCGACGACGCGCACCAGCGGACGCAGCTCGCGTTCGCCTACGATCAGGCCTCTATTATCTGGAACGCCCTGACGGTCGCGGGCTTTAGCGCCGTGATGAGCGGCCTGGCCATAACCGCTTATCCCTGGCTGGCGGAACGATTCGGCATGGCCGGCGCCCTCGCCGTGCTGGGACCGGCGGTCGGCACGGTGGCGGCCGTCGCCTTGCGCACCGCTCTGCATGGCTGCGCCCGGCCGTATTTCGATTTGCCGCGACAAACCCTGACCCTGCATTACCTCAATCCGCTGCATCCCGACCAGACCCTGGAGTTCGCCGAGATTACCGCGATTGTCTGGCGGCATGTCGCATTTTATATCTATACCACACGCCGGGCCAGGCCCCTGCTGCTCTCGGCGATTTATGTCAGGGACTGGCAAAGCCTGATGCATCAGTTCCAGTGCCTGTTTCCCGAGCGCTATCGCGATCGGCCCGAATAACCGCTACCTCCCGCGCGAATTCCTTATCTCTCCGCTGGGATATAGTCAAACCTTATATTGACTGGCATCATTGCAATTTTGATTGAACGCAAATCAACGTCAGCGAAGAGGCTTCCGACATATGAGTGACAAGCCCAAACCAATCCAGATCGTCGATGCCATTCAGGCCCAGGATGCCAAGCACGCCGGCCCGGAGCTGGCCAGACAGCTTGAGCAGCAACAGCAATATCTCGACAACCTACCGCCCGACACCGAGCCGGCCGAGCGCGCCCGGGCGCAATTGGATGTCGCCCAGACCTTGAATGCCCTGCGGCGTTTCGATGAAGCGCATGAACTGGCCCAACAGGCATTCCGCTTGGCCATTGGCGAAGAAGCTTGGAACGAAGCGGCTCTGGCCTGTAACACGCTGTATAAGGCCGATCGCGACGATGCCATCACGGCATTGGGCAATGGGCTGTGGCTGGCGGTCGCGTTCCCGATAGAGCCGACCGTTACCGTGGAATTGCTGCATCATGTCATCGAGGAAACCCCGGACAACTCCGACGGGGCCGCTGTCGCTGCGGCCACGGCCCATTATGTGGCCGATCTGCGCGCCAAACAGCATGAGCATGCCAACCTGACCTTCCTGACCTCACAAAAGCTCGCCGAAGTCGCCCGGCAGCATCGCGGCATCGACGGCCAGGAAGCCCTCGACACCTGGGCCGAGGAAATGGAGCTCAAAGATCCGCAAACCTTCATTCCGCGCATGTCGAAAATCGTCGACATCATCGTCGATGACAACTGGTGGTACGATCGTGATGCGCTGCGGGCTCGCCTGCCGGTGAATTAACAGTACCTGCCCAGGGTCAAACAGGTTGACACTGCGTCACTACCAGACAATATCGCCGTCAAGATGCTCGATGACCCGCTGCATCCCGGTTATGCCCTGGTTCAGCATGACCTGGACGGGGCTTCGGTCCTGAAAATACGGATTGCTCGTCGTCGGCCAGGTATTCGCGGAAGCGACGTTCTGGGGGTACATGGCGCGGGTAGCGGCAGCAATGCGCAGCAGATAGTCACAGCGCTGATCAATCGCCGGGGCGTCGGGCAAACCGCCGCCCCGGCGCATTTTCGCAAGCCTGCGACGTTCGCTGACTGGCTCGAATCCTAACAGGACAGCTTGCTCGTCGCTGGACAAGCCCCAGGCATCGAGCACAGCAAATACTTCGCGGGAATACCGCACCCGTTGCAGCGACGTCGGCAGGCTCATACTTTGCCGCCTAAACCACGGACATCAGCTATCACTGCCAACATCATCATGCGAGAAATAACAGCGCTTGGACTCGAACAGGATTAACTCTTGGCCAGGCTGGTCGTCCATTTGCCCGTGCATTGCCTCGTTCAGGGTTTCTTTGGGCAAGGCCTCCATTTCCAGGGTCGACACCCAACCGGGGCCGATTTCCCCATCTGCCGGACTTGTCAGCGCCGCCAAGCGTTCTTCCACCAATGCCGCCGCGCGGGAAAAGTTGCCAGCCTTGACCACAAAAGACAGATGATAGCCCAGCGCCGGTTCCAACGACGCATTGGCTTCGTCCTCAAGCGGCAGTAGGGCTTCCAAGTCCACCCGTGACACCACGCGCACACAAAACTGCCCATCCGCCAGCGCCTTCGCCTCGCTTATTTGCATGCCATCTGATCTCCTTGAGTGTCTCCCAGAGATTTGCTCGCCAAGCCTAAACACGGCGCCTGTGCCAATACCCCTGCAAGCAAGGATGCCGCTTGCAAGGAGTCGGCATGGCCGAACACTGAAAATCTTATGCACAATCGAGCTGGCGCCGCCCGGCAGTCGGCGAAGATGCCGTATAGTTTGGGCCGCAGTGGCGCTGATGAATTAGCCAAAGCAACATAGAGGGTTTGCCCGACCCTGTCAATTAGCGAGCATTGCATCGGGTCAATACCTCGTCTGACCGGTCGGGCCTGGCCAGCCGAGCAAGCGACTGCCGGCGCTTGAGGGCCTTGATCCAACGGTTCGGCAAACTACCGGCAAACATGAGCAATCCCATACGCCAATTGCTTGCGTTACAATAAATCAACCAACCGATAACGACAGGACGCCTGGATTGAGCTCAACTGACATACCCGACGACATGATCACGACAGAGCAAATTCGCAAAGCCGCCTATTATTTATGGCAAGCGCGCGGCTGTCCGCATGGCGAGCCCGAGCGTGACTGGTGGGAGGCCGAGGCCTTGCTGCGGGACCCGCTCAGCACTACCGGCAAACCGCCGCAACCGCCATACGGCTTAAAAATCAATGAATCGACCGCTCACCATGAGTAAGCGGCAGTAAGCCACTCCCCGTCAGCCATCTACCTATCCTTCAAGGCACGTTTATGACCGAGCCGAGTATGAATTTCTGGGGGCGAGTCCGCCTGGCATGGCAGCTTGCCTGGCGGACCCTGACCCGGCCCGCATTCACCCCAGCGGCACAGCAAACCCTGCAATCAGACCTGCCGGCTGCCGACGATCAACCGAGCATCAGCCCGGCCGTGCAGTTGCTCAGCTTGCTACAGCAGGAAGGCCGTTTGCTCGATTTTCTGGAAGAGGACATCGCCAGCCACAACGATGCCCAGATCGGCTCCGCCGTGCGGGTGGTCCATGAAGGCTGCCGCCGCGCCCTGCGCGAGCACTTTACCATCGAAACCATTTGCCCCGAGCCCGAGGGCAGTGCCATTCGCCTGGAACCGGGGTTCGATGCCCAGGAAATCAGTATCAGCGGCCAAGTAACCGGCCAGCCGCCGTTTACCGGCACGCTCTTGCATCCCGGTTGGCGGGTCACCGACGGCCGGTTACCGGCACTCGCGCCCGGCCACGACCCCAACATCATCGCCCCCGCCGAGGTCGAGCTATGAGTGAAGCCCATTATGCCATCGGCGTGGACTTGGGCACCACGCATTGTGCCCTGTGCTACACCGATTTAAAAACCCAGGACACCAGCTTCGGCATGGATCGCGTCACCCAGACGATGCTGCCCATCCCGCAGCATACCGGAGCCGGCGCGCTCGATTCACTGCCGCTTTTGCCTTCATTTTTGTACTTACCGCATGCTGACGAACTGAGCCGGCAAGATCTGGCGTTGCCCTGGCGAGATGACAATGACCTGCTAGTCGGAACCTTTGCCAGAGACAGGGGCGCGAATACCCCGATTCGTTTGGTCAGCAGCGCCAAAAGCTGGCTGTGTCATCCTGGTATCGACCGCCGGGCTGGCGTTTTGCCGTTACAAGCGCCTGACGATGTCGCGGGCCTGTCCCCCTTTATGGCGACCCAACATTACCTGGCGCATTTGCGTGCTGCCTGGGATCATGCTCACCCCTGGCACCCGTTTGATGAGCAAACGGTGACCCTGACCATCCCCGCCTCGTTCGACCCGGCCGCTCGCCAGCTCACCGCCGAAGCTGCCGAGGCTGTCGGCTATCGTAATCTGACCCTGCTGGAGGAGCCGCAAGCGGCGCTGTATAGCTGGGTCCAAGCCAGTCAAGGTGAGTGGCGCCAGCAGGTACGGGTCGGCGATACTATTTTGGTAGTCGATGTCGGCGGCGGCACCACCGACTTTTCCCTGATTGCCGTCCTCGAAAAAGACGGCAATCTGGAATTGCACCGCATCGCCGTCGGCGACCATATCCTGCTCGGCGGTGACAACATGGATTTGACCCTGGCCCATCAAATTGCCGATAAGCTCGCGGCGGGCGGGACCCAGCTCGATGCCTGGCAGCTCCGCGCCCTGACCCACGGCTGCCGGCAGGCCAAGGAAACCCTGCTGAGCAATCCAGACCTGCCTGAGGTGCCGATCGTCGTGCCCAGCCGGGGTGCCAAGCTCATTCAGGGCAGTCTGCGCACCGAGCTGACCCGGGCGGAGGTCCAAACCACGCTCGTCGAGGGCTTTTTCCCGTCTGTCGAGGTCTCGGCGCGGCCGGCCAAGACCGCCCGGGGCGCACTGACCCAAATGGGTCTACCGTATGCCCAGGAACCGGCCATCACCCGGCATCTGGCCGCTTTCTTGAGCCGCCAAACCGATGCCACTGCCGATTTGGAGGGCTTCGCGCCGCTGTCGCCACCGGGCGCGAGCTTTCTCCATCCCACTGCGCTCCTGTTCAACGGCGGGGGTTTCAAATCGCGCCTGCTCGCCGAGCGGGGCCACAGCACCTTGAATCAATGGCTGGCAAACGAAGGCTCGCCGCCGGCCCGCTTGCTGGGCGGCACCGATCTCGATCTTGCTGTCGCCCGCGGCGCGGCCTATTACAGCTATGTTCGCCAGGGCGGCGGGGTACGGATTCGCGGCGGCACCGCCAAAGCCTATTATGTCGGCGTGGAATCGGCGGCCCCGGCGATCCCGGGCCGCCCCACACCGATTCATGCCCTGTGCATCGCGCCGTTCGGGCTCGAGGAGGGCAGTAAGGCGCCAACGGCACCGCAACAGCTCGGCCTGATCGTCGGCGAACCGGTCCGCTTTCGCTTTTTCGGCTCCTCGGTCCGCCGCCATGACCAAGTGGGGGATCAGCACGACCGCTGGAATCCCGAGGAAATCGAAGAACTCGGCGAAATCGAGGTTACCCTGCCGGCCGAGGGCCGCGACGTCGGTGAAATTGTCCCTGTGCAGGCTCAAGCCATGGTTACGGAAACCGGCACCTTGCGTCTGGATGCCCTGCCAACCGATGGTGAAGCGCGCTGGCGGGTCGAGCTGGATGTCCGCAATCGCGCTGCATAATACCGGCGATCCGGCCTGCTTAGTGCGCTGCTCGCACTTGAACCGCCACTGACGCATGTTGACCCGCCCGATCCAGGGCAGTAATCCGATAGTGGCCGGCTCGATCAAACCGGATTGTAAATGGCTGCGCTGCTGCACTGGTTTGCCGCGGCTGGCCGTTGACCAGCCAGATCACCTCCGCATGGGCGCCAATCGCGGCCAATGTAGCCTGGGGCCGCGTGGCAGCCGTGCCGGCAGGCGCGAGCACTGCCCCATCGGCCACGCCCTGCAAACGCAATTCGCCTGCTCGCACGGGCTGAGGCGAGGCGAATTGTCGTTGCGGTTGCCTGCCGAGTATCTGCGAGCGGCGCTGCTCGGCTGCCAGCCATGGCTCCAGAGCAAGGGGCCATAACGCCACTTCGACAGGTTCAGCCGCGGCCCCGGGCTTGACCATGCGGCGCCGCAGGGGCGCAGTGCCGGTGTGCAAGGTCGGCGGAATCATCTCATTGAGCACCCAGGCCGACATTTGGCGAGGGCATAAATGGGCCGGCAAATCACGCTGGCGCAGCCCGAGCGGCCAGCAAATAGCGACCTGTTTGACGCTTGCCGGGCGGGTAGCGGGCGCGGCCGAGCCGAAACGGCGCTGCAGCCGATCGAAGACCGCGAACAGGATTGGCGCCGCTGTGACAGCCCCATAATGCCCGGGCAGCGGCGTGCCATCCGGCCGCCCCACCCAGACGCCCACGGTATGCCGCCCGTCCGTACCCAGCGCCCAGGCATCGCGATAGCCATAGCTGGTCCCCGTTTTCCAGGCAATGGTCGGCGGTGACAGAACATGCTGCAGCCCCGGCCGCGGCCGGGCCCGCAGGATTTCAGCGACAATCCAAGCCGCGCCCGGCGAGAGCAAATAATGCTCGCGCTTCGGGGTATCAGATCGGTACCGCAGCTCACCGGCCATGCCATCTCGACCCAAGGCTGTAAAATACGCCACCAATTGCTCCAGGGTGGCTCCCCCGCCCCCAAGAATCAGCGACAGATTGGGCTTGGCCGCGGCGGGCAATGCCAACCGCAAACCCGCTTGACGCAAGCGGGCATAGAAAACAGCAGGCCCCACCGCATCCAGCAGCTGCACTGCCGGTTGGTTCAACGAACGCCGCAGTGCCTCGGCAGCGCTAACCGGCCCGGCGAATCCCGCGGTAAAATTGCCCGGCCGGTAGCCGGCATAATCGACCGGCGCATCGGTCAGCAAGCTATGCGAATGAATCAGGCCGGCATCGAGGGCCATGCCGTACAGGGCGGGCTTCAAGGCGGAGCCGGGCGAGCGAATGGCTTGAATCATGTCGATATAGCCAAACCGCGCCGGGTCGCCAAAATCCGCTGAGCCGAGATAGGCCCGCACTGCCAGGTTAGCATTTTCCACGACCAACAGCGCCGCGGACGTGCCCGCCGGCAACTCCGCTGCCAGCCCGGCCAAACTCGGCTCCAGACCGGTTTGCAGTGCCGCATCGAGCGTGGTCTGCACGCTGCGCTGGTCTGCCCCCGCATGCTGATCCAACAGCCGTCGCGCTAGCAGCGGGGCATGCTGCGGCTGCGGCTGTCGGCTAACCGCGATGGGCTCGTGTCGGGCTTCCTGCAGCGTGCGCGCAGACCAAATCCCCGCGCGTTTCAGGCGGTCCAGGACTTTGTTGCGTGCTTGACGGGCCCGCTCGGCATGGCGGTCGGGCCGCAAATGCGAAGGGGCCTGGGGTAAAGCGGCCAACAGCGCGGCTTCAGCGTGACTGAGCGCGTCAGCGGGTTTGCCCAAGTAGCCCCGGGCAGCGGCTTCCACCCCGATGTACGGCCCGCCGAACGGCGCCAGGGTGAGATACAGATCAAGAATCTGGTGCTTGCTGAAATGCCACTCGAGCTGCAGGGCGCGCAGAATCTGCTTGAGTTTGCCGGGGATAGAACGGTCGTGCGGGTCCAGTAAGCGCGCGACCTGCATAGTCAGGGTCGAGCCACCGGAAATAATCTCGCCATGCCTGAACCATTGTCCGGCGGCCCGCAGCAGGGCAACGGGATTGACGCCGGGATGAACGTCAAAGAAACGATCTTCATAGCCGATCAATGCCTCAACATAGCGGGGCGATACCGTCTCGACCGTGGTGGGATAACACCAGCGGCCCATTTTATCGGGAAATGCCCGTAAGAGGCTGCCATCCGCGGCGACCACAGTGCGCGCGAAACGCTCGGCAGATGGCAGCGGCAACGGATAGTAGCGATCCAGGCCTGCCGCCAGCAGATAGAGCAGGCCTGCAAGGAGCAGACACCAGCGCCACCAACGCGCCCTGCCCCGCCGTTGCATACCGTGGCCGCTAACGTTTGAGTCGGCGGATCAGGCTCGAGGTATCCCAGCGCCCCCCCTGCATGGCCTGGATATCGGCATAGAATTGCTCCACCAGGGCGGTGACGGGGAGTTGCGCGCCGTTACGCCGGGCCTCATCCAGGCAAATCGCCAGATCCTTGCGCATCCAATCCACGGCGAAACCGAAATCGAATTGGTCCGCCAGCATGGTCTGGGCACGATGATCCATCTGCCAAGAGCCGGCGGCTCCCTGGGTAATCACCTCGAGCACGGCTTCGGCATCGAGATCGGCCTGTTGGGCGAAATTCAGTCCCTCGGCCAAGCCCTGCAGCAAACCGGCAACGCAAATTTGATTGACCATTTTCGCCAATTGGCCGCTGCCTGGACCACCTAGCAACCGCTGCAGGCGCGCATAGCTGTCGAGGATAGGCGCAGCCCGGGCATAGGCGGCCGGCTCCCCTCCACACATAATGGAAAGCTGGCCCTGCTCCGCGCCGACTTGCCCCCCCGAAACGGGGGCATCGATGAAATGCTGACCCGCGGCGTGGGTGGCAGCGGCCAATTCCCGGGCCAGGGCGGCACTGGCCGTGGTATGGTCAATCAAAATGGCATCGGCAGGCAGGCTAGCCAGGATGCCTACCGCCCCATAAACTACACTGCGAACATCATCATCGTTGCCCACGCACGTCAGGACGAATTCGGCCTCACGCGCCGCTTGCGCCGGGGTGGCGGCTTGCACGCCAGCATATTGCCGGCACCAGGCCAGGGCCTTGGCCGGGCTGCGATTGTAGACGGTTACATGATGACCTGCGCGGGCTAGATGGCCTGCCAGCGGAAAGCCCATCGCCCCCAGACCAATGAATGCCACGTTCGCCATGTCTCACTCCTTAATCGCTCGAATTGGGCCGCGCCGGCGCTCAGTCACGATCATACAAATGCACCAGCTGCCGAATACGCTCGACGGTATCTTTGGGAATATCCTCCCAGTCAAAGCGCCAGTGCCAATTGCGCCCGCCGACGGTGCCTGGCGTATTCATGCGCGCCTGAGCCCCCAAGCCCATGAAATCCTGCAGCGGGATGATCGTCAACCGGGCTACCGAGGCCAGGGCATGACGAATCAGCGGCCAGGGCATGGGCTCCTGCGGATAGCCCAGGTATTCGCGGACATGCTCGCGCTCGGCTTCGTCAATCTCGGCAAACCAGCCCAGGGTGGTATTGTTGTCATGGGTGCCGGTATAGACCACAGAATTTTGGATGTGGTGATGGGCAAGATAGGGATTGTCGGCCTCGCCGCCGAAGGCGAACTGCAGGATTTTCATCCCCGGCAGGGCGAACTGGTCGCGCAGCGCTTCGACCTCGTCGGTGATCACGCCCAGATCCTCGGCCACCAAGGGCAATTGGCCCAATTCGGATAACAGGTGCTCGAACAGTTCGGCGCCCGGCGCCTCGACCCATTGGCCATTCATGGCAGTGGTCTCGTCGCGGGGTATCGCCCAGGAGGCCTCGAAACCGCGAAAGTGATCGATGCGAATCAGGTCGAACAAGCCCAATTGTGAGGTGATTCGGCGTTGCCACCAGGCAAACTCGTCCGCACGCATGCGCTCCCAATCATAATGGGGATTGCCCCACAGCTGGCCGGTTGCGGAAAAATAATCCGGCGGTACCCCCGCCACCACCGGCGGCTGCCCCTGGGCATCCAACAAGAACAGTTCGCGCTGAGCCCACACGTCCGCGCTGTCCAGGGCGACGAAAATCGGCATATCGCCGAACAGTAGAATACCGCGTTCATTGGCATAGTGTTTGATGTCCCGCCATTGGCAGGCAAACACATATTGCTCGAAACGTACCTGTTCGATTGCCGTCGCCAGACGCTCCCGATAAGTCGCGAGCGCGGCGGGCTCGCGATCGCGCAGCGCTTGCGGCCATTCCCACCAAGGCACCTCGGCAAATTCCCGCTTAAGGGCGCAAAACAAGGCGAAATCACTGAGCCAATCGGCTTGCTGCTCACAGAAATCGGCATAGTCGGCTCGTTCGGCCGCGCTCACGCGCTGCTGAAAAGCCAGCCGAGCTTGCCGCAGGGCGGCCTGCGGATGCTTGAAATCGGGCTCGACCAGCCAACCCCATTCTTGCAATCGCTTGAGGTTGATCAATTTCGGATCACCGGCATGCGCCGAAGTACATTGATACGGCGAGCGGTCCGCATGCGTCGGCCCTAATGGCAACACTTGCCAAACGCTAATGCCGGCATAGCGCAGGAAATCCACGAAATGAAAGGCGTTGGGTCCCAACGTTCCCGCCTCGCCGGGACCCGGCAGCGAGGTGGGGTGCAGCAATACCCCGAGGCGCCGGCGATCGAGCGGCGAACCTTGTTGGGGGCCCCCGGCAATCATGGCGTGACCTCGACAGGTCGGCCCATCGCAATGTTCATCATAAATTTCAGATTCGTTCTGAGCTGTATGGTACCCACAAGCACGCTTGTTTACAGCGAAGGCTTGTGGTTCGTATGGGTGATCCGTCTGGCTGCAAGCAGGCACGCTGGCACCCTGCCCGCTTGGGAGCGGAACCGCCAAGGTGGTGCCCACAAGCCGGCGTCAATTGCCGCCAAAGCGCGACATGCCAAGCATCTCAGGGGTAATCACCGTCACGCCGCCCGGGGAGACATAAAACCGCTTAGCATCTTCTTCGGGGTTCTCGCCCACGACCAACCCTTCGGGAATACTGCAGCCCTTTTCGATAATGGCCTTGGAAATCCGGGCCGAGCGACCGATATCCACATCCGGCAAGATCACGGCATCCTCGACTTTGGCATAAGAGTTCACTTTGACATTGGAGAACAACAAGGAGTGGCGCACCATGGCACCGGAGATAATGCAACCGCCGGAGACCATGGAATCAACAGCCATGCCGCGCCGGTCATCATCGTCGAACACGAACTTGGCCGGTGGTAATTGCACTTGGTAAGTCCAGATCGGCCAATCATGATCATAGAGATTAAGCTCCGGCGTCACGCCGATCAATTCCAGATTGGCTCGCCAATAGGAGTCGATCGTGCCGACATCACGCCAATAGGCCTGCACCATACTGGTGGATTCCGGTTCGCTAGAAGGATTGCGGAAGGGATAGCCCATAACCCGATAGCGGCCAATCGAGCTCGGAATAATATCTTTGCCGAAGTCATGGCTGGAACCGGGGGTATCCGCGTCCTTGAGCAATTGCTCGAACAGAAAGCTGGTATTGAACACATAAATCCCCATGGAAGCCAACGCCTTGTCGGGATTGCCGGGCATCGGCTCGGGGTTTTCAGGTTTTTCTTCAAAGCGCTGAATGCGTCCGTTCTCATCGACCGACATCACCCCGAACGCCTTGGCCGTCTCCAGATCGACTTCGACACAGCCCACGGTCAGATCGGCATCGTTTTCCACATGCTGGGCGATCATCTGCCCGTAGTCCATCTTATAAATGTGGTCACCGGCCAATACGAGCACATAGCCTGGATCGTGACTGCGAATGATGTCCAGGTTCTGGTAAACGGCATCGGCCGTACCCTCGTACCAGCTCGTTTCGATGCGCTGCTGGGCCGGCAGCAATTCCACGAACTCGTTCAATTCACCGCGCAAAAACCCCCAGCCGCGTTGGACATGCTGAATCAGCGAATGCGATTTGTACTGCGTCAGCACGCCAATCCGTCGGATACCGGAGTTGACGCAGTTCGACAAAACGAAATCGATGATCCGAAACTTGCCACCAAACGGTACAGCCGGTTTGGCCCGCCACATAGTGAGCTGCTTGAGTCTAGAGCCCCGGCCACCGGCAAGGACCAAGGCAAGTGTATCCCTGGTCAAACGACTGACAAATCGTTGCATTTTCATCGTGTTTACAAACCCTTAAGTCAATTTGAATGAATGAATGTCGGCTCTGCACAGCGCGTGCGTTTGTGAGTTTGCATCAATCTCGCAACCAGGAACAGAGGTCGGCTAACGATTCGGCCGGACCGATTTTATTACAAACAGGCCCCAACGCGCAGGCCCCATTCCGGTGTAGGGTGGCTGTCGGCGATCGGCACCGGCTCGATATTAAGTATAGTCTGGCCAAATAGCGGCACCATACGCTATGCTAGTTAAGTCTAAATGCCCCGGTAGCTCAGTTGGATAGAGCGATCGCCTCCTAAGCGATAGGTCAGAGGTTCGAGTCCTCTTCGGGGCACCAGCCACTTGAACTGTCTCTTCACGCGGTGCCTGGCGCCGCCGGCGGCGTCAGACTGCGGGGTACCACCCCCTTCCTTCAAGAACTTCGCAAAGTACATCCCGCACCCCCCCTATCAGGTTGATCGGCCCAATACTCGCTTGACGCCTTGCTTGATCCTCCAACACAATAGATATTGTTCATGTGTAACAACTTATAATGGTCAGCGCTGGGCATTCCGGCCAGGCCAGCCGTCGAAACGGAAGCTAAACTCACAACCACAGTAAATCGACGCCAGTGACTACCTCATTAAAGACCCTCATCAGACGTCGCGATGCCGATGGCATTGCAAGCGTTATCACCAACAAAGTCGCCAACGGATCCTATCAGCCGCGTGACAACGAGCTGCTCGGCAAAGCCTTGGCCCTCCTCGAACCCGACCGCACAAATGAATTACTGGCCCAGGTCCTCGAAGCCAATTCCCCCCGCTATCCGGTCAGCTGCGCTGACTTGCTGGCGACAGTCGCCGCCGATGATGACGAAGCGGCGCCCAACCTGCAGGATGCAGCAAGCGCCATGCTTGCAGTAATCCCCCAAGATTCGAAGCTGTTGCGGGCAAAGCCGGCAAAGCAACCGCAAGAATGGCCCGATGCCAACATGGTCATCGATTTGCTAGATGGCCTGGAGCGAATCGATCCCGCCCTGGCGTTGCAAGCGCTGGAGCAATTGACTGCGGCGCCCGCCTTATATCCGCTCGACACGGTCCTGAAACCAGCCGCCCTCTGCCTGTATACCGCCGAAGACATGCGCGGCCTGGCCAGCATCGAGGCATTGCGGGATAATGTCATGGTCCATCTGCAACAACGGGTCGCCGAGCCGCTCATCCCCCCAGCGGATTGGTCACGCGCTAATCCCTTCAGCGACAGCACCGACGAACATCTGCAGGACCTCGGCAAATTTCTGGAAAACCCCGATGAATCGGCCTGGTCGCTGCGAGCCACCAAAAAAATTCGCCAGCAGGTGGAACAGCAGATTGAATATCATGGCTGTGACCTGGACTGCGAAACCGACACCAGCCGCCAACCGCATACACTGATTTGCACGAAAAACGAAAAAACCTTCCAACGCCTCGCCGAAATTCGCCAACAGGACTGGGTTGATCTGGCCACTTTAGAAAGCGTCGTTGATTAGTCATTAACCGTATTAACACCCATTGAAAACCACGCTACTGCACCTATTTTTAGGGATACCAGGCGAGCTAGCCGATTGGTAAGGCGCCCCACCGGCTATGTTGGGCCGTATGGCGCCCGACCAATCTTCTTGCTTTGCCAGCGGTCCATTCAAGGTTGTTCAATGTAGCGGAGGTAGCCGACCATGTGGCAAACATTGATGGGCTTTCCAAACGATTGGCTGGAAGATTTTGCAAGTTGGCAACGGGAAGTCAGTCGCTTATTCGACGACACCCATCGTCCCGCCAGCATTCGTTCGGCCACGCGGGGCAATTTCCCGAAAGTCAATATCGGGGCGACGCCGGAGGCCGTACAAGTTTTTGCATTCGCACCGGGTATCGACCCGCAGTCCCTGGATATCGCTTATGACAATGGCCTTTTGATCATCGCCGGCGAGCGTCAACAAGACGCACAACAAGCCAGCGACCCTGTTAATCAATACCGCCATGAACGCTTCGTCGGCGAATTCCGGCGAGTGGTCAGCCTGCCAGACGATATCGACCCCGAACGGATCGAAGCCAAATATGCCGACGGCATTATCCGGATTACCGCCAACAAACGGGAAACTGCCGTACCGCGTCGCATTCAGGTCAATTAATTGATTGAGTTAGCGTCTGGAGGTGTTGCTATGAGCGAAGATCAAACTGTCGCTAAACGTGAAGACCAAGCACAAGAACCCAATGTGACCCTGCTGCCACCGGTCGACATCGTCGAGGACAGCGAAGGCATTATGGTAAAAGCGGATTTACCCGGGGTTTCCAAGGAGCGCTTGCAAGTCCATGTGGATAACGACACGCTAATCATCGAAGGGGAAGCCGCTTTGCAATCCCCGGAAGGTATGCAGCCGGTATACGCGGAAATCCGCAGTCCGGTTTATCGGCGCAGCTTTACCCTGAGTCGGGAACTGGACGTCGATAAAATCGACGCCTCGATGAAAAATGGCGTCCTCACCTTGCGCATCGGCAAAACCGAAGCAGCCCGGCCCCGGCGTATCGACGTTCAAGTTGGCTAACGACTTGCGGCCCGGTCGCCGGCCGTTGCCTCACCGCTTCTCAGGTAACGGTGAAGACCGGGCCATCGCGGGCTTCGTAAACGCATTCTGGGCAATGATTCAAACAGGAGGGTTGCCGTTATGAATGCCTTGAGTCAATTTCAACACAGCTTAGATCACGTCCGCGGTTCACTCATTGATGGCTGGCATC
>CAYFSA010000002.1:44879-66935 GCA_964345605.1 uncultured Ectothiorhodospiraceae bacterium
TAGCATGTAGCGTGCCGAGCGTGACTGAGCCGATGGCTTCCGCTCTAGCGTGGGCGCCTATCCCACAACGCTCCAGTTCGCAACCGCTGCCATTGACACGCAATGTGTACTACATTCATGAGAATCTGGTATAACGGCGCGTGACGTCGGCAGCACAGCCTCAACTGCGATCGATGCGATTCGATCAGTCAGGAGCGATGATGAGCGACTACCATCTCTATCTATCCCTGATCCCGGAGGCACTGATCGCCTCTCAGCTCGAGCCCAAGGAGTTCGGTTCTTATTACGCCGTGGGGCGTTACGGGCGGGTATTTGGCGAGGCGATCTTCTTCGAGCTCGACCCCGCCTTCCGCTCTGCCGATTTCGCCTTCGAGCATGCTGATCAGCGCTGCGTGACCCAGCCCGATGGCACGCCGAAATCCTCTGTCTACCTTGGTATCTACAACGTGCTCGCCCGGATCCCGATCACGGCACTGGGCAAGCTTTACCTGGTCACCGACGACGGCCGGACCCTTGAGCTCGAACGGGCCGAGTATACCCCGGACCGTGAGCATCCGTTCCATCTCTACCAAGAGTTCTGCCCGAAAAGTCCGATTGTCGCCAGCCGGCTCGAGCCGCAGGCCTTCTGCTACTCGATGACCGATCCGCAGCAGCCGGTCAATCTCCCGCGGATGGCCTTCTCGGACCTGACGCTCGGGGAGCTCGCCTTCGATCCCCAGCATGGCAAGGCCGAGGATCTGCCCTATCCCTTCATCGGCCATCTTCGCGATGTGCTCGCCGAATTCACCGACAACACCAAGGACAGCAAGCTGGTGCTCAAGCATGTGCGCGAGGGTGTGCTCTACCGCACTGTGCAGCGGGGCTTTTACGTCGGTGATCACGAGGATTTTGCGTACTATCCGTTCCCCAGTCTTGAGGCACTGCGCTCGACCTACTACGATTGGTGGCGCTCGGCGCAGATCGCTCATTTTGGTTGACTCGCTAGGCCTGACAGCGTGATCCTGGAACGAGCTGTGCTGCACCAGGCCTGTTTGCCATCCATCATCGTGTCGCGGCACCGCGCGTGTCCGCCGCACCAACGATAAAACGCGAACCATGAACGAACCTGTCTTTTGGCTTGCCCCGTTTGCTGCCGTTGTGGCCCTTTATTTTGCCTGGCGCTTCTTTCGTGAGATACGGCGCCAAGATCAGGGCACCGAGACCATGCGGGAGATCGGCGCCCATGTCCACAAGGGCGCCATGGCCTATCTGCGGCAGCAGTACAAAATCATGCTGGTGGTGTTTGCGCTGATTGCCGGTCTGTTCGCCTATCTGGCCTACGGCCCCGGCGTGCAGAATCCCTGGCTGCCGGCGACGTTTATCCTCGGCGGTTTTTTCTCGGCCCTGGCCGGCTATGTTGGCATGCAGACCGCAACCATGGCCTCGACTCGCACCACGGCGGCGGCGCGTACCTCCTTGGCTGGCGCGCTGCGCATCGCCTTCCGCAGCGGCGCGGTAATGGGCTTGGCGGTGGTCGGCCTTGGTCTCGGCAACCTGGCATTCTGGTTCATCTTGGTTCATCTTCTCACCCCTGGCGACCCCGCTGATGGCGCCTATCTGGTGCTGGTGACCACGACGGTGCTGACCTTCAGCATGGGTGCCTCGATGCAGGCCCTGTTCGCGCGCGTTGGCGGCGGCATTTTCACCAAGGCGGCCGATGTCGGCGCTGATTTGGTCGGCAAGGTCGAGACCGGTATCCCGGAGGATGATCCGCGCAACCCGGCGGTGATCGCCGACAATGTCGGCGACAACGTCGGCGATGTAGCGGGCATGGGCGCGGACCTGTTCGAGTCCTACTGTGGCTCGATCCTCGCCGCCTGCGCGCTCGGCGCGGCGGCCTTCGCGGCCGAGCCGGCCATGCAGATGAAGGCCATCGCCGCGCCGCTGGCTATTGCCGGTGTCGGCATCATCCTCTCGGTAGTCGGGGTCTTCCTGGTGAAAACGCGCGAAGGCGCAGGCCAGAAGGAGCTGCTCGGCGCCCTCTCGCGGGGTATCAACACCAGCGCGGCGCTCATCCTCGTGGCGGCGGCCGTCGTGCTCTGGCTGCTGGGGATCGACAATCTCTGGGGCGTCTGGGGCGCGGTGGTCGCCGGTCTCGTGACTGGCCTGGTGATCGGGCGCTCGACCGAGTATTGGACCTCGGCCTCGTTCAAGCCGACCCGCGGCATCGCCGCCGCGGCCAGGAGCGGTGCCGCCACGACCATCATCGCCGGCATCGGCGTCGGCATGCTCTCGACCGTGATCCCGGTGCTGGCGGTAGCGACCGGAACGATCTTGGCCTATCTGTTCGCCTCCGGCTTCGATCCGGCGCAGATGACCCAGGGACTATACGGGATCGCGATTGCCGCGGTTGGTATGCTGTCGACGTTGGGCATCACACTCGCCAGCGATGCCTACGGACCGATCGCCGACAACGCCGGCGGCAATGCCGAGATGAGCGGACTTGGCCCGGAGGTGCGCGAACGCACGGACGCGCTGGATTCCCTTGGCAATACCACGGCGGCGACCGGCAAGGGCTTCGCGATCGGCTCAGCCGCCTTGACCGCGCTGGCCTTGATCGCCTCCTACATCGAAGTGATCCGGATCGAGATGATCGAGGCGGGCGATACCCTGCTGGAACTCGAACGTGGCTTCAGCGTCCCGACCGCCGACGCCTCGCTGCTTGACTTCATGATCTATTACGACGTGACCCTGCTGAACCCGGCGGTGCTGGTGGCACTGTTTCTGGGGGCAATGATCGCCTTCACCTTCAGTGGCTTGACGGTGCAGGCGGTAGGCCGGGCCGCACAATTGATGGTTGAAGAAGTGCGGCGGCAGTTTCGCGAGATCCCTGGCATCCTCCAGGGCAACACCGAGCCGGACTATGAACGCTGTGTCGCGATCTCGACTGCCGGGGCTCAGCGCGAGATGGCCATCCCGTCGCTGATTGCGATTGCGGCGCCGATCGTCGTGGGGCTGCTGTTCGGGGTGGCCGGTGTGATCGGCCTGTTGGCCGGCGGGCTGGCGACCGGCTTCGTGCTCGCGGTCTTCCTCTCCAACGCCGGCGGGGCCTGGGACAACGCCAAGAAGTACATCGAGGCCGGCAATCATGGTGGCAAGGGCTCCCTGGCCCACCGTGCTTCGGTGATCGGTGACACCATCGGCGATCCCTTCAAGGACACCTCGGGCCCGAGTCTGAACATCCTGATCAAGCTGATGAGTATCGTGGCGATCGTCATGGCCGGCGTGACCGTTTCTTTCAGTGTGATGTAGGCGAACGCGTTAAGCGCAGGGCAGTAGCCGCTGCATGGTGTCTATCCCTGTGTATCTGTCTGGCCGTTATGGATCGGCACAGCATAAGCACATAAAATGGCGCAAGGCCTTGGGGCGAGCCATGGCCCACCCCCGGCTCGCAACAGGCGGGTCGCCTCAGGCCACGCTCGGCAGCCCCGCCAACGCCATCGCCACTTCCTGGTCGGCGTACTGCAAGTCCTTGAGCTTACCCGCCTGGTAATCGATGTAGGCCTGCATGTCAAAATGACCATGGCCGCATAAATTGAACAGAATGGCTTTAGATTCTCCGGCCTCCCGGCATCTTTCGGCCTCGTGAATGGCAGCCCGCACGGCGTGGTTGGCCTCCGGGGCCGGCAGAATGCCCTCGGCCTTGGCGAATTGCACCCCGGCAGCGAAGCACTCGAGCTGATTATAGGAACGCGGATGAATCAGGCCGAGGTCGGCGAGATGGCTGATCTGCGGCGCCATGCCATGGTAGCGCAGCCCGCCGGCGTGAAAGCCCGGCGGCACGAAGCCCGAGCCCAGGGTATGCATTTTCACCAGCGGCGTCAGATGGGCCGTGTCGCCGTAATCATAGGCGAACCGTCCCTTGGTCAGGGTCGGGCAGGCTGAGGGTTCAACCGCGATAAACTCAAACTCGCGCCCGTTTTGCAGCTTGTCCCGCAGATAAGGGAAGGCCAGCCCGGCGAAATTGCTGCCACCGCCGGTGCAGCCGATCACCAGATCCGGTTCATCGCCAGCAATGGCCATTTGCGCCTGTGCCTCCAGGCCGGTAACGGTCTGATGGAGCAAGACATGATTGAGCACACTGCCCAGGGCGTAGCGGGTATCATCGCGCTGCGCGGCGAGCTCGACGGCCTCGCTGATGGCAATCCCAAGACTGCCGGTGCTGTCGGGATGCTCGGCCAGGATGGCTCGCCCGGATGCGGTCGTCTCGCTGGGACTGCCGATGCACTGGGCACCGAGGGATTCCATGTAGGCACGGCGATAGGGTTTGTGGTCGAAGCTGACCCGGACCATGAACACCATGATCTCCAGATCGAAAAACGCCCCGGCCAGCGCCAGCGATGAGCCCCATTGCCCGGCGCCGGTTTCTGTCGTGATCCGCTTGACCCCTTCCTGCAGGTTGTAGAAGGCTTGCGGAATAGCGGTATTGGGCTTGTGACTGCCGGCGGGGCTGACACCTTCGTATTTGTAATAAATCCGTGCGGGAGTCTGCAGCGCCTGCTCCAGACGGCGGGCGCGAAACAGCGGCGATGGCCGCCATTGACGATACACATCGCGCACCGGCTCGGGGATCTCGATCTCCCGCTCGGTGCTCATTTCCTGCTCGATCACCCCGCGGGGAAAAATCACCGCCAGTTCGTCGGGCGTAATCGGCGCCTGGGTGCCCGGATGCAGCACCGGCGCCAGCGGCTGCGGCAAATCGGCATTGATGTTGTACCAGGCTTTGGGGATATGGCGCTCATCGAGCAGGTATTTCACACTTTCACTCATAATGGCTGTATCTTCTCCGGTCGCTTTCGCATAAATGGCCACTCAACCGATACCCAGGCGCCATTGGCGCGTTCGAGCAAGCATGTAGCAGGGTTCGGCCCTTCGAGGGAATTAAGAATCTTGGCATAACAACGCCTGAATCGGCGACAATCACACCTGAATCGGCAAAGCCTCACGGCTTTGGGCTCATTCTACGCCCATCCTCAGCCCGGTTGCAGAGCAGGCGGGGGCGAACTTTGTCGCCGAACGCAGGACTGATGTTGGGGTTACAAAACAGATTTCGACTAACACCTCGTGCTTGCGCCAGGTGTTCAGCTGGTCCGGCTACCGAACATTTTGAGCTTTAACGAGAGAGTCCATTGATTCCAATCGCAGCGTCGTCATGCCTGCCCCGCCCGGCCGTTGGCCTGGGGCTATTGATCCTGTTCGCCAAGGCTGCCGCAGCCCCTGCCGTCTTGGTGACGGCCCAACCGCTTGCAGCGCTGACGTTCTTGCCCGAGCATTCCGCCCCAGCCATGGTGCAAGCCCGCAACCAAGCCACGTTGAACGCCGAAATTGCCGGGCGGATTCAGCAAATCCATGTGCCGGTGGGGGCCGAGGTCGAGGCCGGGCAGACCTTGGTCGGCCTCGACTGCCGTGAAGCGCGCCTGAATTTGCGGCATCACCAGGCCGAGTTGGTGGCAGTCCAGGCACGCGCCGCGCTCGCCGCCCAGCAATATCGCCGCGCCGAGCGCCTCGCCGCGGCTCAACAAGTCGCTGAGGACGTCCTGCAGCAGCGCGCCACCGACCGGCAAGCCTTGCAAGCCGAACAGGACAAAGCCGCCATCGCGGTCGAGCAAGCGGCCCTTGATGTCAGGCGTTGCGTGATTCAGGCGCCGTTTGCCGGGGTAGTGGCCGAGCGGATCGCTGCCGTGGGTGAGCGCGCCGCGGTCGGCACTGCCTTGCTAAAGATCGTCGAATCGGCTGATGCCGAAGTCGTGGCCCAAATTCCGCTCACTAAACAACGATCGCTGATGCAGGCTGAACAGTTCACCTTCTCCGCCCAGGGCCAAAGCTACCCCTTAAGTCTGCGT
Organism: uncultured Ectothiorhodospiraceae bacterium; assembly: GCA_964345605.1. GTDB lineage: Bacteria > Pseudomonadota > Gammaproteobacteria > CAYFSA01 > CAYFSA01 > CAYFSA01. Next base: position 50,762 of record CAYFSA010000002.1, read on the forward strand.
ATTCTCGTGCGTCTTGCCGAGCCGCGCAGCCGCTCCCGGCAGGGACGTTGGGTTTTCACCGAACAGCCGGCCCTGCCCGGTCTGCCCGGCCGGCTCATCTGGTCGAGCCACAAACCGCATATCCCCGCCGACCTGCTCGTGCGACGCGGCCAACAGCTCGGTGTCATGCTGCTCAAAGACCGCCAGGCGCGCTGGCATCCCTTGCCCCAGGCCCTGGAAGGCCAGCCGGCCGCCATCGATCTGCCGCCGAGCACCCGCGTGATTATCGAGGGCCGCCAGGCCGTTACCGCCGGCGCTGCGGTCAAGCTCGCCCAGACGCCCTGATTGCCCCATGCTCGCCACGCTTTATCGCAACCATGTACTGGCCAATCTGACGTTTCTGCTGGTCCTGATTATCGGCAGCTTGACGTATTTTTCCCTGCCGCGGGAGCAAGACCCCACAGTCGATTTCAATTGGATCGAGGTCACGACGATCTTCCCGGGGGCGGCCGCGACCGATGTCGAAGCCCGGGTCACAGACGTGCTGGAACGCGCAATCCGCCAAATTGACGACGTCAAGTTCGTCTCCAGTACCAGCCGCACAGGTTTGTCCGGGATCGTCATCCGCTTTCGCGACAACCTAACCCCTGAGCGTTTCGCTAAACGCGTCAGTGATTTGCGCCGGGAAATCCAGAACAAAGAGGAAGAGCTTCCCGACGCCGCCGAAGACCCCCAGATTGTCGAAATCACCACGGCCAATGCCTTTCCCAGTGCCATGGTAGTCGTCACTGGGGCGGCCTGGGACGAGAATCTGCGCCAGCAAGCGAAATTGATCAAACAGGACCTCGAGCGCCTGCCGGGGGTCGATCGCGTCATCACCAACGGTCTGGAAGATCCCGAATTGCAAGTGCGCTTCAAGCCTGCTGCCCTCGAGGCGGTCGGCTTGGCGCCGAGCAGCGTCGCCGATGCGGTGCGCGGCTATTATCGGGACATCGCCGCCGGCAGCGTCCAGCTCGGCCAACAGCAATGGCTGGTGCGGGTGCAGGGCAGTAACCCCGATCCCACCCATCTGGCCCGCTTGCCTATCCCCAGCGCCAGCGGCGAGGTCCAGCTCGGCGAGGTCGCGGAGATCGTCAGGGCTCGTGAGGAGCCGAACTATCTCGTTTCTTACAACGACCGTCCGGCGGTGCTCATCTCGGTGAACAAACAAGCCGATCGCAACACCCTGCGGCTCGTCGACGCGGTCAAGCAATACATTGCCGAGCGCAACCAGCTCACTGCGCAAACCGGGGTCGAACTCACCCTGGCCGACGATCAAACCCCGGTGACCCGCCATGCCCTGCAGGTCATGCAAAACAACGCGGTGCTCGGCTTGCTGCTGGTACTGGCGGTCGCCTGGCTATTCCTCGGCTGGCGCATTGCCATTCTCACCGCCATCGGCATTCCCTTTATTCTGGCCGGCACATTCTGGCTGCTGGAACTCTACGGCGCCACGCTGAACACCATGGTCCTACTCGGTGTAGTCATCTCTCTAGGGATGCTAGTCGATGATGCCGTAGTGGTCGTCGAGGCGATCTATTTCCGCTTGCAGCGCGGCGCCGCGGGCCTGCCGGCCATACTCGACTCGCTGCGTGAAGTGGTGGCACCGGTGACTACAGCGGTACTGACTACCATGGCTGCCTTTCTGCCGCTGCTGCTGTTACCGGGCATTCTCGGCCAGTTCATGAGCGTCGTGCCCATGGTGGTGACCACGGCCTTAGCGCTGAGCCTGGTCGAGGCCTATTGGATGCTGCCCACCCATATTCTCGGTGCCGGTGTGCGCTTTCGCAGCGACGACCGTGGCCAGCAACGTCGCGAGCGCTTGCTGCACCGCTTGCGGGTACGCTATACGCGTTGGCTGCTCAAGGTCATGCGTCGGCCCCGGCTAACCCTGATCGGGGTCATCCTGCTATTCGCGCTGGCCGTCAGCAGTGTGCTCGGTGGTCTGGTCAAGCTGGATTTCTTCGCCTCGGATACCGTTCGGTTGTTTTATGTCAATGTCCAGATGCCGGCCGGCACGCCGTTGCCAGGTACCATGACCAAGGTCAAGGCAATCGAAGCCAAGGTGAAAGCAGCGGTGCGACCCGGCGAGGCCCGGGCCATCGTCAGTCTCGCCGGGCAGTTATTCACCCCGACCGCGCGGCTGCAGGGCCCGCAATATGGCCAGATCATGGTCTCGCTGCAGCCGCGCAGCGAGGCATTGCGCACTGTCGAGGCCATGATCGCGGCCATGCGGCCGAGCGTGCAGGCCACACCGGGACCGGAAGATATCAGCTTTCAGCGTCTGAGCGGCGGCCCGCCCACGCCCAAACCGATCAGTATCAAAGTGCGCGGCGACACCCTGCCTGAGATCCGCGCCGCGGTCGCGGATTTGCGTCGAATCCTAGAGCGCACCCCAGGCGTCAAGGACATCACCGATAACGATTTGCCGGGCGAGCTCGAATGGGTCCTGCGGGTCGACGGTGATGCTATTCGGCAGGCGGGGCTGACGCCGGAAGTTGTCAGCCGCAACGTCAGTCTATTAGTGGATGGCGAAATCGTTGCCAGCATGCAGGATCGCGGCGAAGAACTCGAGGTGCGGGTGGTCAATGCCGATAACGACAGCGGCCAGCGGATCACCGACATTCTGGACATTCAACTGCCGCTCGGGGCAACAGACGGAACCAAAGCCGTGCTGCTGCAGCAACTCGTAAACGCCGAGCGGCAGCGTGCCCTGAGCAACATCAAGCACTACGATTTCCGCCGCAGTATCACCCTCGAAGCCGATCTCGATACGAACGTTACCGATACGGTCACCGCCAATCGTCAGATCGTCACGAAATGGGAAGCGATCGCCGCCAACCATCCCAGCATCGCACTGGATTTTTCCGGCGAACTTGAAGACATTCAGGAAGGCCTGGATAACCTGGCGCGGCTGTTCCTGTTGGGTCTGCTATTGATTTACCTCATCCTCGGTACGCAATTTCGCAGTTATCTGCAGCCTTTTTTGATTCTGGCGACCCTGCCGATGGCCTTTACCGGCGTAGTGGCGGGTCTGCTGCTGACCGGTAACCCCTTAAGCTTGTTCACACTCTATGGCGTCATCGCCTTGGGCGGTATCGCGGTCAACGCTGCCATCGTGCTGATCGACGCCGCCAACCGCCGCCGCGCACAGGGCATGTCCGTCTTACACGCCACTGTCTATGCGGCCCGCCGCCGCGTGGTACCCATCCTGATCACGGCGCTGACCACGATCGCGGGCCTATTTTCCCTGGCCGCCGGCCTCGGCGGCAAATCCCTGGTCTGGGGACCGGTGGCCACGGCCATCGTTTGGGGATTAACTGTGTCGACCTTACTGACCCTGTTCGTGATTCCCCTGCTGTATCGGTTGGCGATGGGCCGTCACAAGCCCCCGCCAGTCAGTTAATACAAACCGCTTGCATCGAAGCAGCCTTGAGCTCGCTGGCACTGGCACAATGGGGCAAGCTCAGTCAGGTTCCGCAAAAAGTTTGATAAACCCGCTCATTCGGCTGTGGCGGCTGCATGTACTCGACATATTCCGGCTGCTCGGTATACGGCTGGGCCAGAATCCGCCGCAGGGTTTCAAAGGGGCCTAAATCCCCCTGCTCCACCGCCGCGGTCAAGGCCTGCTCGATGCGGTGGTTGCGCGGAATAAAGGCCGGATTGACTTGATACATGGCTTGCGCCCGTTCTTGCGGTCCTGTTGTTTGCTCGTGCAGACGCTGCTGCCAGCGCTCCAACCAGGCTAATGCCGGCGGCGTATTGCCGAGCAAGGCCAGGAATTCGCCGGCATCCGTCGAGGGGTCCGCGGCTCGGGATAAATAGCGAAACGTCAGGGTAAAATCGGCATTCCGGTCCCGCATCAGTTCGAGTAAATCGTCAACCAGCGTTTTATCGGTATCCCGCTCGTCGACCAGTCCCAGTTTGCGCCGCATCCCGGCGAGCCAATAGGCTTCAAAACGCGGCACAAAGCTCTCCAGGCATTCTTTGGCTTGGGCAACGGCGCGATTCTCATCGGCATCGATCAAGGGCACCAGCGTTTCCGCCAAGCGCGTCAGATTCCACTGAGCAACAACCGGCTGATTGCCGTAGGCATACCGCCCGTAATGATCGATGGAACTAAACACCGTTTGCGGATCATAAGCATCCATGAAGGCACAGGGGCCGTAGTCGATGGTTTCACCAGCGATTGCCATATTGTCGGTGTTCATGACCCCGTGAACGAAACCGATATTGAGCCAATGGGCCATCAGCAGGGCTTGCCGCTCGAGGACCGCATCAAGCAGCGCCAAGGCCGGATTGGTCGCGTGCTTCGTCTGCGGATAATGCCGCTCGCTGACATAATCGGCCAGCACCCGCACTGCTTCGAGATCCCCGCGGGCAGCAAAATACTGGAAGGTGCCGACCCGCACATGACTGCGGGCAACCCGGGTAAGCACCGCGCCGGGCAAGGCTTGCTCGCGCAATACGCGTTCGCCGGTCGTCACCGCCGCCAGGGCCCGGGTGGTTGGCACACCGAAGCTATGCATGGTCTCGCTCACCAGATATTCCCGCAGCACGGGGCCAAGCGCGGCGCGACCGTCGCCGCGCCGCGAAAACGGCGTCACCCCCGAGCCTTTCAACTGAATATCATAGCGCTCGCCGTGCTTATCGAGCACTTCGCCGAGTAACAAGGCCCGCCCATCGCCCAGACTCGGCACGAATTGGCCGTACTGATGGCCAGCATAGGCCATGGCCAGTGGTGCCGCACCGGCGAGCACCGTGTTGCCCGCCCAAATGGACGCCCATTGTGAATCGCTCAGGCCATTGCGAGCGACTCTCAGGTCATCGGCGAGGGCTTCGTTGAACAGCAGCAAGCGGGGCTCAGCCACCGGCACGGGGGGTTGACGGGCATACAGCCGCTCCGGGAGTGCAGCATAAGTATTGTCGAAATCAAGGAGTCGAGGTTGCGCGGCCATCTTCATCATCTCGGCGCTGAAGTTGAACTGCGCCAAGCTTGTGCATAGCCTTATTGTTAGTCAAACTTCCTTGCCATAGGTAAGGTCGAATGGTTGACTCAGCGCTGACCCCAGTTATACCAGCACGGCCAACGACACGCCCCCTCGGCCTTTCCAAATCCCCTGCAAGTCGGCATAATTCAAGGCACTTCAAAGCGCATTAATGCCCCGCAAGCCAAACCCGTAAGGTGGGAGTTCAGGTTTCCCGATCATGATCAATAAACGCATAGATAAGGCTGCCATCAGTCTAATCGTGGCAGCGACACTCTTAGTGTTTGGCGGTTGCTCAGGGCTTCCCGAGCTCAGGCCCGCCACCTACGAGCAGGAAGCCCCGCTATATGTCATCGGTCCGGGCGATAGCATCAGCATTTTTGTCTGGGGCAGCCCCGAGCTTTCCACTACCGCCACGGTTCGCCCCGATGGCCGGATCACAACACCGCTGCTCGAAGACGTCCCCGCCACCGGCTACACCCCAACGGAACTCGCTCGCGAAATGGAGAAGCGCCTGAGCCAATACGTCCGCGCCCCGATCGTTTCTGTGACAGTCAGCGGGTTTGTCGGCCGACCTACAGAACAAGTGCGGATTCTGGGCGAAGCGACCAACCCCCAGAGCATTCCCTTTCATGAACACATGACCTTACTCGATGTCATGATCGATGTGGGGGGCATTACTGAATTCGCGGCAGGCAACCGTACCGTACTGGTCCGCCGGGACAAAGGCAAACTCAAACGGTATCGCGTTTATCTCGATGACTTGCTGGATGGTAAAATTAAAGCCAATGTCGACATGCTACCGGGTGATATCCTCATCATCCCGGAAGCCATCTTCTGATCGCTCACGAGGCTTTGATTATCCCCATTTCTACTGTTTCTAACGGGTCAGCGGCATGCAGGAATTCATCACCCTCGCGATAAGCTATATCCGCGGCATGTGGCGTTATCGCTGGTATGCCATCGTTGTCGCCTTGCTCATCGCGCTCCTCGGCTGGGGCTGGGTCGCCAGCAAGCCCGATACGTATCGCTCCAAAGCCCGCATTCATGTGGATACCGAGTCGGTCTTACGGCCGCTGCTCAGCGGCATGGCGGTCCAGCCCGATCTCGATCGGCGCCTGGAGCTGATGACCAAGCTGCTGATGACCTCCGAGAACATGGAAAAGCTTGCGCGCATGACTGACCTGGATCTGCAGGCCAGCAACGATGCCGAGATGGATGCCCTGGTCAATCGGCTGCGCAGTGGCCTCAATCTCAGCGGCACCCGCCGCCGGGACTTCTACAATATTTCATATACCAGCAAGGACCCGGAACTTGCCCAGCGGGTCGTTCAAAGTTTCGTCACCATGTTTGTCGAAAGCTCCCTAGGTGACAGCCGACGTGCCACCGATACCGCCCAGCGCTTTATCGATCAGCAAATCGCCGCCTATGAACAACGCCTGCAGGAAGCCGAAAACCGCGTCCTCGACTTCAAGCGCGAGCATATGGACATTCTCAAAGGCGGTGACTTTTTCAGCCGCCTGCAGCAAGCCAAAAAAGAACTCGAGCAGGAGCGCCTGCGGCTGCGGGAGGCCATCAGCCGCCGCGATGCCATCCAGCAACAGCTCGAGGAACGCCGCCAATATCAGGACGAATTCGCCCTCGATCTCAATCCCGTGGGCGTGTCGACCTCGGTCGACCAGCGCCTGCAGAACGTCCGCGCCCAGCTCGACGAACTGTTGCTGCGGTATACCGAAAAGCATCCGCGGGTCAAACAGCTGCAGCGTTTAATCGAAGATCTCGAGGCGCAACGCGAAAAAGAACTCGCTGCCATTGCCCGTAACAAGCGCGCCGAAGACACCAGCGATGACCAGCAGATCGAGCAGTACACGGCCCTGTTGGCCGATGCCAAGGCTACCATCGCCACGATCCGCACCCGGGTGCAGGAATATGAAGCCCGCGTGCAAAAACTCGAGGAAATGACCAACACGCAACCCGAAATCGAAACCGAACTATCCCGCCTAAATCGCGATTACGAAGTCACCAAAAGTAATTATCAGCAATTATTGGAAAAGCGTGAGCGGCTGCGGATGGGCGAAGAAGTCGAACAGGCCGGTGACAATATTACCTTTAAGGTCATTGAGAGCGCCAAGGTGCCCGAAGCGCCTTCCGGCCCAAATCGGTTCCTGCTGAGTTCGGGGGTCCTGGCCCTGGCTTTGGCTGCCGGCGCTGGCCTGACCTTTCTGCTGTCACAGCTGCGCCCGGCTGTGTTCGATCGGCAACGTTTGCAGCAGATTACCGAGATTCCTGTGTTCGGCTCGGTATCGCGGATACGCGCTGGCCGGTCGGCCTTGCTCGACAATCTGGATTGGATATTGTGGCTGGCTTTGTTATCAGGCTTACTGGTGATTTATGCCGCAGTCATTATTTTCGAGCCTTCCGGTCTGAGCGGCTTTAGCGCCCTTAATCCGATCTTTTCGATCGTGGAGAAATTCTTATGAGCATCCTGGAACGGGCCGCCGAGCAACTGCGCCGCGAGCAGCCGGATCGACCATCAACGCGGCCGACCGCGGGTCAAGCCTCTTCCCAAGAGCAGCCCGTCCCGCCGCCATCGGCTGCTGAAACGACTCAGCTGCTAGATGAGGAGCTGCACAGCAGAGCGGCGGCCACCGATCGATTAACACCCTCGCTCGATTTTAAAACCCTGGAGGCGCTCGGCTATTTATCCCCAGGCAATCAACGCGGCCGCCTGGCCGAGGAATATCGGCTGATCAAACGCCCCCTGCTGCGCAATGCCTTTGTCCAGGGAGCGGTCGCGGTCGAGCGCGGCAACCTCATCATGTTCACCAGCGCGGTCCAGGGCGAGGGCAAGACCTTCACGACCCTCAATCTCGCCATCAGCATGGCCATGGAATATGACTATACGGTCATGCTGATCGACAGCGATGTGCTGCGCCCGGCCTTGTCCCGTTTTCTCGGCTATGACCAGCATCCCGGCCTGGTCGATTTACTGCGTGCCCCCAATGTTCAGCCCAGCGATGTCATTTTGCATACCGGCATGCCCAAGCTGCGGCTGATTCCGGCCGGGCGCACCCGCGGGCGCACCACCGAGCTGCTAGCCAGCGAGGCCATGCGCAATCTGACCCAGGAATTCGCCGTGCGTTACGATGACCGCATCGTCCTGTTCGATGCCCCGCCATTGCTCATGACCTCCGAGGCGAGTGTACTAGCTCACTGGATGGGGCAGATCATGGTCGTCGTCGAGGAAGGCCGTACACCCGAATCGGCCATCAAGGAATCCGTAGCTCTGCTAGACAAAGACAAAGCCTTGGGCACTATCCTGAATAAAAGTCGAGGCTTTCTGCGAGGCTACTACTATTACGGCGGCTACTACGGCTATTATGGCAGTGAGCGCCAAGCCTGAGGCCTATGCCGGCTGGCTTTGCACGGTCGTCATACCCGGCACTTGGGCAGGCCGCGCGGCTGTCATTGGGGCAATGCTGGCGTTAATCACTACTGCCACGGCCGGCGAACTCGAAATCAATCCCACGGCCTCAGTCAGTGGTTTTTACTCTGATAACATTAGCCTGGCTCCCCCTGAAGAAGCACAGGATGAATGGATTCTGGAAGCCACCCCCGGCCTCGGCATTACCGCGACAGGCAACCGTCTCGAATTGAGCACTGATTATCGGCTGCAGACCCTTACCTACCTGCACGAGGATCGGGGCGGCCGCCTTAATCATCAGCTACAGGGCTCGGCCACGGGCGAGCTGATTGAAAATCATTTGTTTCTGGAAGCCAACAGCGGCATCCGTCAGCAGACGCTTTCGCCGCAGAACAACATCGCTCTGGACAATATTAATCAGGGGAATCGCGGCACCGTTTATACCACCGAGGTCGGACCGCGGTTGACCACCCGCCTGGACGACTGGGCCAGTCTGGAAAGCGATTATCGGTATTCGCTGGTACGTTACGAAACCGGTGCCCAGGACAGCGATATCCATCAGGTCAATGCCGCCCTGGCGAGCGGTCCGGCCCTGCCGCGGATTAGCTGGCAAGCCAATTACAATGCCTCGATTGAAGACCGCGAGACCACTGCTGACTTGACCCGTCAGGATTTCTCGGGACGGCTCGGCTATCAGGTGACCCGGACTTGGCAGGTCTTCGGTCAGGGCGGCTATTCCGATAACGACATCAATACGACCCGGGGCGTCAATAATGGTACGTATTGGGCCGCGGGCCTGAATTATGCCCCCACTGATCGGTATACTTTCGAGGTTGCTTTCGGCCCGGATTACAAAATCGCCAGCGCCACACTCGAACTTACGCCGCGCACCCAGCTTTCCGGTTCTTGGCGCGATACCAATGTCGGCATAAATACCGGCACGGTCTGGCAGGGCAGCTTACAGATCAATAACCGCCGCTGGCGCCTGAGTGCCGGCTATACCGAGCGAGTGACCACGACCCAGCGCCTCGCTCTGGGGGAGCCGAGCTTTAACTTCGTTGACCCGGTCACCGGCGAGATCGTCACCGCCCCCGAGCCCGGCCAGACGGTCGAAATCATCCCGAGCCGCACCTTCGAGCTCACTGACGAGGTTTTCATCGAACGCGATGCCAATATCGGCTTCGGCATCACCGGCGCGCGCACCGCGATCCAGTTGAGCGCATTTTACCGGCAGCGCAGCTTCCTCGACGAAGATCAAACCAGCGATAGCCGCGGCGGGGACATCGGCATCAATCGCCAGCTCGGCGCACGCTCCAGCCTGGACTTGACCACCGGCCTGCGGGATGGCGAAAGTGGCTTGGTGGCGAATGCGAACCGACTGGTGTTCGTCGACCTCGGCTTGACCAAGGGGTTTCCCCGGGAACTGAATCTGCGCGCCGCCTATCGCCATACCCGCGAGACAGGCCGCAATGCGGCCAATGATTATCAGGAAAACCGGGCCAGCTTGACGTTAAGCAAACAATTTTAGGCAAAATATCGATTGAACGGTAGCGACGCATTAAGCGACCCTCTGCAAAGGGCTGATTGAAATCAGCCCTACAAACTGAGCCAACAGTTTCAAACACAACAACCTAGCAGGTTACGGCATGAGCGACTCAGCCAGCAGTAGCGATGATAGCGTCCTCGAGGCGCTTCCACGGCATGGCCTCGTCTGCGTGGTCGGCGCGCGGCCGAATTTCATGAAAATCGCACCCATTTGGCGGGCCCTGAGCGAGCAGCTCGACATGCCTTTAAGCCTGGTGCATACCGGTCAGCATTATGATGCCAGCATGAAGGAAACCTTCTTCCGGCAACTCGAGATCCCCGAACCGGATGTCGATCTTGGCGTGGGCTCAGGCTCACACGCCCAGCAAACGGCCGAGATCATGCTGCGCTTCGAACCGATCATCGCGCATTGTCAACCCCGGGCCATCCTGGTGGTCGGCGATGTCAACTCGACCGTAGCCTGTGCCCTGGTGGCCGCCAAGCTGCAAACGCCGGTGATTCATGTGGAAGCCGGCCTGCGCAGCCGCGATCGCAGCATGCCCGAGGAAATCAACCGCCTGCTCACCGATCAATTGTCTGATTTATTGTTCACCACCGAGCGCCATGCCGAAGACAATTTGACCGCCGAAGGCATTGAGGCGACCAAAATCTGCTTTGTCGGCAACGTCATGATCGACAATCTCAAGCGTCAACAGCCCAAGGCCATCGCCTTTCAGGACACCTTGCAGCACTATGGCCGCGAGGCCGTCAGCGCCCGCTGCCGGGAAGCCGGCTATGCCACGCTTACCCTGCACCGCCCGGCCAATGTCGACGCACCGGCCGTGCTGGAGGAGCTGCTCGGGACCCTGCGCCAGGTCAGCGAACGCCTGCCGATTTTATTCCCCGTGCATCCCCGCACCCAAGCGGCACTGCAGCGGGCGGGGCAATGGCAGGCCCTGGACCAGGACCCCGGCATTATTACCCTGCCAGCGCTGGGCTATTTCGAGATGCTGGGCCTGCTGCAAAGCGCCCGGCTGGTCCTGACGGACTCCGGTGGCATTCAGGAGGAAACCACCGCCCTTGGTGTGCCCTGTTTGACCTTGCGCGACAATACTGAGCGCCCGATCACCATCGACGCGGGCACCAACACCCTGGTACGGCGGGACCGGGCTCACATTCTGGCCTGCGTTGATGATATTCTGCGAACCGGCGGCAAGCGCGGGCGCATTCCGGAATATTGGGATGGCAGCGCCGCCGTGCGCATCGCCGCGCGTATCCAGACATGGTTGGGAGACACGACGTATGGTTGAAGCCAGCATCACCCGCGACCTACCCGCAGCGCAGCCAGCGCCAACCCCATCTGACGCCGCCGGGGCGGCCAGCCGGCCGGCCTGGCTACGCAGTGACAGCATAGCCAATGCCCTGTCAGTCGATGTCGAGGACTATTTCCATGTCTCGGCCTTCGAGCAACATATCCCGCGCTCTGCCTGGGAGCGCCTGCCCTGGCGGGTCGAGCACAACACCGAGCGAATCCTGGGGCTGTTTGCCGAACACCAGGTCACGGCGACGTTTTTTGTCCTGGGCTGGGTGGCCGAGCGCTTCCCGGGCCTGATTCGCCGCATTGTCGCCGAGGGCCATGAGCTTGCCAGCCACGGTGCCGAGCATGTGCGGGTGTATAACCAGGCGCCCGCGGACTTCCGCCAGGATGTCAGTCGCACCAAGGCCCTGCTGGAGGACGTCGGCGGCGTGCCCGTGGCTGGCTACCGGGCCGCCAGCTACTCCATCGGCCAGGCTAACCGCTGGGCCCTGGACATCCTTGCCGAGACCGGCCATGCCTACAGCTCCAGCATTTATCCGGTCAAGCATGACCTCTACGGCAGCCTGCCCGAGGCCGAGCGCTTCCCCTTTCAGCATTGCGACAGCGGCCTGCTGGAAATCCCCATCAGCACGGTCCAGCTGTTTGGCAAAAACTGGCCGGCCGGGGGCGGCGGGTTTTTCCGGCTGTATCCTTATGCCGTCTCGCGCCGGGCTATCCGCCGCATCAACCAGCGCGAAGGGCAGCCGGCAGTGTTTTATTTCCATCCCTGGGAGATCGATCCCGGCCAACCCCGGCAACGCGGTTTGCCGCTGCGCACCCGGCTGCGGCATTACCTGAATCTGCACGACACCCTGCGGCGCCTGGACCGCTTGCTAACCGATTTCACCTGGCAGCGCCTGGACACGACCTTCGTCACTGCCAACCCTGCACCACCCACTGCCGACCGTTCCTCATGAATTCACCGCAAGCCGCTGCCGATACCGCACCGCTGGTTATCGAGCCGTTAACGGACGCTGCTGCGCCCGCCTGGGATGCCTTTGTTCAGGCCCATCCGGAGGCGAGCTTTTTCCACCTCAGCGCCTGGCGCCGCATTCTGGAACAGGCCTTCGGCCAGCCCACGCATTTTCTGCAGGCCAAGCGCGGCGACCAGCTGGTCGGGATCCTGCCCCTGGCCCATCAGCGCAGCCTGCTGTTCGGCAATGCCCTGATCGCCCTGCCCTTCTGTGTCTATGGCGGCATTGTCGCCAGCGACGCCGAGGCCCATACGCAATTGCTGGCCGCGGCCAAGCAGCTGGCCGAACGCCTGCAAGTGGATCATCTTGAGCTGCGCAACCGACGGGCACCGGAACCCGACCTGCCCGTAAAGGACTTGTATTACACCTTCCGCAAGGCCATCGCCGCTGATGATGACGCCAATCTCAAGGCCATTCCTCGCAAGCAGCGCGCCATGGTGCGCAAGGGCATCAATGCTGGCCTGCATGCCGAGCCGGATCCGCATATCGAGCGGTTTTTTCATGCCTACGCCAGCAGCGTCCGCAACCTCGGCACGCCGGTATTTCCCAAGCACTATTTCACCTTATTGCGGCAAGCCTTCCCGGCAAACAGCGAGATCCTGACCATCACCCATGACGGGCAAACCGTCGCCAGTGTCCTGAGCTTTTTCTTCCGCGACGAAGTGCTGGCGTATTACGGCGGCGGCACCGAGGCGGCCCGAGCCCTGAAGGGCAATGATTTTATGTACTGGTCAGTGATGCAGCGCGCCGCCGCGGCCGGCTATCGGCTCTTCGACTACGGCCGCAGCAAACAAGGCACCGGCTCGTTCGATTTCAAGAAAAACTGGGGTTTCGAGCCCGAGCCGCTGTATTATCAGTACTACTTGGTCAAGGCCGACAAGATTCCCGATATCAATCCACTCAACCCCAAATATCGGCTATTTATCAACGCCTGGCAGCGCCTGCCGTTAGCCATCGCCAACCGCCTCGGGCCCCTGTTGGCCAGACGCCTCGGTTAACCCCATGCCGCCTACCCTGCTGTTTTTGGCCCACCGGATTCCCTACCCGCCCAACAAGGGCGATAAAATCCGCTCGTTTCATCTGCTCAAGCACCTAGCGGCGCGCTATCGCGTCTATCTCGGCGCCTTTGTCGACGATCCGGCGGACTGGGCTCATCATGACGCGCTGCAGGCGTATTGCAGCGAGGTCAAGCTCATCGGCATCCGGCCTTTCCGGCGCAAGCTGCTCAGCTTGCGGGGACTGCTGACCGGCGAAGCATTGAGCCTGCCCTATTACCGGCATGCCGGCATGCGTGCCTGGGTGCGCCGCATCCGACGCGAGGCCCAACCCTCTGTGGCGCTGGCCTTTTCTTCACCGACCGCCCAGTACCTGCTGCAGCCGCAGGGGGAAAAAATGCAGCGCATCGCTGATTTCGTCGATGTCGACTCACAGAAATGGCAGGCGTTCGGCCAGCAGCATCGCGGCCTTTTGGGCTGGCTGTATCGCCGCGAGGCCAGACGCCTGCTCGAGTTCGAGCGCCGGACGGCCGCGGCGCTGGACCGCACCCTGTTCGTCAGCGATGCCGAGGCAGCCCTGTTCCGCCGGCTCGCGCCGGCGTGCAGCGCCCAGGTCAGCGCCTTATACAATGGCGTCGACAGCGACTATTTCGCCCCCGACCCGAGCCTGGTCAATCCCTATACGTCCGGGCAGGCCGTCTTGGTGTTCACCGGCGCCATGGACTACTGGGCCAATGTCGATGCCGTCGTCTGGTTTGCCGAGCAGGTTTTCCCCGCGATACGCCAGCAACTGCCCCAGGCCCGCTTCGTGATTGTCGGCAGCAAGCCGGCCGCCGCCGTCACCGAGCTGGCCCGCCAGCCCGGGATTGAGGTAACCGGCGCGGTACCGGATGTCCGCCCCTATGTCCAGCATGCCCGCGCCGCCGTGGCACCGATGCGCATTGCCCGCGGTATTCAGAACAAGGTCCTGGAAGCCATGGCCATGGCCAAGCCGGTGCTGGCCACCCCAGCTGCCATGGAAGGCATCGACGCCCCGCCCCGGCTGTGCGAGCTGGTCACAGACGATGCGGCGGCCATGGCGCACCAGGCGATTGCATTACTAAATCGGACCGCTGCCCCGGATTACGGCGCGGCAGGCCGCCAGCTCGTGCAGGGCCAGTATGCCTGGTCGGCCCAGCTGGCCAGCCTTGACCGGCTGCTGGCGGCGATGCCCTCAAACGTGAGTCGCAACGAGAATTGACAGCATGACTGAGCTTGCCTCCGACTCGGCTGCAGCAGCCCCGGCAACCCGAGCCGCCAATGCAACCAGCACCTATTGGCAAATCGGCCTGTTAGTGGTGCTGCTAGGTGCCCTGTTTGCCCTGTTTTGGCCGACCTTCGCCGCTATGGTCGCTATCTGGAACCGCTCGGAGACCTTCGCCCACGGCTATCTTATCCTGCCCATCAGCCTGTATCTGATCTGGCATAACCGAGCGTACTGGCGGACCACGCCGGTGCGTACTGATTTATTCGCGCTCGTGCCGCTCGCCCTGGTTGGCTTTGGCTGGCTGCTGGCGCGGGTGGTGGATATATTGGCCGTGCAGCAACTTGCCTTCGTCGCCTGCATCCCGCTGCTGGTCTGGCTGGTACTCGGCCGGGCCATGCTCTGGCGGTTTGCCTTTCCGCTGGGCTTTTTGATCTTCATGGTGCCGCTCGGCGAGAGCCTGATCTATCCCATGATGCAATTCACCGCGGCCTTCACGGTCCATGCCCTGCGCCTGACCGGCATGCCAGTGTACTGGGAAGGCACTTTTTTCAGCATCCCCAGCGGTGATTGGTCAGTAGTCGAGGCCTGCAGCGGGGTGCGCTATCTGATTGCCTCAATCGTGCTCGGCTGCGTCTATGCCTACCTGACCTACCGCGCCGCCTGGCGGCGGCTATTATTCATCGCGCTGGCGACCATCGTACCGGTGATCGCCAACGGCCTGCGGGCCTATCTGATCGTGATGCTGGCCCATCTCAGCGGCATGAAGCTGGCCGTGGGGGTCGATCATCTGATCTATGGCTGGGTGTTTTTCGGCATTGTCATGTTCATCCTGTTTTCCATCGGCATGCTGTGGCGCGAGCCGGCAACAGCAGATCGCGCTGAATCGGCCGACGCTGCAGCCCGGCCCATGGCCTCAGCGCACGCCAAGCAGCGGCGGCCACGCGCGCTGTTAGCTACGGGGCTGCTTGGGCTGCTGGTCCTGGCCATCTGGCCGACCTGGGCCGGCTATATTGACCGCAGTCTCGAGCCGGCCATGGCCGTCGAACTCATGGCACCGCCCGGCGCCCAGGGCTGGCGGCCAACCGAACGCTTTACCGACTGGACGCCCCGCTACCTCGGGGCCACGCAGGAGTTGCAACAGGCCTATGGAGAGAACCAGCAGCCGGTAGGCCTGCACCTGGCCTATTACCAAACGCAGCAACAAGGGGCCGAGCTGATCAATTCGCAGAATGTCTTCATTGAGCAGAAACACCCGGTCTGGCGCGAGCCCTATCGCCGCTCGCAGACGGTCGAACTCGGCGAGCAAACCATCGCCGTGCAGGAAGCCGAGCTCGTCTCCGACCGCCAAACGCTGCTGGCCTGGCGCTGGTACTGGATCAACGGCGAATTCACCACCCATGCCCTGTGGGCGAAATGGCTGGAAGCCAAGGGGGTGCTGCTCGGCCAGGGGCGCAGCGGCGCCGGGATCATCGTCTATACACCAATGGCCGAAGAGCGAGCAGCGAGCCGGCACCGGTTGCAAACGTTTGTCGCGGCTATGCTCGGCCCCATCCGGCAGCGCCTGGCCCAGGCCGATAAAGATGCTTAAGCACTGTCAGCCTATTCGTAGGTCGGTTGCAACCGACCCACAGGCGAACCTTCAATGCAC
>CAYFSA010000003.1:0-29956 GCA_964345605.1 uncultured Ectothiorhodospiraceae bacterium
GTGTTAGGCATGCCGCCAGCGTTCAATCTGAGCCAGGATCAAACTCTTCAGTTCAAAATCCTAAACAGTCCGTCCATTAATAAAATACTAATGGACATCTGTGCATCACTTTAGTCAATACAGTAATGGCACAAGAGCCCGCACAAATCATCTGCTTTGCAAGTTGTAAAAGAGCATTGGGTTAACTTCAACTGTAAGAGCGAAACTATAACTCAAACCAAATTATGAAGTCAACAACTTCTAAAAATTTTTTTTGTTTCGCCGCTGAGCGGATTGCCTTGCAACGAAAGATTGAAACTATATCGGTTCAGCTAAGCGCAGTCAACAGCAATATGAAATTTTTTTTAAGTCACATTCACTTTAGCGATGCGCCGTTTGCCTACCTGGCATATGACTGAATCACCGGGCCGCAATGCCTGCTTACGGTCAGTGACCCGCGTACCATCAAGTTTGACCGCTCCCTGACTGATTAGCCGGTACGCATCCGAAGTGCTTTCGACTAAACCCGCTTGCTTAAGCGCCTGAGCCAACCCCAGCACGTTCTGTTCGTCAGCGGCCAAATCAAAGCAGGGCATATTATCAGGAAGCTTGCCCTTTTGGAAGCGTTGCACGAATGAATCATAGGCTTTTTGTGCGGCTTGGTCATCATGGTGGCGCCTCACCAGTAATTCAGCGAGATGGTATTTGATATCCCGCGGATTACGCTGCCCGGTATGCACCGCTTCCTGCCAATCCTGTATTGTAGCCTCTGGCACATCGGTAAGCAAGAGAAAATAACGCCACATCAAATCATCGGAAATCGACATGAGCTTGCCGTACATCTCTTCCGGCGCATCCTCAACCGCAATGTAATTGTCCAACGATTTCGACATCTTCTGGACCCCGTCCAGGCCCTCCAGTATCGGCAGCGTCATGATGACCTGGGGCGTTTGACCGTACTCGCGCTGCAGCTCACGGCCCACGAGCAGGTTGAACTTCTGATCAGTACCGCCGAGCTCAACGTCGGCCTGCAAGGCCACCGAATCGTATCCCTGAATCAAAGGATAAAGAAACTCATGGATCGCGATCGCCTTACCTGCCTGGTAACGGCGATCGAAATCGTCCCGCTCGAGCATGCGCGCCACCGTATGCCGAGCCGCCAGCTCGATCAAGTCCGCCGCCGACATCGCATTCATCCAGGCCGAGTTAAACACGATCTCGGTTCGCTCTGGGATCAGCAGCCGCTGAATTTGCTGCTCATAAGTTTTGGCATTGGCCGATACTTCAGCTTGAGTCAATGGCGGCCGGGTCGTCGTCTTGCCACTGGGGTCGCCGATCATGCCGGTAAAATCACCGATCAAAAACAGAACATCGTGACCGAGTTCCTGGAACTGCCTCAATTTATGTAATAAGACGGTGTGCCCTAGATGCAAATCCGGCGCTGTCGGATCGAACCCAGCCTTGATCCGTAAACGCTTAGCGGCTCGCAACCGTTCCGATAGTTCCGCCTCCGAAATAATTTCAGCGACCCCGCGACACAGATAGGCCAGTTGCTCTGCCGTATTCAACGCTTAATCCTCACCCGAACGTTCTAATAGAGATAAAAATGTGTTAGCTTCTAAAACAAAGAGTAACATAATATAGTTAAAGTCATTTATCGACTCCTGACAGTGGCGCACCGCGCTGCGACCTGGGTTTCCCCCGCGACTTGGAGTGCCCATCGTGCCAAAACAAACGCAACCCAATACCTCGACGCAAGCAATTCGCAAACGTCATACCTCGCAGACTCAACGCTGGCGCCGCAAGCGCTGGCAAGTCGGCGCCACCATCACCGGCTTAACCATTCTCGGCCTAACCATCAGCTTGATCACCAACGGCATCAGTTCGGTATTAGCCGTCTCCTCGCAAGGGCAACCAACCGCCCCGGCCAGCGCTGGCGCCGACGATTTCTCCATTGCCGCCCCCCCCTGGGCCGTACCAGCTGCGGCATTCACGCGCGCCCGGTTAGCCAGCCAGCCGACCCCAAACCCATGGCATGAAGTGGTCATCGAATCAGGTGATACCCTGTCAGACTATTTCAGTCGCTTCTCCATTTATTCGGCTTTGCCCAAACTAACCCAGCTCGAGGGGGCCGAGGCGTGGTTAACTCGTCTTAAGCCCGGCCACGTGCTGCGCTTCAAGCTCCAGGATCAACAATTACAAAGCTTGGTCATCCAACGCAACGCGTTACAACAGGCCCATTTTGTGCGCGAAGGGGAGCAGTTCCGGTTTTTCGTGACCGAACGCCAGGTCGAACGCCGCTGGGCCCAGGCTCAAGGCAGCATTGACGGCTCATTGTTTCATGCCGGTCATGAGGCGGGGCTTGCCGATCGACTCATCGTGCAATTGACCAACATCTTTCGCTGGGATATCGACTTCCATCGCGACCTGCGCAAGGGCGATCGGTTTGCCATCCTTTACGAGGATCTTTATCTGGACGACCAGCCGTATGCGCAAGGCGATATTCTGGCCGCCGAAATCCAGCGTGGCAAGCGTGTGCTGCGCGCGGTTCGCTTTGTGCCCGACAACGGCGCGGCCCGCTATTATTCCCCTGACGGCCGCAGCATGCGCCGGCCTTTTTTACGCACACCGGTGGAATTCACGCGCATCAGCTCGCGCTTCAGCCGCGCTCGCAAGCACCCGATCCTCGGTTATACCCGTGCGCATAAAGGGGTCGATTATGCCGCCCCGACCGGTACGCCGATCAAGGCCACCGCAGCCGGCAAGGTCCGCTTCGCTGGCCGCAAAGGGGGCTATGGCAACGCCATCGTCTTAGCCCATCGTAACAGTTACAGTACGCTCTACGGCCATTTATCCCGCATCGCCCCCGGCATTCGCGCCGGCGCTCCCGTCAACCAAGGCGAAATTATCGGTTATGTTGGCTCTACCGGTCTGTCCACTGGGCCACATCTCCATTATGAATTACGCGTCAACGGTGTCCATAAAAATCCGCTGACCATCGATTTGCCCGGTTCGCCTCCCCTTCCCAAGCACCAACTGGCCGCGTTCCGCGAGGCAACCGCCCCGCTCATTGCACGGCTGGATCAATTGAGCGGCGACCTGCAAACCGCCGAACTTAGGCAGCCCTGAATGGGCATTACGGCAGATGGCTATTATGCCGGACTCATGTCCGGCACGAGCATGGACGCGATCGATGCCTGTCTGATCGAAATTCGCGACAATCATCCGCAGCGCCTGGTAGCTTGGCATGCCCAAGCCATTCCGGCTAAGCTGCAAACGGCCTTGCACGATTTGGTCGCCCCAAGCTGGCAGGGCTCCCTGGCAGTGATCGCCGAGCTGGATCAAGCGTTCGGGCGACTCCAAGCCACCGCCCTGCACAGGCTACTCGAGAAAGCCGGGCTGGGCAGTTCGGCCGTTCGTGCCGTTGGCTGTCATGGCCAAACGATTGCCCATGCGCCGACCGGCAAGACGCCGTACAGCTGGCAGCTCGGCGACCCCACTCAGGTGGCCGAGGCCACTGGGATTACCACAGTCAGCGATTTTCGCCGCCGCGACCTCGCTGCCGGCGGGCAAGGCGCGCCGCTGGTGCCTGCCTTTCATCGGCACATCCTGCCAGATGATGAACACGATCAGGTCGTGCTCAATATCGGGGGTATCGCCAATATCACCCTATGGTTTGGCACCACGGCTACGGTCCTGGGCTTTGACACGGGCCCCGGCAATACCCTTATGGACGCCTGGAGCCGGCATTGCCGCGGTGATCCTTACGACCGCGACGGGGCCTGGGCTGCGAGCGGGAGCTGCGACGCTGACTTGCTTGCCCGTTGTCTGGCCGACTCCTATTTCGACCAACCACCGCCCAAATCGACCGGCCGTGAGCATTTCCATCTGCAGTGGCTAACCAGTTTGCTCCCGGACCAATTCGCCCTGCAGGATGTGCAGGCCACCTTATGCGAGCTCAGCGCCCGGACCATTGCTGACGCCATCCGGCAATATGCACCGACGGCCCGCAACATTTGGGTGTGCGGAGGAGGCTGGCATAACAAGCAATTGATTAAGCGCCTGCAGGCCAACCTGGCGAACAGAACCTGGCGAGATACGGCCGAACTCGGATTTCCTGCGGACTGGGTGGAGGCAGCCGCGTTCGCTTGGCTTGCGCAGCGTGCCCTAACTGGACAAGCGGGGAATGAGCCTGAGGTGACCGGGGCTAGCCGGCGCACCGTCCTTGGCGCGATCTATCCTGGCCGGCTGACTGAAGCAAGATCAGCCTAGCAGTTACACGGCAAACGAAGAGCCACAGCCGCATGTGGTGGTGGCATTGGGATTGCGAATCACGAATTGCTCACCTTCCAAACCCTTGGTGTAGTCGATCTCTGCACCAACCAAATACTGATAACTCATCGGGTCGATCAGCAGGGTAACCCCGCCGTTCTCGACCCGTGTATCGCCTTCGCTCACCTGTTCATCAAAGGTAAACCCGTACTGAAACCCGGAGCAGCCCCCACCGCTGACGAATACCCGCAGCTTCAGGTTATCGTTGTTTTCATTGTCGATAAGCTCTTTGACCTTGGCAGCGGCCATATCGGTAAAAAGCAACGGCGACGGACTGGATTGCATGGATTCTACTGTTGCCATCTCACTACACCTCATCTGATCTCAAACATTGACTCGATTATCCTAATACCTAGCACATAAGTCAACAATTCATCTTGAATCGTTCGCAGCCCTTGCCTGTTGACTGAGCCTGTTGACTGCTTCGCAAGCGGCTCACGATCTGCCCTGATCCTGCTCCGTCAGTACCTTCTGCCACGGAAAGGTCTTGGAAATGGGTTGGGTTCGCTGTTTTGCCGGCTCGATCACCACTTCCACAGTCACCGGCGTCACCCCCCTCGGCAGCGCCAAGGTACCCGTCAAACGCTGTAAATAGCGCACCCGCAAGCGCCAGGCGTCAGCCTTTTGGCCCAGCTCCTCGAGACCTAGGCGCACGACTTCGTCCTGGCGCTGACCATTGACATACAAGCGTATTGCCCCCTGGGTTACCGTTGCCGCTTCTTTGAACTGGGCGATCACTAGCCGATAATGATAATGATTGGCTGGCTCGGCAAGGGGGCGCAGCCGCAATCGGGCTACATGCAAAGCCACCTCCGAAGTCGACACCAGACTCCGATACAGGGCCAGTTCCTCCCGGGTTTGCACCAGTTCCGCCTGCAGCGACTCAAGCGCGCCGCGCAGCTCCTGCACGGCCGTTTGCGCGGTTTGCTTGGCTTGCCGTAACTGTGCGTTGGCCACCAACAGCGCATCATGGCGGGCCCGCAAGTAGTCATTGCGCGCGACCAGCTCACGCTTGGTCGCGGTCGTCCCGGCCAAGGCCCAGTGATACAGCCCCAGCCCCAACCCGATGGCCAGCACCAGGAGCGCAAACAGGCCTACGCTAAGCCATAGGAAAAGCCAGCGGTGCCGCCGACTTCGGGATAATGAGGGTGCTAAACGCGCGGTCAGACGGGTCTTGACCCACCCCTTGTCTACGGCTCGATTCACGGAACCAGGGCGATCTCGTGCAACCCCATGGTTTCGGGCAAGCCACACATCAGGTTCATATTTTGCACCGCTTGACCTGCTGCCCCCTTGACGAGGTTATCGATCACGCCAGAAACCACCAATGTTTGGCCGTGCCGCGGCCGGGCCAGCGCCAACCGCAGCATATTGCTGCCGCGCACACTGCGCGTTTCAGCGCTGCTGCCAGGCGGCAGGACATCAATAAACGGCTCGTGTTGATAGCGGCGTTCGTACAGGCGCTGCGGATCGGCGTCGGCATTGTGCAGCCGTGTATATAAAGTCGCCTCAATACCGCGCACCATGGGCACGAGATGCGGCACAAACGTCAGGTCAACATCGTCACCCGCAATGTGCCGCACAGCCTGCAGGATTTCCGGCCAATGCCGATGCCCCTGCAGGCCGTAAGCTTTGAAGCTCTCCCCCATTTCTCCCATGGCCGTAGCCAGGCTGGCCTTGCGGCCGGCGCCACTAACCCCCGATTTGGCATCGGCCACCACACCGGTCAGCTCGATCCAGCCCTGTTCGAGCAACGGCAGCAAGGCCAGAATCACCGCAGTGGGGTAGCAGCCCGGATTGGCGATGAGCCGGGCCTTGGCAACCCGCTCCCGATTGAGTTCGGGCAGACCATAGATTGCTTCGTTCAGCAGCTCCGGACAGGCATGCGGCATGCCATACCATTGGGCCCATTCGGCCGGGGCCTGTAGGCGAAAATCCGCCGCCAGGTCAATCACTTGCACGCCGCGTGCCAGCAAGGCCGGCACCTGTTGCATGGCAGTACCATTGGGCGTGGCGAAAAACACGACATCACAATCCCCGAGCTGCTCGAGATCGGGCTTGGTGAATTTCAGTTCAACATGGCCGCGCAGACTGGGATACATATCAGCCACTGGCGTGCCTTCGTTGTCGCGCGAGGTTACCATTTGCAGCATAACTTCCGGATGGCCTGACAACAGCCTCAGCAGCTCGATCCCGGTATACCCCGTGCCACCAACAATACCCACTTCAATCAAAGCATAACTCCCAACCGAATTGCTCTTGTTCAAACATAGCGAACACCTAATTGCCTTATCACCCCGCAGCCATCAAGGCAGCTCGGGCAGGGCATTTTCCCGATACCAACGCTTGTCCTGTTGATCGTAGACCCATATCTGGCGATCTAAAATCCGCCTGACCCGCTGATCCGGACTTATGTACTCAATGCTTGCCGTCTGCGACACGCGGCCCTCACTCAGCTCACGCACCGGCGCAACCGTTTCGTAATGGGTCACGTCGATGGTTTGCCAAACCGGATTGGACTCAGGGGTTTTAGTTTCGGCTGCGCTTTGCTGAAACGCCAGCAAAGCAGCCGGCTGGCCCCAGCGCGCAACTTCGGCATAGCGGTCAAGCGTGTCATGCAGCAAGCGCTCCTGCTTGTGCCCGGTGATGCCGCAGCCCGCCACCAACACAAGCGTCAGCAGCAGCCCCATTAACCCCCCACCAGGCAAATGGCTCGGGCGCAAGCTTGCCGTATTCATCGCCAATATCCGCCAGATTTGCTAACTTGCGACAATGGTCGCATTTGCCTGGATCGTCTCAAGCATTGCATAAAGTCTCGCCCAGATGAGCCATCTATGCCGGACATATTCAAGCCAGCCATTCAAAGTGCATTACTGCTTAGCCTACCATATCTGGCCGGCACCATTCTGATATTGCTCCCCCGACTGAGCCCGGCGACTGAGCCTACGGGTTTCTGGCTGGACACCAAGCGCGGCGGCACGGTTATTGAGCTGTATCGGTGCGACAGCGGCCTGTGCGGCGACATTATCTGGCTGCGCCGCCCCTATCAAGATGGCCGACTCAAGCGCGATGTCAACAATCCGAATCCGGCGGCCCGCCAGCAGCCGCTTTGTGGCCTGCAATTGTTAGGCGGTTTCGAGCAAGTCAGCGCTGACCGCTGGCAGGACGGCTGGATTTACAACCCGCGTAACGGCCAACGCTATTCGGCCCGCCTGCAATTGCTCAGTGATACCAAGCTGCGTATGCGGGGTTTTCTGGCTTTGCCGATATTCGGCGCCAATCGCGATTGGCGGCGCCTGGACACCCCGCCAGGGCGGTGCCCGCCGGCTGCGCCTTAGCACCGGCTACCTTAACTGCGGACCGTTAAGGCAAGGCGAACCTGAAACCGAGCGAGAAAAAGGTATCACCGTTGTTTTCACCCTGAATCCCGGCATTCGATAAATGCTCTACCTTGCCGACCAGCGGCCCGAGCTGCATACCTCCCAAACTCTTGAAATTGAAATTGGTACTCAAACGGCTGCTCGTTTGGTCGGTCACGACCAGGCCGAGTCCGACGAAGAACCAGCCATACCGCAGGCGCTTACCCAGCGCGAAATAATTGACCGATTTGTTCAGATTATTCCGAGGAAAATCGCTGCCATTGATATGGCCGTAGGCCCATTCCGTGGGAATGTGGCCTTGGCTGACATAAGTCGCACCGAAAACCTTACTGCTGTCCTGCTTACCGCGATCAAAGGTCGAGCCGAGTGTAAACTCCACATCGCCTTGAAGCTCGAAAGCCAAGCAGGTATTCAACGGTATGAAAACAACCCAAATTAACAAGAACAAGAAGCAAAAAGTTGGCATAAGATGATCAAATTAAGGGTAGATTGTATTGTTTTTTCGACCGATGAACCGAGCGGAACACATTGGCATGAACTGTGCTTTCCCAAACCGTAAACCCTATAATTATGATAAGGTTATGACGAACTCCGCGGCACCTGCAAGCCTTGCCGGCTAGCCACGCAGCGCCCGCAGGGCATAGAATAGGCGCGGCCCGCCCGGGACTCCGGCGCGCGTTAACCAAGACGAGGCACAGCAGCATGATGGGCAGAGCATGAGCGGCTTTATCGAAGACTTGTTGGTCGAGCACCTGGGCTCCCAATTCAACCTGCACACCCGGCATCTGAATACCCAAATGGTCAAGGTGCTGCAGACCATCGGCTTCGATCGCCAATACGTACGCGCCGTCGGTCCGCATTTGTTCGATGCCCAGGGCAAACGCTACCTGGACCTGCTCAGCGGTTTCGGGGTCTTCGCCCTGGGCCGCAACCATCCCATCGTCAATGCCGCCCTGCAGGAAACCCTGAACCTCGAGCTGCCGAACCTGGTGCAAATGGATGTCTCGCTGCTCGCCGGCATCCTCGGTGAACGACTGGTACAAACCGCCCCCCCGGGGCTGACCAAGGTGCTTTTCGCCAACTCCGGCACGGAAACGGTCGAGGGCGCCTTAAAACTGGTCCGCTACGCCACCGGCCGGCAGCGTATTCTGTATTGCGAGCATGCCTTTCATGGCCTGACCATGGGCGCGCTGTCGCTCAATGATGCCGATGTTTTCCGGGAGGGCTTCGGTCCCTTGCTGCCTGACTGCGACCGGATTCCGTTCAACGATTTGAGCGCCCTGGAACAAGCCCTGGCCCATGATGATGTCGCCGCCCTGTTCGTCGAGCCCATCCAGGGCAAGGGCGTTCATCTGCCGGATGCAGACTATCTGCGCGAGGCAGCCCGGCTGTGCCGCCGCCACGGCACCCTGTTCGTGGCCGACGAGGTCCAGACCGGTTTGGGCCGCACCGGACGGATGTGGGCCATCGAGCATTTCGACGCCGAGCCGGATCTACTGTTGACCGCCAAGGCCCTGTCGGGCGGCCAGGTGCCCGTCGGCGCCATTCTCTGCCGGCCCAAGGTCTTCAATGCCGTGTTCAATCGCATGGACCGGGCGGTGGTCCACGGCTCGACCTTTGCCAAGAACAATCTGGCCATGGCGGCAGGCCTGGCGACCCTGAAAGTCCTGCAGGAAGACAAGCTCATCGAGCACGCCGCCAGCATGGGCGAGCAGATCATGGCCGATCTCAGCCCGCTGCTGGCTGATTACGAAATGTTTACCGATATTCGCGGCAAGGGCTTGATGATCGCCCTGGAATTCAGCCGCCCACGCTCGCTCAAACTGCGCACCAACTGGACCATTCTGGAAAAGGCGCATCCCTCCCTGTTCAGCCAGATGCTGCTGATCCCGTTATTTCAGAAACACCAAATCCTGGCCCAGGTCGCCGGCCACGGGGTGCCGATCATCAAGCTCCTGCCGCCGCTGGTCATCGATGAAGCCGACCGTCAATGGCTAGTGAGCGCCTTGCGCGAGGTCATCGCCGCCAGTCATACCAGCCGGGCTTTGTGGCAGCTGGGCGCGACCCTGGCCAAACAAACCCTGTTCAAACGCCGTTAACTCGTCCCATGCCTGCAGCTGCCAAGCAAACCGGTACGGGCACCGCCCTGGCCGGCTGGCTCACCCGCTGGCTGTTCACCCCGCTGGTCGGCATCACCTTCAGCGACTGGCTGCGCCTAGTGAACCGGCACGGCCTGGGCATCCCGCCGCAATATTGGCCCCGCACCCTGTTTACCGGCGCCGCCAGCCTGGTCAACTCGCCGCTGGCCGCCTGGGAAGCCCGGCGTTATCGCGCCGCCCTCGCCGCCACCGAGATCAGGGCCCCGGTGTTCGTCCTCGGCCATCATCGCAGCGGCACCACGCATCTTTGGAATTTGCTCGCGACCCATCCGCAGTTTGTCTATCCCAGCGTCCTGCAGGCCGTGTTCCCGCATACCTTCCTGACCGTTACGGGCGCGGTCAGCCAGTTGGCGCGCCGCGTCACGCCCCAGCGCCGGCCGCAGGACAATGTGGACCTGAGCCCGGATTCGCCTATCGAGGAAGAACGCGCCATTTGTGCCAGCAGCTTCCTCTCCATGCAAATGGGCCGGCATTTTCCCCGCGCCCGCACGCGCTACCAACCCTATCTGACCCTAGCGCGAGCCAGTGCCGCCGAGCGCCGCCGCTGGCAGCAGGCCCTGGACCGATTCGCCCGCAAGCTACTGATCACCCGGCCCGAACCCGCTACCCTGCTGTTCAAATCGCCGGATCATACCGGCAAGATTCGGTCGCTGCTCGAGCTTTACCCGGACGCCCGCTTTATCCATATCCATCGCCATCCGTATCAGGTGTTTCAATCGACCCGGCGCATGGAGCTGACCACGCAGCCCCTGTATGCCTATCAGCCGCTGGCGGCGACGGGCCTGGATGACTTCATACTGTGGCGCTATCGGGTCATGTACGAGGCCTTTTTCGAGGCCCTGCCCGCGATCCCGGCGGGGCAGTTCGCCGAGGTCGGGTATGACGAGCTAGTCGCCGCCCCCGAGCCAACCCTCGAGCGGCTCTACCGCAGCCTCGATCTCGGCGATTTCGCCGCGGCGCGAGCGCCGTTGCGGGCCTACCTGGCCCGGATTGCCGACTACCGCACCAACCGCTTCCCGGACCTGGATACAGCCCTGCGCACCCGCATCGCGAGCGAATGGGCCCCCTGTTTCGCGGCCTGGGGCTACCCGACATGAGCCAGCGCGGTCCGGGGCTGCAGCATCCTTTGCTCGGCGCGCGCCTGGAATTGCTCCTCGCCAGCCTGCTACGCCAGCGCATCGCGGCACGCCATCTGCCCCTGGCCGGTCTGTTCCTGCTCTCCGCACTGGCCCGCCTGCCGGCCCGCGGGCTCGATCAGTGGCGGTATCAGCGCCGGCGCCAGCAGGTCGAGCCCCTGCCCGCACCGGTCTTCATCGTCGGCCATTGGCGCTCCGGCACCACCCATTTGCATAATCTGCTCGGGCAATCCCCGGCATTCGGCCATATCTCACCCATCGCCAGCGGCCTCCCGGACGAGCTGCTGACCCTGGGCACCTGGCTGCGGCCCTGGCTGGAGCGCAGCCTGCCGACAGATCGCGAGGTCGACCGGGTGGCCGTGACCCCCTGTTCGCCGCAGGAAGACGAAATCCCGCTGGCCAATCAGCAGGCCCTGTCGGTCTTCCATGCCCTGTACTTCCCGCGGCGCTTTCAGCAGCAGTTCCAGGCCGGGGTGTTTTTCGAGGGGGCGAGCGAGCGCCGCATCGCCCGCCGCCTGCGGCTGATGCAGCAGCTTTATGAAAAAGTCGCCCTGCAGCAGGGGCAAAGCCGCTTGCTGATCAAAAATCTGGTCTATACCGCGCATGTCGCCCGCCTGCGTGCCATCTGGCCACAGGCCCGGTTCATCCATGTCATTCGCAACCCCTACCGGGTCTTCGCCTCGACGGTGCATTATTACCGCAAGCTGCTGCCGACCCTGGCCCTGCAGGACTGGCAGTCGCTCGATATCGAGGCCTTAGTGCTGGAGCACTATCCGCGTCTGCTCTCGCGCTTCGATGCCGACAGCCGCCACTTGCCTGCCGACCACTGGCTGGAGGTACACTACGAGGATCTGGTCGCCACGCCCCTGCCGGTGCTCGAACGCATCCACCGGCATCTCGCTCTGCCGGGCTGGGCGCAGGCCGCCCCGCGCATCACGGAGTATCTGCAAAGCCTGGGCAAGTACCGGGTCAATACCTACGCCTTGGATGCCGCGACCCGCGAGCGCGTGGCGCAGGCCTGGGGACCGTTCATCGACCGCTGGGGCTACGCCCCTCCTTAACCCATTGGGCAATAAGGGCTTATGAAAACCGCGCATCATATTATCCCGGTGCCGACCGAAGCACCCATCCAAATTGTCAACATCACGGCAGCGACCCAGGCGCTCTGTGCCCAGGTAGGCCTGCGCCACGGCCTGCTCACCCTGATTTCCCGGCACACCACGGCGTTCATCAATCTGAACGAGCAGGAAGCGCGGCTACATGAGGACATGATCACTTTCCTCAAGCGTCTGGCCCCGCGCGACGGCGATTATGCCCATAACATCGCCCCGGTGGATGACCGCGACAATGCCCATGCCCATCTACTGGGGCTGTTCATGAATGCCTCGGAAAGCATTCCCATTGTCGATGGCCAGCTCATGCTCGGCGGCTGGCAGTCGATTTTCCTGATCGAGCTGGATGGCCCTCGAGCCGAGCGCCAGGTCCATCTGCATTTCCTGGGGGAGGCCTGACCACGATGCAACCGGCGGATATCGATGCCTTTTTCGCCGATCCGGCGAGCCTGGACAATGAGGCCTATCTACGGCTGCAGTATCGCTTCGAATGCACCGGCGACCCCCGGGCCGCCGCCGCGCATTTCTGCAGCGAGCAATCCACCGCCCAGTGGCGCCGCGTCGCCGTCGACGAGGATTTCCGCCCCCGCTTTGCCGCCAAGGTGCTGGATTTAAAGGTCCTAGAAAGCCGGGATACATTCAGCCTGCCGGTCGATTATCCGGGCAGCGGTCCGATCCATGTCTGCGAGGTCAGCCTCGCCTATCCGCATGCCAATTTCGGCCCGCGCCTGCCCAATCTGCTGAGTGCCATCTGCGGTGAGGGCAGTTTCTACGCCCCGGGGATTCCCATCGTCAAGCTGCTGGATATCGACTTTCCCGACAGCTTTCTGGCGGCCTTCCCCGGCCCGCGTTTCGGTGTGGCCGGGATTCGCGAACAGCTGCAGGCCTTCGACCGGCCCGTGTTTCTCGGCGTCATCAAGCCCAATATCGGCCTACCGCCTGAACCGTTCGCCGCCATCGGCCATGACAGCTGGCTGGGCGGGCTCGACATTGCCAAGGACGATGAAATGTTGGGCGATACCGACTGGTCCCCGCTGGCAGAGCGCACCCGCCTGCTCGGCGCGGCGCGGCACGAGGCCGAGCAGGCCACCGGCGAGCCGAAAATTTATCTGGCCAATATCACCGACGAAGTAGCCCGTCTGCCCGCGCTGCACGATTTGGCCGTTGCCAATGGCGCCAACGCCCTGCTGCTCAACACCATGCCGGTCGGCCTAAGCGCGGTCCGTATGCTGAGCGCGCACACCCAGGTACCCCTGTTCGCCCATTTTCCGTTCATGGCGCCGTTCAACCGCCTGCCGAATTTCGGCGTGCATTCGCGAGTATTCACCAAGCTGCAGCGCCTGGCCGGCTTCGATGCCATTATCATGCCGGGCTTCGGTGACCGCATGATGACCACGGCCGCGGAAGTCATCGACAATGCCCGGCTGTGCCTGGCGCCCATGGGCACCCTGCGCCCGAGCCTGCCGATTCCCGGCGGCAGCGACTGGGCCGGCACCCTGCCCGAGTTGCATGCCAGGCTCGGCACCACGGATTTCGGCTTTGTCGCCGGCCGCGGGATATTCGGTCATCCGCAGGGCCCGCAGGCGGGCGCCCGGAGTATCCGCCAGGCCTGGGAGGCGATTGCCGCGGGCAGCTCGCTGGCCGCTTATGCCCGCAGCCATCCCGAGCTCCAGGCGGCTCTCGAGCATTTTAGCCGCTAATGGGCCATGGTGGTGACATGCGCCACCTCATCGAGCGGGGTATGGCGGACGTCCTTGCCATGCACCATGTAGATGACATACTCGCTGATATTCTTGGCATGATCGCCAACCCGCTCCAGGGCCCGTGCACTCCACATGACTTCCAGGGCCGGCCCGACCGTCTGCGGGTCCTGCATCATGCGCTGCTGCAGTTGATGCATTAATTGCTCATAACGCCCGTCGACATCGGCATCCATGTAGACCGTATTCAGGGCCGCCTCGGCATCGAGCCGCGCAAAGGCATCCAGCACGCTGCGCAGCATGGCCCGAACCGCATCGCTGATCTGCCGCACTACACTCAGATGCTCGCGCAAGGACTCACTGCCCGCCAGATTTTCCGCAATACGGGCGATTTTCTGCGCCTCATCGCCGATCCGTTCCAAATCGGTAATGGTTTTGATCACCACGACAACCAGCCGCAGATCGCCGGCCGCCGGCTGCCGCCGGGCCAGAATCCGGCTGCAGGCATTATCAATGGCGACCTCCATGGCATTAACTTCGTCATCGGCCCGGCCTGCCTGCGCAGCCAGGCGCCCATCCCCGGTCACCAGCGCGGTCACGGCCTCGCCGACATTCTTCTCGACCAAACCGCCCATGGCCAACACATTGGAATGGATTTCCGCTAATGCCTGGTTGAATCCCTGGGAGATATGGCGGGTGATGGCCTCTTTGTTCATCCCTCTCCTCCTTAGCGACGGTGCGCGTTATTGTCACTGTCATTGTCATAGGTCCTGCCGCAGCCAATCATCGAGACGCGCTTAACCATCCCGTATTGTCTGGATTTGCTATTGATCAATTTTATCAGACAAACATGACAATGCGACCAAACGCCAGGGTTAGCTTGCCGCTAAAATCCATTCATTGCCCCTGAAGACAACGGTGCAGAGCGTCAGCCTCAGCCAGGGCAGCCGCCGCGTCCCCGGCGAGGACATTGATATGCCCCATTTTACGCCCCGGCCGGGCAGCCGCCTTGCCATACAGCCAGAGTTTGGCACGCGGCTGGGACAGCACCTTGGTCCAGTCGGGCGAGCCGGCCTGCCACAGATCGCCGAGCAAATTCACCATCGCCACCGGCGTCAACAAGCCCGGATCACCCAACGGCAAGCCGCACAGGGCCCGCACCTGCTGCTCGAACTGCGAACAGCTGCAGGCATCCAGGCTGAAATGGCCGCTGTTATGCGGACGCGGTGCCAGCTCATTGATCAGCAGCTCGCCGGCTGCCGTCAGAAACATCTCCACCGCCAGCACCCCCTGATAAGCCAGCGCCGCTATCACTTGCTCGGCCAGCTCGCTGGCCTGGCGCGTCAGGGTGGCATCTACCGCCGCCGGTACCCGGGTCGAATGCAAAATCCCGCCGCGATGCACATTCTCCGCGACGGGATAATGGCTCGTCTCACCCCGGCTGTTACGGGCCACGATTACCGATAACTCCTGCGCCAATGCCAGCTTAGACTCCAGCACACACGCTTGCCTCCCTAATTCCCTAAAGCCCGCCTGCAGCCCTGCCTGACTCTGGAGGACCACCTGGCCCTTGCCGTCATAGCCCTGGCGGGCGATTTTCAAAATGGCAGGCGCCCCGACCCGCGCCCAGGCTGCCTCGAGGTCGGCTGCTGTTCGCACCGCCGCATAGGGTGCGGTCGGCAGGCCGCTGGCGTGCAGAAAATCCTTCTCCTGAATCCGGTCCTGGGTGATAGCCACCGCCGCGGGCGGGGGAATCACCGGCATATAGGCCGCCAGATGATCGAGGCTGGCCGCTGGGACATTCTCGAACTCCGTGGTCACCGCGGCACATTCGGTGATCAGGGCAGCGAGTGCGGCGGTATCGTCATAGGCGGCGGCGATATGGCGATCAGCCAGGGCCGCGGCCGGGCCCGCGGGCGCCGGATCGAGCACCACCACCCGATAGCCCATGGTTTTGGCGGCCATAGCGAAAAAGCGGCCCAATTGACCACCGCCGAGCACGCCGAGGGTTTGGTCGGGCAGGATCATGAAGCGGGCGGCAATTCGCTGGCATACACACTGGCCGCCTGCTGCTCGCGAAAGCGCGTCAGACGCGCGGCGATGGCGTCATCGTGGGCCGCGAGCATGGCAATGGCAAACAGGGCCGCATTGCTCGCCCCGACCTCGCCAATGGCGAAAGTAGCCACGGGCACGCCCTTGGGCATTTGCACGATCGAATACAGGGAATCCTGGCCCTGCAAATAGCGCGAGGGAATCGGCACGCCCAGCACGGGCACGAGGGTATTGGCCGCCAGCATACCGGGCAAATGCGCCGCCCCGCCGGCACCAGCGATAATGCAGCGCAAGCCCCGGCCGCCGGCCTGCTGGGCATACTCGACCAACAGCGCGGGCGTGCGATGCGCCGACACCACCTTGGCCTCATGTGCCACGGCGAACGCTTCCAATTGTTTGACGGCCTCGCTCATGACGGCCCAGTCACTTTGGCTGCCCATCACCACCCCGACAACTGGCGTATCCATGACTGTCTACCCCGCAAAAAGCTTATTATTATATTGGGATTGCGCCCTTGACGGGAAGGTTTTGTGACCAATCGGGTTCGCGCCTCCCGCTTAGGCTGCGAGTTTGGTAAGCTGTTTGGAAAGTTGCAGGGTAGAGTTGGCGCCTGCTTAACCCTGGCCAGCCGCCCGCGAACCGAGTTTGACCATGACAGAGCCTTTACTAACCACTGATCTTCCCGGATATACCTTGCTGCACCGGGGTAAAGTCCGTGATATCTATCACGCCGACGCGGATCATCTGCTGATCATCGCCAGCGATCGGGTCTCCGCGTTCGATGTCGTGTTGCCTACTGGCATTCCCGAAAAAGGCGCGATCCTCACCCAATTGTCCAATTTCTGGTTCCGGTACATGGCCGATCAGGCTCGCAATCATCTCAGCGACCGCCCGCTTGCCGATTACATTACCGACCCCGCCTGGCTCGCCCGCTTGGCACCACGGACGGTTGTGGCCCAGCGTTTTAAGCCCCTCCCTATCGAGGCCATTGTGCGCGGCTATCTGATCGGCTCCGGCTGGCGGGATTATCAGGCAACGGGCAAGGTGTGCGGCATCAGCTTGCCGGCGGGTCTGCAATTGGCCGAGCGCTTGCCCGAACCGATTTTCACACCCTCGACCAAAGCCGCAGCCGGCGGCCACGACGAAAACATCCATTTCGACCAAGCCGCAGAGTTGCTTGGCGGTGAGCTAGCCGAGCGTATCCGGGCGCTGTGCTTAGCCGTATATGTCGAAGCCGCCCATTATGCGGCCGGCCGGGGTGTCATCATTGCCGATACCAAGCTCGAGCTCGCGCAAGCCGAGAACGGCGAGCTCGTCATTATCGACGAGCTGCTGACCCCCGATTCCTCCCGCTTTTGGCCCAGCGAAGCCTATCAGCCCGGCAGCTCACCGCCGTCTTTCGATAAGCAATTCATCCGCGATTATCTGGCGCAAAGTGCCTGGGACAAACGGGCGCCGGCGCCCGACTTGCCGGCGGCGATTGTTCGCCAGACCCGCGCTAACTATCGGCAAGCCCTGCAGCGGCTGACTCAACCGGCTCAGGAGGAATTCTGAGGATGCCTGGCCTGTTCATCACCGGCACCGATACCGGCGTTGGCAAGACTTTCGTCACTGCCGCGCTCGCCCGTGTCCTGCACGCCGCAGGCCGGCGAGTGGCCGTGCGCAAGCCGGTGGAATCGGGCTGTGAGCGCGTCGGTGACCAATTGCTCGGCCATGACGCGCGCTGCCTGCAGGCCGCCGCCGGCGCCTGGGAAACGGCCGAGCAGATTTGCCCGTTCCGCTTCACGGCAGCATTATCGCCCGAGCATGCCGCGCGGCTCGAAGGCGTGCCTTTACGGCTTGAGGAAGTGGTTAAAGCCGCTAGCTCAGGGCTGGCAACCGCCGATCTCGTCTTGGTGGAAGGCGCCGGCGGCTGGTATTCGCCGCTGACTGGCGACGGCCTGAATGCCGACTTGGCCGAAGCCCTGCAACTGCCGGTGTTGATCATCGCCGCCGACCGGCTCGGGGCGATCAATCACAGCTTGCTCACCCTAGAGGCGATCGCTCAGCGGCAACTGCCCTGCCGAGGCATCGTTTTGAATCAAGCCGACCCCGGGTCTGACTTTGGCGGTGATAACCAGGGCGACCTCAAGCGTTTGACCGAGCAGCGCATCTTCACGCTGCCTTGGCAAACCGAAGTCTCGTGTTCGGCGCGAGCGGCCAGCGATGCCTTGCAAATGCTAACGCATGAATTGCTGGCCGAAATGGATCCTCACGTTTAGCGTCGATGACTTTATGAGTCGCGTTCGTCTTCATGAAATAGCGCAAGCCCTGCAGTAGGTGCGACTTCAGTCGCACTCTAATTAAAGCAGAGCGGCTTTTCGGGATTGGTTGTAGCTCGACAGACAGGGATGCAGAACGAACATGCGCCCACCCGCTACGGTGGACGCATACTAGAGGCCAGGAGCCACCAGGCTTAGCCGAATCAAGTCAGAGCGGCTGCTGGCTCGGGGTTATTGCACCCGCGGATCGAGTTCGCCCTTGTCATAGCGGCGGAACATTTCTTCCAAGCCAATGGGCTTGATCTTGGAGGCATTGCCCGCAGTGCCGAACGCTTCATAGCGCTCCTTGCTAACCTTTTGCATACCGTCCAGACCAGCCAGCAGGTATTTGCGCGGGTCGAAATTCGACGGCTTGTCGTGCAGATGCTTGCGGATGGCGCCAGTGCAAGCCATGCGCAGATCGGTGTCGATATTGACCTTGCGCACGCCGTGCTTGATGCCTTCCTGGATTTCTTCCACCGGTACCCCGTAGGTCTCGCCCATGTCGCCACCATGCTCGTTGATCATGTCCAGCCATTCTTTCGGTACCGATGACGAGCCATGCATGACCAGATGGGTATCGGGGATGCGGGCATGGATTTCCTTGATACGCTCGATCGCCAGGATATCGCCGGTCGGCGGCCGAGTGAATTTGTACGCCCCGTGGCTGGTGCCGATAGCAATAGC
Source organism: uncultured Ectothiorhodospiraceae bacterium (assembly GCA_964345605.1). Lineage (GTDB taxonomy): Bacteria > Pseudomonadota > Gammaproteobacteria > CAYFSA01 > CAYFSA01 > CAYFSA01. The sequence goes on from CAYFSA010000003.1 coordinate 18,838, forward strand.
CAGGGCGTCGACATGGGTATCCTTAACAAAACGCGCCGCTTCTTCGGGATCGGTCAGCAATTGATCATGCGACAGCGTGCCTTCGGCACCCGAACCGTCTTCCTCGCCGGCCTGACCGGATTCGAGCGAGCCCAGGCAGCCCAGCTCACCCTCCACGGAAACCCCGCACCAATGCGCTAAATCGACGACCTGACGGGTAACCCGCGCATTGTAGTCATAATCCATGGGCGTCTTCATATCCTCGCCTAGCGAGCCATCCATCATGACCGACGAAAAACCGAGCTGGATGGAACGCTGACAAACGCCCGGCGAGGCACCGTGGTCCTGATGCATAACGACTGGGATATGCGGCCATTCTTCCACTGCCGACAGAATCAGGTGGCGCAAGAAGGGCGCGCCGGCATATTTACGCGCTCCAGCGGAAGCCTGGACGATCACCGGCGAATCGGTTTCATCGGCGGCCTGCATAATGGCACGCATTTGCTCCAAATTATTCACATTGTAGGCGGGCACACCGTAGCCATGCTCTGCTGCATGGTCGAGCAGTTGGCGCATCGAGATCAGGGCCATAGTCATCTCCTGGTCAAATAGATTTGTAAGTAACGGGGGTTGCGTAATGCGTTCTACGCACTCGCCTGTTCAGGGTCAAGTTATAGCAAAATTTTTAAAGCATGGGAGGGGACCAGCCTGCTGCTAACAGGACCGGTCCGCGCCTGCCAGCCAAGCGCTACCATACCGAGGACACTGCGTTATTGCTTGGCACGCTCCTCCAACATGGCCACCGCCGGCAAGACCTTGCCTTCGAGATATTCGAGAAAGGCACCGCCGGCGGTCGAGATATAGGAAACCTGGTCGTAGATGTCGTATTTCTGAATAGCAGCGATAGTATCCCCGCCACCGGCCAGGGTGAACGCCTCGGTCGCCGCAATGGCCTCGGCAATCCGCCGGGTGCCCTCGCCGAACTGATCGAACTCGAATACGCCGACGGGTCCGTTCCAAATCACGGTGCCGGCACGCATGATGATATCGGCCAGCGCCTGCGCGCTATCCGGCCCACTATCGAAGATCATGTCATCATCGGCAACGTCATGAACCGGTTTACGCACCGCCGGCTCATTGGCATCGAACTGCTTACCGACCACAACATCGGTAGGCAGGGGAATCTGGGCATTGTTGGCGGTGAGCTTGTCCATCAGGGCCTTGGCCGTCTCGACCAATTCCCCTTCGCATTTGGAGATGCCGATATTGCGGCCAGCAGCCCGCAAGAAGGTGTTGGCGATCCCGCCGCCAACGACGAGCTGGTCAACCTTGGTCGACAGAGCCTCCAGAACCGTCAGCTTTGTTGATACCTTGGAGCCGCCGACAATGGCCACCATGGGCCGCTTAGGATCAGCTAGGGCTTTTTCCAGGGCTTGTAATTCCCCCTCCAGCAAAAATCCCGCAATAGCGACAGGAGCAAACTGACCCACGCCATGGGTCGAGGCCTGCGCGCGGTGAGCCGTGCCGAAGGCATCCATAACGTATACATCGCACAATGCGGCGTATCGCTTGGCGAGATCCTCCTGATCCTTTTTCTCGCCCTTGTTAAAGCGAACATTTTCCAACAAAGCCAATTGGCCATCACCGAGTTGCGGCAAATTTTCCAAATAATCCTTGATCAGCGGCACTTCCTGACCCATGAGTTTGCTCATGTAATTGGCCACCGGGCGCATGGAATCTTCCTCCGAATACACCCCTTCCTCGGGCCGCCCGAGATGGGACATGACCATGACCTTTGCCCCTGCTTTGAGGCAATGCTCGATGGTTGGCATGGACGCCTTGATCCGGGCGTCAGAGGTCACTTCACCATCCTTGACGGGCACGTTGAGGTCGGCGCGAATCAATACGCGCTTGCCTGCTAAATCCAAATCGGTCAATTTCAGCACGCTCACGACGGGCGCTCCTCCAAGTCAATGTTAATTAACACGATGATGGCTAACCATTCATCTTCCCCAGCGCGACCATAGCCGGGCGGCCTAAGCCGCCCCTGCCCTGGCGCGGCTTAGGCCTTCATCATGGCCAGCGTGGTATCAAGCATACGGTTGGAGAAGCCCCATTCATTGTCATACCAGGCGCAGACCTTGATCAATTGCCCGTCGATTACCCGGGTCATGCCGACATCGTAGGTCGAGGAGACATTGGTATGATTGAAATCCAACGACACCAGCGGCTCGTCGTTATAGGCCAGGATGCCCTTGAGCGGGCCTTCGCTGGCAGCCTTCATGAGGCTGTTGATCTCGTCGACCGACGTTTGCCGCTTGGCCCGGAAGGTCAAATCGACCAGCGAGACGTTGATGGTTGGCACGCGAATGGCAAAGCCGTCAAGTTTGCCGTTCAGCTCCGGCAGTACCAGGCCGACCGCCGCAGCCGCCCCGGTTTGGGTGGGAATCATGTTCATCGCTGCGGCCCGGGCCCGACGCAGATCCGAATGATAGACATCGGCCAAACGCTGATCGTTGGTGTAGGCGTGGATAGTGGTCATCAAACCGTTTTCCAGCCCGATGCTGTCATTGAGCGGTTTGACCAGCGGTGCCAAGCAGTTGGTGGTACAGGAGGCATTGGAAATGACCGTGTGCCCGGCGGTCAGGGTATCGTGGTTGACGCCATAGACAATGGTGCCATCGACTTCTTTGCCGGGGGCGGAAATGATGACTTTTTTGGCCCCGGCATCCAGATGGGGCTGGCATTTGGGCTTGGTGGTGAAGATCCCGGTGCATTCATGCACAACGTCAACGCCCATCTCGCCCCAGGGCAATTTGGACGGATCCTTTTCTGCCAGCACGCGGATACGATCGCCATTGACGACCAGATGTTCGCCATCGACCTCGACCGTGCCGTTGAACCGGCCATGGGCGGTGTCGTACCGGGTCAAATGGGCGTTGGTTTGGGCATCGCCGAGATCGTTGATCGCCACGATCTGAATTTCGCTGGTGCGATTGTTTTCATACAAGGCACGCAGCACATTGCGCCCGATACGCCCATAGCCATTGATTGCGACTTTTACTGCCATCGTTCGTCTCCTCGAAACATCAGCTTGCTTGATTGCAATGGTTTGAAAAAAGAAAGCGCCGCCGTGGCGTTACGGTAGCAATGTCCCGAGCCAGCCGGCCAGCGGGACATCGCCCCAGTGAGGCACTTCCGGAATTCGCAGCTTACCGTTAGGTGAACATCGCCTCGACGGTCTCGACCACACGCTCGACCGTAAAGCCGAAGGCCTCGAACAATTTGCCGCCGGGGGCGGATTCGCCAAAGTGGTCCATGCCGATCACTTGGCCCTGAGTGCCGACGAATTTGTACCAGCCACCGGTGGCACCGGCTTCCACAGCTACCCGTTTGGCGACACTGGCCGGCAGGACTTGCTCACGATAGGCCGCGTCCTGACGCTCGAACACCTCGACGCAGGGCATGGCTACCACGCGCACTTGGCGGCCCTTGTCCCACAGCGCCTTGGCGGCATCGACCGCCAGGCTGACCTCGGAACCGGTGGCGATAATAATGGCCTCCGGGGTGCCATCGGTATCGACCAAGGTATAGCCGCCGCGGGCGATGTTGGCAATTTGCTCGTCTGAGCGGTTTTGACAAGGCACACCTTGGCGGGTAAGCGCCATCGCCGAGGGGCCATCGGTGCGCTGAATCGCCTGGGCCCAGACCGTCGCCGTTTCCACCGTGTCGCAGGGCCGCCACAGATCCAGATTGGGCACCAGCCGCAGGGAAGCGACCTGCTCGACCGGCTGATGGGTCGGGCCATCTTCCCCCAGACCGATGGAGTCATGGGTGAACACAAAGATGACACGCTGCTTCATCAGCGCCGACATACGAATGCCGTTGCGGGCATAGTCGGAGAAGATCAGGAAGGTGCCCCCATAGGGAATTAGGCCGCCGTGCAGGGCGATGCCATTCATCATGGCGGCCATGCCGAACTCGCGCACGCCATAATGTAAATAATCACCCGCGGGGTTGTCGCCCAGAACCTTGGTGCAGCCTTTCCAGTTGGTATTGTTGGAGCCAGTCAGGTCAGCCGAGCCGCCCAGCAGCTCGGGCAGCTCGGGCGCCAGCACGTTCAAAATGCCTTGCGAGGCCTTACGGGTCGCGACCTTTTCCGCCTTTTCGTTGGTTTGCGCAATCAGATTGGCGGCCTGCGTCTGAAAATCCTCAGGCAGCTGCTGACGCAAAACCCGGCGCTCGAATTCGGCTGCCAGCTCGGGATGTGCGCGCTTATAGGCATTGAATGTCTCTTGCCAATCGCTTTGGGCGGCGGTGCCTTTGTCACGGGCATCCCAGGCCGCACGGATGTCTGGCGGGATGGTGAATGGCGGATGCGGCCAGCCGATAGTCTCGCGCACTAACGCGACCTCATCCTCGCCCAGGGCCGCACCGTGGCATTCCTCCTTGCCCTGCTTGTTCGGCGAACCCCAGCCGATCACGGTCTTGCAGCAGATCAGGGTGGGCTTGTCGCGGCTTTGCTTGGCCATTTCGATGGCCTGACTGACCGCCTGGGCATCATGGCCGTCGACATCACGAATCACCTGCCAGCCGTAGGCCTCGAACCGAGTGGCAGTATCGTCGGTAAACCAATCCTTGACTTCGCCGTCGATGGAAATGCCGTTATCATCATAGAAGGCGACCAGCTTGTTAAGCTTGTGCGTACCGGCGAAGGCACAGGCTTCGTGGGAGACGCCCTCCATCATGCAGCCATCGCCCAGGAACACGTAGGTGTGATGGTCTATGATCTGATAGCCGGGGCGGTTAAAATGGGCACCGAGCACTTTCTCGGCCAGTGCCATCCCGACCCCGTTAGCAATGCCCTGCCCCAGCGGCCCGGTAGTGGTTTCCACGCCCGCGGTATAGCCGAATTCGGGATGGCCCGGGGTTTTGGAATGCAATTGCCGGAACTGCTCAAGCTCCGCCATAGGCAAATCATAGCCGGTCAGATGCAGCAGTGAATAAACCAGCATCGAGCCGTGGCCATTGGACAAGACGAAGCGATCCCGATCAGGCCAGCTGGGATCGGCCGGATTATGCTTGAGAAAGTCGTTCCATAGCACCTCGGCGATATCGGCCATGCCCATCGGGGCTCCCGGATGCCCGGAATTGGCCTTTTCCACCGCGTCCATGCTCAAAGCTCGAATCGCGTTAGCGAGGTCTCGACGCGAAGGCATAGGAAATCTCCTGTGATTGGAAAATTAAGTAAATTTCAATTAACGATACGGTTTCGGCGGCGTCACAGATTTTGCTGACGCCGGATAAGCTTGCCTTGGCGAGGCCGCTTTTCTCGCACTCAATCGGGCCGATTTCCAGGGCAATCGCAGTAAAGCAGCTTCAAAGAACCCTTCAAGTATGGCGTTGGATTTGTTAACAACCCTAGGCGTATTTATAAGCTTATCTGCATTATTGTCGCTGACTTCCTTGCAAGGGGCAATACCATCGCGTCTCGCTCTGGCTCTCGCCCGCGCTGATTGCCCTTCGTTACCCGCCAACAAGGCCTTCGAGCATGCGCATTCCGCGAATTTTCATCGCTGCGCCCCTTAAAGCCGGCGCCGAGCTGGCCCTGCCGCCCGGCGCCCATCAGCATGTCAGCCAAGTGCTGAGGCTCGGCCAAGGGGCCCCACTGCAATTGTTCAATGGTGACGGCCAGAACTATCCCGCAACGGTCACCAGCAGCCAGCGAAAAACCACTTGGGTGCAGATAACCGGGGCAGAACCCGGTCTGCCCGAACCTGAGTTACCCCTGTCCCTAGCAGCCGCGCTGGCCAAGGGCGATCGCATGGACTTGATACTCCAAAAGGCCGTCGAACTGGGCGTGCAAAAGATCCAGCCCTTGTTGACCGCCCGCAGCGTACCGCGCCCCGCTGGCGAGCGGCTGCAGCGCCGCATGGCCCATTGGCTGGCATTGATCCAAGCCGCTTGCGAACAATGCGGCCGCAGCCTAATTCCCGAATTGGCCGGGCCGCAAAGCCTTGCCACCTTGCTGCAGGAGGAATCGCCGCCGCGTCGAATCGCGCTTGATCCCAAGGGCGATACCACTTTGGCAGCGCTGACACCACCGACAGATGCTGTCATGCTATTGATTGGCCCGGAAGGCGGCTGGAGCCCGGCAGAAAGCGCAGCATTCGCCACCCAGGGCGTCACGCGCCTGTGGCTGGGGCCCCGCGTGCTGCGCACGGAAACCGCTGCTATCACAGCGGTCAGCCTGGTCCAGGCCTACTGGGGCGACTTGGGCAATTGCTGAACCTAAGGGATGCTGGGGCCAATGTCCACGCTGTCGAGGGCAGCTGAAACTGCCCCGACGGGATAAGGCTTCCCGGCGGGGAATATAGGCCTGCTTGAAGCCGTTTTCGTACTTTTCGCGCCCACGGCAACAGGGGTGCTGAACGACCTGGCTTCGGAACTTATGCAGCTAACAACGGCAGGATGGCCGCGACCCGCCCTTCGATCTGCACCAAATCGGGAATAATGAGCTCTTCATTCTGGAACACCACCGAAGCGGATGCGACCAGGCAGTCATCGGCCTCGTCCGCCCAATGCAGCGCTGCTTGGCCAACATACACAGGCCGTGGAATCTCGGCTGTAACCAGCGCGTAGAAATTGAATTGACCGTTTTTGATCGTGTGCACGACGATCGCCTGGGTCATCTTGTTGGCCGGATTGATATCCCCGCATAACAGCTCGAGCTCGATCAAGGGGATCGTGATGCCTCGCCAGGGCAGGCTGCCGATCAGCCAATCCGGTTCATCGCCGGCGCCGATAAAATCCGGCTTGCGCACGATTTCCGCCATCGCCGTTTGCGGCAGCAGCAGCACGCGATGACCCAGCGGCACTAGCAGAGAATTGATGTGTTTTTCCTCTTTGGCCATTGGCTCACCAGCCCCTCAGTGTCTCACGCGCTTTTATCCAACGGATCGGTTCTGGGCAACAGCTCGTTGACGGTATCGAGTAATTCGCCTTCCTGGTAAGGCTTGCCCAAATAGCGGTTCACACCGATGGATTCGGCCTTCTCACGATGCTTGGAGCCGCCCCGCGAGGTTACCATAATGATCGGCACATGCCGCAGGCGCGGATCATTGCGCACCTGGGTGGCCAGCTCATAGCCATCCATCCGCGGCATCTCCACATCCAGCATCATCAAATCAGGCACTGTCTCTTGCAGCAATCCCACCGCGTCTAACCCATCCTTGGCCGTCATGACCCTGAAGTTGTTGCGCTCCAACAGCCGCGATGTAACCTTGCGAATAGTAATGGAATCGTCTACAACCAAGATTTGCGGAACATCCGCCGGTTCCGGCTGACTGGGCATCTGGGCAATGGTGGTAGCGCCGACCCCGCGCAGCAGCGAGGGCACATCCAGGATCAGGACGACTCGACCATCACCCAGTATCGTCGCCCCGGCGATCCCCTGAATTTTGATGATCTGTGGTCCCAACGGCTTGACCACGATTTCTCGACTGCCCATGATCGATTCCACCTGCAGGGCTGCACGCTGCTCACCCGAGCGCACCAGCAGCATGGGCAGCGGATTTTGATCGGTTGCTATCCTCGCCGGCTCACCCCCTAACAAAGAGCCCATATGGCGAATTTCATAATCGTTATCGGCATAGGAATACATCGGATTCGGCTCGGCGTAGCGGGCGGCCAGATCCTCAGCGCTGATACGCACCACGCCTTCCATGCTCGCCATCGGTACCGCGTAGATATCCTCGTTGGTCTCAACCAGCAGGGCCTGGCTGATCGCCAAGGTAAACGGCAGCCGGATGGTGAACTGGGTGCCCTGGCCATAGCGTGAATCGATCCGCAGTGCGCCCCCTAGCTGTTTGACCTCTTTGTTGACCACATCCATGCCAACCCCGCGCCCGGCCACCTGCGAGACCTGCTGGGCCGTGGAAAAGCCCGATTGCAGCACCATTTGCCGTAAATCATCATCGGCGGGCCGCACGCCCTCGGGGATCAGACCGCGCTCCAAGGCCTTGGTGTAGATAGCGTCCAAATCCATGCCGCGACCATCGTCACTGACCCGAATAATGACTTCGCCCCCTTCGCGAGCGACATACAAATGGATGCGGCCATTACTCGGCTTACCGAGACGCTGTCGTTCGGCCGGGGCTTCAATGCCATGCGATAAGGCATTGCGCAGGATATGCCCTAGGGGGCCAGACATGCGGTCATGAATCGAGCGGTCCAGCTCGGTTGCCTCCCCTTCGATGACCAGATCGGCCTGCTTGCCTAACTCATTGGCCGTTTGCCGGACGATGCGCCGCAAGCCGGAAACCATTGTGCCAAAACGCATCATGCGGGTGCGCATCAGCCCGTCCTGCAAATCGGTACTGACCCGGGATTGCTGTAACAATAGGGTTTCCGAATCCCGGGTTTCCTCCGACAACGATTGCTGAATGTTTTTCAGGTCGTTGACCGATTCGCCGAGGGCCCGTGACAACTGCTGAATGGTCGAGTACTGATCCATTTCCAGGGGATCGAAATCCGCCTCGAGCAGGCCCGCTTCGCGATCCGCTTCATGCCTCGACAGGATCTGGGCCTCGGTTTCGATTTCCAAGCGGCGCAATTGATCCTGCAGGCGCTTAATGGTTTGCTCGAGCTCGGTCAGATTAAAGCCGAACGAACTGATGAGCTGTTTGAGCCGGGAGTGGTAAATATTGACCTCGCCGGCGAAATTCACCAGATTGTCAATAAGATCGGGCCGAATTCGGATTGGCTCGGCTTTGGCTTTTTCCGAGCTGGCCGCTGCAGCCGTCGGGGCAGCTTGGGTTTGCGCCTCGACCGACGCTGCTTGGGGCTGTGGCTCGGCCTGTGCTGCCGACTGATCGGCCAATTTACCGATCAGCTCGCTGGCTGCCTTGATCGATTGGCCGAGCGCCACATCCTGAGCCATGCTGCCCAAATGATCGACCGCCTCATGCAGGACCGCAAACAAATCGGGCCCGGGCGTTTCTTCGCCATGCACGGTCTTGAGCACCCGATCCTCGACGGCGTGGCTCAAATCGCCGATAGTGACAAAACCCGCCATGCGAGCACTGCCCTTGAGCGTATGCAATTGGCGCTGCAGCTCGTTGACGGTTTCTAGGTCATCAGGGGCGTTGTCCCATTCCTGCAAATGAGCGTCGATCGCCTCCAGCAGCGAGCCTGATTCATCTAGAAAGATTTCCACCAGCTCGGGATCCTTGGCACGGGTATCATCCCATTCCAGGGTAGTCGCCGGGCCCGCGGCAAGCACAGCCGTGTCCTCAGCTGTAGCCGGGACATTTTCGAGCGCCCGCAGCTGGGCAATCAAGTCGACCGCCGGATAGACCGGCAGCCCTTCATTGACCTGCTCCACCATATTGGCCAGTTCGTCCAGCGCGGCCCGTAACAGGTCAAACAAGCTCTGCGAGGCATCGCCACCGGCATTGATGGCATGGCTCAGCCGATCTTCGGTGGCATGACTCAAATGCCCGATGTTGGCGAATTCCGCCATGCGGGCACTGCCCTTGAGGGTATGCATAAGTCGCTGGAATGCCTCGATGGCATCCTTTGAATCCTCGATATTGGGGGCTTGTTCCCAGCGGGAGAAGGCCTCCTCGATATTGTCGAGAATCCCGGTGGCTTCTTCCAAAAAGATATCCAGCAAGGCCGGCTCTTTATCGGCACTGATATCCGGCTGTTCGGATGAGCTCATGGTTTCGGTTACCTGTTCAAACGTGGCTGCCACCCGCACAGGAACAGGCACCTGTGCTTCTTCACTGTCATTGGTGGCAGGCGCCGCTGCCTCGGTGTCACTCGAACCTGGGGCAGTAGCGGCATCACTGGGCTCACCGACCAACGACCGGGTTAACGCGGAGATTTCCCGCACCAATGGCTCGCTGTCGGGATAGGGCTGCACGGCTTGCTCGAGACAGCCAAGAATTTGTTCGGCATGCGCGATGACTCGATCCAGCAGCGGCAAGGCAGTGGCCGTAGCCGCCGGCGATTGATCCCGCAGACAATGCAGGTATTTGTCCAAGGTGCAGGTCGGCTCGCCCAGCTCGGGCAGCTCTGCGGTCCGCGCCGCCCCGGTCAGGGTATGCAGTAACCGGAACATCTCGTCCGGCAACGGGAATGTCTCGGCAACCCGCCACTGCTCGGCAATGTCACGCAAGGCTTGTACGTATTGCCAGCTTTCCTGCAAGAAGATTTGGCGCAAGACGGGATCGGCATGAGCCGCACGATCGGGGGCGAGTGCGCCGCCGCCCTCATTGACCCGATACAACTCGCGGGCCACGGCTTGTTCGAGCTCGGCCGTGGCCGCAGGCGCACGCTGCGCCGCCGCCTCGGTTGGCTCGGCAGTTGCCGCCGGTTCAGCGACAGCAGGCAACGTCATCCATGCCGTATCGAAAAACGCCTCGGTTTGCTCGCTGGGCGGCTCGGCCGCGCTCTGACTCGGGGGTTGACCGTTGCTCGAGTCGCTGGCTAATCCATCAGGAGCCGGAGCGGCGGGGCCGGCATTCGCTGGCGTTGTGTCGGCGGCAGCGGTGTCTGCCATGGGGCTGTTTTGCGGGCCCTGGGGACCGTCGGGCGGGCCGCCCCAGTAATCGGGGTCACTCATGGCGTCGGCCCGCGCCATGGCCTGACCCAAATTCGGAATCGGCTGATTATCAGTCAGTTGCGCCAACATGGCCGGCAGCAGACCCACGGCGGCTTCAATATCCAAGGCGATCTCGACCGCCGGCGGTACGCTGCCATCGATCACCTTGTTCAACAGATGTTCGAATTTGGCCGAGAATTCACCGATCAATTGCGCCCCAACCAAGCGCCCACTGCCTTTGAGAGTATGAAAACTCCGGCGGATGGCTTTCAGGGTCTCCTCGTCCTCAAGATCAGTCCGCCACTGCGGTGCCAATTCCTGTAATTGGCCCAGCACATCCGCCATTTCCTCACGGAATATCTCCAGCATTTCTTCATCCGGCTCGCCGGCCAAAGGCGCCAGGCTCGCTTCAGGGGGCTCTGCATAGTGGGCTGTCCAGGCCGCCTCCTGGTCAAGCGCTACCGCGTCGGCCGGACTCTGTGCCGTTGGCGCGAGCTCGAGATCATCGCTTGCTTGTTCGCTCGGTTCGCT
>CAYFSA010000003.1:30056-50740 GCA_964345605.1 uncultured Ectothiorhodospiraceae bacterium
GGTTCGCTAGGTTCGCTAACGGCAGGCTGTTCTGGGGGAGCTTCCAGATCAAGCTCAACTTCCTGGAGCGGCAATTGCGCTGCCGCGGCTACTTGCTCACTGCCGCTGGGCGCCCGTGAATCGGTGCCCGGTTCGGCATGCGGCTCGGCAGTGTCCGCTTGGGTTTGACCGGCATCTTCATATTCCGCTGCACCTGTGGCTGCAGAGGCAGGCTCGGCCTGGCCGGGCGCTGCCGGCCCGGCTGCGCTTGCCGCAGGGGCGGCGTCGACAGCCGCCGCTTGCTCCTCGGCGGGCGCGAGTTTGGCGATCGCCGCAAGCCCGGCGGATAATACGGTCGCCTCATCGCCGCGCTGCTTCTCCAAGGCATCCAGGTAAAACTGCACACTAATAATGGCATCAGCCAGGGCATCGAGCTGAACCTGGTCCGGCACCAGACCGGCAGCCACAACCTGGTTACCCAGATAGCGACGCACGCCGGCGACCACGGGCAGAATTTCCCGGATCGGAATGATCTGCAAAGCACCCTCGACCTGCCGGAGCGAACCTAGCACCCGCTCCAGCGGCGTCAATACGTCGGGCGTGCCGACATACTCGAGCACCGCCTCTTCAACCTGCCGCATTTCCGCGAGTATCTCGCGCACCGTCGCCGACAATACCAGCCGATACTCACTCCGCGCTGCCTGACTCATCTCGGCATCGACGCTCAGCGGCAAGCCCATGCCGTTAATGTCAGCAAACTCGTTTAAGGCGGTATCCACTTCCAGCAATGCCGAGGCCGCCTCCAGCAAAGCCTGATCATCGGCCTCGCGCTCCCCTTTAGCCATGGCCTGCACCCGCGCGGCCTGTTCCCGCATACGCACGCGTGCATCCGCCAGGCCCAGTATGCCGAGCGTTTCGCTGATCCGGTGCAAGCGCTCGGCCAGGGGCGCCAATTCTTCGGGCTCGCGGCCGAGGGCATGGGCGAAAATATCGAGGTGATCGTTGACCTCGGTCATTTCCTCACGCAACACGCGGGCTACTGAACCCATCAATTCCGCGTTGGGCCGGCTCAGATGCGCGCGCATGGCTTCCAGCTCGGCCTGCTGGGGCAGCTTGCGCTGCAATTGATAGGCCTGCTTGACGGCGTTGACAAAGCGGCCTTTCGGCGCGGCCGCCGCGACGTAATAGACCAGGTTGCGGAATAGATCGCCCGGCGGCCGGGCTTGCTCGCTAACCGCACCGAGCCGCTGCACGCTGCCCATAAAGCGATCAACTTGGCCCAGCAACTGTTTGATGCTGACGCTGACAGCAAGCCCCCGCAGGCCCAAAGCTTCAATAGCGGCGGTACAGACCCACCACAGACGCCGCAATTCCCCCGGTGGCGTGGCTTGTTGCAGCTTGATCAGCGCATAGCCCATGCGTTTCAGGTTCTGCTCAGCATCTTTACCCCGCAGCCAACCCAGCAAACCGAGCTGATAAAGACGGCGCTGCTGCTGCAGGACACTATGTAGATCCTCACCGCTTGCCGGCCCCTTGGGTTCGGCCGACGCTGCCGGGATGGCATCGAGATTGGGCGCGAACAGTACGTTTTCAGACAGAAAGGCCGCCCCGCGAGCGGCCCGCAGGTCATTGAGCAGGGGCATGACCAGCAGCGGCAAATCCCGATTGCCTCGCTCGACATACTCGAGGTATTCGGGCAAATACAACAGGCTGGTCGATAGCACCTCGAGGGCTTCCTCACGACTGCCGACCGCCGCGTTGCGAATGGCTCTGGCCAAAGCCTGCATTTCCTCGGCCAGACTGACACCGCCGTAAATGGCCAGCAGATCGAGCGTGCCATGCAGCTGATGCAAGCCCGCCACGACTTTGTCCATCAGCTCAGGGCTGGACTCCTCCTCCGCATAAGTTGTCAAAAAGCCCCGAATTTCCTCCAATAGGCGCTTGATGTCACCCTTGACCCAACCTATGGCATTGTATTCGATGGTCTCGTTTTCGTTCATGCGCCTGCGTTCCCTACCAATTGCGGTTGTACAAGCATTGACGCGGCCATTGCGGCGAGTCGGGTGAACGCATGATGCGCCGCACTCGAAGGCCCATCAGCTAGCGGCTGGCTGGCTGCTGCCGTCCTCGTAGTCACTGGGCAACTTGAAGCCGGCGACCGATTTGCGCAGCTCCGCAGCCAATTCCGTGAGGTTACCGATAGACTCCGCGGTTTCGTTAGTGCCATCGGAGGTTTGCATCGTGATCTCTTGAATGACGTTCATGGTCGAGGAGACATCGGTCGCGGCGTTAGACTGCTCGCCAGCCGCCGACGAGATCTTTTGAATCAAATCCGAGAGCTCGTTGGAAACCTTTTCAATATCGGCAAGCGAGGTCCCGGCCTGCTTAGCAAGGTCCGAGCCGGCCACCACGTTGGAGGTCGTCTGCTCCATGGAAATGACCGCCTCGTTGGTATCGGCCTGAATCGTTTTGACCAGTGACTCGATCTCTTTGGTCGCCTTAGCCGAGCGTTCGGCCAGACGCTGCACTTCGTCAGCGACCACCGCGAATCCGCGGCCGGCTTCGCCGGCAGAAGAGGCCTGGATCGCCGCGTTAAGCGCCAATATATTGGTTTGGTCGGCGATATCGTTGATCAGGCCGACAATTTCCCCGATTTCCTGGGACGATTCGCCGAGCCGCTTGATGCGCTTGGAGGTCTCCTGAATACGATCGCGTATCGCATCCATGCCGTCGATGGTGCTGCGCACCGTGTCGGCGCCGGCACGCGATTTTTCCACCGACTCCTGGGCGACGTCGGCGGAACGCTGGGCGGTGCGCGAAACATTCTCAGCCAGACTGGCCATATCGTTGATCGCCGCCGAGGCCGAGGCGATTTCGCGGGCCTGATGGTTACTCGCATCGGTCAAGGCCATAGCGGTTGAGCGGGTATTTTCCGCCGCCGTGGAGACCTCGTTGGCGGTATCATGAATGGTGGCAACCAACGAGCGCAGGGCATCGATGGCGTAGTTCACCGAGTCGGCGATCGCCCCGGTAATGTCTTCGGTAACCGTGGCATGCACGGTCAAATCGCCTTCGGCCAGATTGGTCATTTCGTCGAGCAGGCGCAAAATAGCACGCTGATTGCGCTGGTTTTGCGCTGTCGTTTCCGCCAGGCGCCGCCGGGTATCTCGTAGAAACACCCAGCCCAAGCTGAGCAGGGCCACCAGTGACAATGCCCCAAACACGAAACCGAGATAATTGAGCCCCTGTGCCGTGGTGCTACTGCCTAATGCCTCTTCCAGGCGCGTGGTCGCCGCCAGCAGCTCATCACTGCGCCGTTCAATATGCTCGGCGGCATCGACTGCGCTACGCTGCGCCTCGCTAGCTTCAACAATCTGGGCAATGCTCGGCCGTAATGCCTGGAAAATCCGGGCGGATTCGCGCAGCTGTTCTTGTGCCGCATCCGTGTAAATACGGTCAATATCCGCCTCGGTGTCCCCTTCCAGCAAGCCATTGAGCACGACCTCAAAGCGCTTGGCATCCGCTTGGAATTGCTCGGCCGCCTGCACCGAACCTTCGCGACCGCTGCCCATGCGGCGCAAGTTGCTCTGCAGACGCTGGCCGAGAAACAGCTGATAGGTGGTCAAATACGTTTTTTCGGGGCTGGCGTCGTTCTCGACCATCAACCGTGCCACATTATTGGCGAGTTCGATAAGCCTTGGCATCCGCTTATCGACCTTGGCCAAGGCGTCGGCAGCTTCGCCTAGCTGTCCCTGCGCATTCAGGATCTGGTCTACCTGCTGCCGGTAATCGGTCCATAATTGGAGCAGTGCGTTGGCCTCGTTGCGCAAGTTATCCTTCAGTGGCGGCAGATTACGGCTGTCATCGCCTTCCTGCAAATTGTCGAATTTGGCCTGAAAGGCGTTGCGCAGGCTGGCGAGCTGAGTGAAAGCGGCTTGCTCGCCGCGCACCGCCTCGATGGCTTGCGTCGCCATGCGCTGCGATAGCAAGCGTAGCTCACCGGCCATTTGGGTCTGCATCCGGCTACGCTCCTGCATCTGGCTGGCGTAAGTAAATGTCGCCACCACCAGCACCACAAACAGTACCAGCAATGCCCCCAACACGACATACGCCGGCCCACTACCCCGCGAAAACAGCCTTCCGAGTGCAGGTACCTTCATGCATATTCTCCATCACACCGTGGGTTATTATTTCGGTATCAGCCCATGCAAACCCAATACGCTTGCAGGTTTTGGCACTAACGGTACGGCCCCGGCTGCCCAACATTCAGGCAGCAAGGCCCCGGGTTACCGCCGGTCAGGCCTGAACCTCCGTGAACGCTTCGTCCTGGGCAAGGCGAACGAATCTGAATACAGGATAGCGCGTCTGGTCATCGCCATAGGCGCCATCGAGAAACCGCTCGAGCACGGCCGCATGTTGTGTGGCAGCATCGCTGGCGCTGGCCTGCCACTGATTCTCGTTGTATTGTTTCAAGCCGGTGACCGAATCCACCAGCAAGCCTACAAAAAACTCTTGGTTTTGAGCCACCAATATCCGCTGCTGACGCGCATCGCGGCTGCTGTTGATGCCAAACAAAAAACCACTGAGATCCATAACGGGCAACAGGGTGCCGCGCATGTTGGCAACCCCCAGGACCCAATCTTTGGCGCCGGGGACGCGAGTCAAGCGGGGGGGCGTGGCGATTTCGGCGATTTCGGCCATGGGCGCGAGCAATGCTGCGCCGGCTAGCTCGAAGAGAATGCCTTTCCAGCGATTGGGCACATGATCTTCCGCCGGTAAACCCTTGGCGGTCGCCAAACAATCACGATCGAGACGTTCCAGCAGCTCGAAGGGGGTATCTGCGGATCTCACCGGCATTGCCTCAACTCGATTTACCCAGCCCCCGTTGGCCGTGTCGCCGTCGGCGGGCGCTACTGCCCGAGGGTGGCATTAATGCGCTCGATCAACATTTTCTCTTTCGCCGGTTTGACGATGTAGTCACGTGCACCCTGGCGCATACCCCATACCTTGTCGGTCTCCTGATCCTTGGTGGTCACCATGATAACGGGGATATTGGCCGTGCCGGCATCCTTGGAAAGCTCTCGGGTTGCCTTGAAACCATCCATGCCGGGCATGACGACATCCATCAAAATGACGTCAGGCTTTAAGTCGCGGGCCATTTCCAAGCCCTGCTCCCCCCCTGTGGCCACACTCACTTGGTGATTGTTTTTCTCCAGCATGGTCTTGAAGACATGCCGTTCGGTCGGGGAGTCATCAATAATTAGGATATGCGCCATGGCATCCGTCTCCGATTGATTTCAGTCGGCTAAACTTGCATGCGTGAAAACCGTCGTTCATGGTTTGATGTACTGCCTGATAGCACCGACCAAATCCTGTTTCGTGAACGGTTTGGTCAGATATTGCTCAGACCCCACCATTCTTCCGCGTGCCTTATCGAAGATACTGTCTTTACTTGAAAGCATGATGACGGGCGTTTGCTTGAAGGCGGCGTTGTTTTTGATCAACGCACACGTTTGGTAGCCATCCAAGCGCGGCATCATGATATCGATGAACACGATATCCGGCTTGTGCTCGGCGATTTTGGATAAGGCCTCAAACCCATCGGCGGCAGTCAACACACTGCAGCCTTGTTTTTTTAACAGGCTTTCTGCCGTCCGGCGAATGGTCTTACTATCGTCGATGACCATTACCGTGCAGGCCAATCCCTCCTGCGACAGGCTACCAGAATCGATTTCTTCGCTCACGGCCAATCCACCTATGATCTAAGGTTGTCGTGCAGCTGCCAACCTGCAGAAATTTAACCCAAGCGGTTTATTCTCGCAATTAAAGACGGTAGTTTAACCGCATTACCCAGTCTTTCACCAGGCATGGCAAGGGCGCTAACCGGGCCAGCTTGAATATCATTTAATCGAGGAATCCTTATGCCCATTCGCCTTGGCATCATCATGGACCCGATTGCTACCATAAAACCGTATAAGGATAGCAGTTTCGCCATGCTTTTGGCTGCCCAGCAACGGGGTTTCGAATTGCATTATATGGAGCTTGCCAGTTTGTTCGTTCGCGACGGCGAGGCCTGCGCCACGATGCGCGCACTGTCGGTCACCGACGCCACCCAGAACTGGTTTGACTTGGCAGCGGCCCAGACCCTACCACTGGCCGAGCTCGATATCATCCTGATGCGCAAAGATCCACCGGTTGACGCAGCTTACCTGTACGCCACGCAAATCCTGGATCTGGCCGAGCGCGCGGGTTGCTTGGTCTGCAATCGCCCGCAAGGCTTGCGCGATGCCAATGAGAAGCTTTTCGCCACCTGGTTCCCGCAGGCAGCCCCGCCGACACTGGTCACCAGCGAGCCGCAGCGATGCCGGGAATTTCTCGCCGAGCACAACGAGTTGGTCATCAAGCCGCTGGATGCCATGGGTGGCGCTTCGGTCTTCCGGCTGCGCGGCGACGATCCCAACTTATCAGTCATTCTAGAAACCATGACCGCCCATGGGCAACAGACTATTATGGTCCAGCGTTTTTTACCCGAGTTTCGGGCCGGCGATAAACGCATTCTCATGATCAACGGCGAGCCGGTCCCCCATGGCTTGGCACGCATACCCGCCGCGGGCGAATCCCGCGCGAACCTAGCGGTCGGCGGCCACGGTGTCGGCGTCGACCTGACCGAGCGCGATCGCTGGATCGGCGAACTGGTAGGTCCGGTCCTCAGGGACAAAGGCCTGTACTTCGCCGGCTTGGATGTCATCGGCGATTACCTGACCGAGATCAATGTCACCAGCCCGACCTGCATACGTGAGCTCGACCGCGAATACCATTCGGATATCGCCGGGGACTTGCTCGATTTTCTCACCCAGTTGCGAGCCTGAATCATGCGACTCCCCGCGCCATCCGCCACTTTGACAACGCCAACGGCCAGCCCGCGTCGGCTGCCGGATATCGACCGGCTGGGGCTGAGCTTGCTGGTCGCAATCATCATCCATGCCACACTTCTGATCGGACTCGATAGCCGCATGCCGGCCACCACCTCGACCACCCTGCAACAAACATTGGATGTCAACCTGATCAAAACGCCCGGCAGCGCCACCGCACCCGCCACCGCTGACTATATCGCTGAAACCAATCAGCACGCCCGGCAGCCGCTCCAACCTGGGCAATCGACCGAGACAAAACGACAGCCCCAAGCGGCGCCGCCAACGTCCAAGGCGACTCCACCCCAGTCTAACCCACCACGCTCCGCCGGCGCGAGGCAGCCCAGAGCTAATCAGCAGCACAACAACACGGCCGCAGCCACGCCCTCGCCAAGCCCGGTCCGCAATGGGCATGCCTTGGCTGCGCGCAGCCTTGAGCTCGCTCGGACAAGCCCAGCCCTGCAGCAGAGTGAGCCGCCTCATCTGCAAAGCCCCAATGAAGCCACGCACAACACCGTGGCAACTGTCGGGGCTGGCTACTTAGCCAACTGGAAGCAAAAAGTCAAGCGCATCGGCAAACTGAATTATCCCGCCGAGGCCCGCCGTCGGGGCATCCGGGGTTATCTGACTCTGCGGATCACGCTGAATGCGGACGGCGAGCTGGAACAGGCCCATATCGTCCAGTCCTCGGGATACGACATCCTTGACCAAGCCGCATTACATATCGTCCGCCTGGCAGCACCCTATGGTGACTTTCCGCCAGCATTGCGCAACCGTTCCTCTCAGTTGACCTTTGAACGGAAATGGGTCTTTGGCCCACCCGGCTTCGCCACTCAGATAGACTAGCGATTGACTTGCGTAGCATCCACATGCACCCGATACTATAGTCATGACCACTGCGACGAATCTTACCAACCACTTCTTGATCGCCATGCCGACCATGGGTGACCCGAATTTCGCGCAGGCAGTCGCATTGATCTGCGACCATAGCGAACAGGGGGCCTTGGGCGTGGTGCTGAACCGGCCGTTGCAAGTCCAGCTCGCCGAGCTGTTAGAGCATCTCGAGCTGGCGTATGCGACTGCCGACTTCTCCGCCATACCGGTGTTCAACGGCGGCCCGGTCGCCGTGGAGCGCGGCTTTATCCTGCATGATGCCGGACCGCGCTGGGAGTCCAGCCTGAGCATTAGCGACCAGCTCACACTGACCATGTCACGGGATATTCTGGCGGCGATTGCCAGCGGCGAGGGCCCCAGTCGTTATTTGGTGCTGCTCGGCTATGCTGGCTGGGGGCCAGGCCAGCTCGAACAAGAGATCGCCGATAACGCCTGGCTTACCTGCCCCGCCGAGGCTTCCATCATCTTTCAGCGGTCCCCGGCAACCCGCTGGAAAGCCGCTGCGCAGCTGCTCGGCATCGATCTCGACTTGTTCGCCGCCGATGCCGGCCACGCCTGATAGCAGCCAGCCATGCATGCGCCAGTAATGGGTTTGGACTATGGCCTGCGCCGCATCGGCGTAGCTGTCGGCAGCCATCTATCCGGCAGCGGCACACCCGTAATCACCCTGGCGGCTCAGCACGGCCAGCCGGATTGGCACCAGCTCAGCGAACTGGTAAAAACCTGGCGACCCGCCTGCGCCGTAGTCGGTCTGCCGCATTACGCAGACGGCTCGCCCCATCCCTTGGCAGCACCGATTCACGCCTTTCGCCAGGAACTGATGCAGCGTTATAATCTTGAGGTTTATACCATCGACGAGCATCTCAGCTCGACGGCAGCTGCCCAGCGCTTAGGGCGATCCGGGCGCGGCCGTCACCATTCAGCCCAGCAACAGGACATCGACCGTATGTCGGCCGTCATCATTCTGGAAACCTGGTTTGCCTTAGGTCACGATCATGGAAGTTGACTTCGATCCCTTGTTCGCCGCTATGACCGAGGACTTGCGCAGCCAGTTGCGCGCTCGGGCCATCGCTGATCCGGCGATGGTCGGCATCTATACGGGCGGCGCCTGGGTCGCGGAGCGCTTGCATCGCCAGCTCGCCCTGGCAACCCCCTTGGGCACACTGGATATTTCGTTCTACCGCGATGATTTCAGCCGTATAGGCATGCATCCGCAAGTGCGGCCCTCCAAGATCGAGTTCAACGTGGACAATCGGCATATCATCCTGGTCGATGATGTGCTCTACACCGGCCGCACAGTACGCGCGGCACTGAACGAGATCTTCGATTTCGGTCGGCCTGCCAGTGTCTCGCTGGTCGTGCTGGTCGAGCGCGATGGCCGGGAACTGCCCATCCAGGCTCAGGTTGTCGGTCGGCATCTGACCCTCGATCCCGGCCAGCATATCAAACTGGCCGGCCCCGATCCCTTGGCCTTGCATATTTACGATCTGGAAAACGGGGCTTAAGTGGCCGCGCGTATTCCCCAACCCGGCCCCCTGCCCACCTCCATGCAGCTCAACGCGGATGGCAAACTGCATCATTTCCTTGATATTGCCGATCTGCCTGCCGGGTTATTAGCTGAATTGATGGATACCGCCGAGTCATTTGCGGCAATGACCACCCAGGCGGTCAAGAAAGTGCCGCTGTTGCGCGGCAAAACCATCGTCAATCTCTTCTTCGAGCCTAGCACGCGAACGCGCACCACCTTCGAGCTCGCGGCCAAGCGATTATCGGCGGATGTGCTCAATGTGGCCGTCAGCACCTCGGCGACCACCAAGGGCGAGAGTTTGCTCGACACCCTGCGCAACCTGGAAGCGATGAGCTGCGATATGTTCATCGTCCGCCATGCCCGCAGCGGTGCAGCCAATTTCATTGCGCAGCATGTCGCCCCCCATGTTTCCATCATCAACGCCGGTGACGGCAATCATGCTCATCCGACCCAGGCGCTGCTCGATGTTTTCACCATCCGCCGCCACAAGCCGGATTTCCGCAAGCTCAAGGTTGCCATCGTCGGTGACATCCTGCATTCGCGCGTCGCCCGCTCGCAGATCCATGCCCTCAATAACCTGAATACCGGCGAGGTCCGGGTCGTCGCCCCCCGGACCCTGTTGCCCACCGCGGTTGAGCAGCTCGGCGTGCGTGTTTTCCACGACCTCGACCACGGCCTCAAAGATGTCGATGTCGTTATCATGCTGCGCATCCAGCGTGAGCGCATGGATGACGCCCTGCTGCCGAGCGAGCACGAATACTTTCGCCTTTACGGGCTGACCAACGAA
Organism: uncultured Ectothiorhodospiraceae bacterium; assembly: GCA_964345605.1. Classification (GTDB taxonomy): domain Bacteria; phylum Pseudomonadota; class Gammaproteobacteria; order CAYFSA01; family CAYFSA01; genus CAYFSA01. The sequence goes on from CAYFSA010000003.1 coordinate 40,156, forward strand.
CGCCTGGCGCTGGCCAAAGCCGATGCCATCGTCATGCATCCGGGGCCGGTCAACCGCGGCGTCGAAATCGACTCGGAAGTCGCTGACGGGCCGCAGTCGGTGATCTTGGCACAAGTCAATTACGGTATCGCGATCCGGATGGCAGTCATGTCGATGTGTATGGGCGTGGCCGGAGGCAATCCGAATTGAGCATTGCCATTCGCCATGGCCGCCTGATCGATCCGGCCAACGACCGCGATGCCTATCTGGATCTGTTCATCGATCAGCAGCGCATTGTCGGGGTGGGCCGCGCCCCGGAAGGCTTTACCGCGGAGCTCACCCTGGATGCCGGCAATGCGCTGGTCATGCCAGGCATCATCGATTTGGCCGCCCATCTGCGTGAGCCCGGCCAGGAGCACAAAGCTACCATCGCCTCGGAAACCCGCGCGGCCGCGGCGGCCGGGGTGACTACCCTGTGCTGCCCACCGGACACCGAACCTCCCATCGACAGCCCGGCCGAGGTCGAACTTATCAAACGCCGGGCCAGCGCCGGTGCCGGCCCCCGTGTGGTCAGCTTGGGGGCTTTAACCGCCGGACTCGAAGGCCGTCAATTGAGTGATATGGCAGCGCTCAAATTAGCCGGCTGTGTCGGCATCAGCAACGCCCGCCAGCCCCTGCAAGACACTGCCACCATGCGGCGCGCCCTGGAATATGCTGACAGCCATGGTCTGACAGTCTTCCTACTGCCCGCCGATCACGCCTTATCCAACGAAGGCTGCGTGCATGAAGGCGCAATCGCCACGCGCTTAGGCCTGCCGCCCATTCCCGCCGCCGCTGAAACGGCCGCTATCGGCCAATCCCTGGCCTTGATCGAGCAAACCGGCGTGCGCGCCCATTTTTGCCGCCTGTCCACCGGCCGCGGATTGCGTATGATCGCCGAGGCGCGCGCCGCCGGCCTGCCCGTAAGCGCCGATGTCAGCGCCCATCAGCTCTATCTCACGGACGCGGCGGTGGCCGATTTCAATAGCCTTTGTCATGTGCTGCCGCCCTTGCGCACCCCCGCCGATCAAGCAGCCTTGCGCGAAGGGCTGGCCAACGGCGTCGTGGCTGCGGTTTGTTCCGACCATCAGCCGCATGAGCCGGACGCCAAACTCGCTCCCTTCAGCGAAACCGAGCCAGGTATCGCCGGCCTGGAGACCTTCCCGGCACTCGCCCTCAAACTCGTCGACGAAGGCATTTTGAGCCTGCCGCAAGCCGTTGCCCGTCTGACCGTAGATCCCGCCCATATCCTGGGCTTGCGCAGTGGTAATCTCGCTGTCGGCCGACCGGCCGATGTCACGGTGATGGACTTGGACAAGCCCTGGACGGTCACGCCCGACACCTTGCTCGGTCATGCGCACAACACACCCTTTATGGGCTGGACCTTCCAGACCCAGGCACGCTACACCCTGGTAAACGGCCGTTGCGTCTATCCGTTCAGCCAGACCGGGACGTAGGCTGCTAACCTCCCCCCATCGAGGCACGCTGCCAACAACGGCGGCAGCAATCAGTGCATAAGTTGGCGCCCCGCTTGCTCAAGCGGAGCAAGAGGGGCTGAACCATTCAGCGCCAAAAACTTAAGCGAGCATGCATTAAGCGAAAGTCACGAGCGACCGAAGCCAGAGGGCCGTTCCAGTATCTCGGTCCCATCGTCGCTGACCGCCGAGGCCGAATGGAGACTGGATTTCTCGTCGCCGAAATTCATGCGCCATTCCAGATTACTGCGTGAATCCGCATTGGTCAGGGCATCCTCTTTGGTGATCCGACCATAGCGATATAAATCGAACAAGGCCTGATCGAAAGTCTGCATCCCCGCCGCTTCGCCGCGGCCGATGGTATCTTTCAAGGCGTTGAATTCACCGTTACGGACAAGATCGGCGACATACGGGCTGTTGACCATGACCTCCACCGCTGCCACCAAACCGCCATCCATGCCGCGTACTAGGCGCTGGGCGAGCACTGCCTGCATATTCAAGGACAAATCCATCAACAACTGACGATTGGCCTCGGTCGGGAAGAAATTGACGATGCGCTCGAAGGCCTGATTGGTATTAACCGCATGCAGCGTGGAAAGAACCAGGTGGCCGGTCGAGGCATAACTCAAAGCCGCCTCCATGGTCGTTCGGTCGCGAATCTCACCGATCATGACCACGTTCGGGGCTTCCCGCATGGCTTCGCGCAGGGCGTTTTCATAAGACAACGTATCAATACCGACTTCACGCTGACTAATCAATGACTTGCGATGCTTGAAGACGTATTCGATCGGATCTTCGATGGTCAGAATATGGCCGGCGCGGTTGCGTGCGCGATAGTCGATAATGGCCGCCAGGGTGGTCGATTTACCGCTGCCGGTCGATCCCACCACAATGATCAAGCCGCGATCTCGCAGGGCCAGCTCCTTCAGGACAAGCGGCAGCCCCAGCTCCTCGAAGCTCGGCACCTCGGCTTTGATATAGCGGATCACCATGGCGATCTCGCCGCGCTGAACGAAGATGTTGATCCGAAAACGCCCAAATTCCTCGCGCGAAATCCCCAGATTCATCTCCTTTTCCGCTTCGAAGGTCTGGGCCTGTTCCTTGTTCATCAAGCCATAGGCGAGTTCTTTGAGACGTCCCGAGTCCAGGGCCTGTCGCGACACTGCTCGGAAATCCTTGCCGATCTTCAGGGTCGGCGGCGCGCCCACGGTGAAGAACAAATCCGAAGCATTGTGCTGCACCATCAGCTTGAAATAATCCATTTTCATTTTTGGCTCTTGCACTTGCGACATAGCGACTAGTCCTCGACTTCCTGCAGGGTCGGCTCATCACTGCCCTCCAACAGGCCGCCCCGGCTGCGTTTGCTGTTAAGCTTGATGCGCAGACGCACATCATTGACCGAGTCGGCGTTGCGCAGGGCATCTTCGTAACCGATCTCGTGGGCTTCGTAAAGCTCGAACAGGCATTGGTCGAAGGTTTGCATGCCCTGCTCGGTCGAGCGCGCCATGAGCTCTTTCATGTCACCGACCTTGCCCTTGAAGATCAAGTCAGCCATCAAAGGCGTATTGATCAATATCTCAATCGCCGGCGCTCGACCCTCACCCGACTCGCGCGGAATCAAACGCTGCGAGATGACCGCCTTGAGATTCAGGGACAAGTCCATGAGCAATTGCTGGCGTCGTTCTTCCGGGAAGAAGTTGATAATGCGGTCCAACGCCTGATTGGTACTGTTGGCATGCAAAGTGCTCAAGCACAAATGCCCAGTTTCGGCGAAGGCAATGCCATGTTCCATGGTTTCCCGATCACGAATTTCGCCGATCAGGATGACGTCCGGTGCCTGGCGCAAGGTGTTTTTCAAGGCTGTTTCATAGGAATCGGTATCTACGCCGACCTCGCGCTGGGTCACCAGGCAATTACGATGAGTATGCACGAACTCCAGCGGGTCTTCGATGGTGACGATGTGACCATAACTGTTCTCATTGCGATGACCCACCATAGCGGCCAGGGACGTACTCTTGCCCGAGCCGGTACCGCCGACGAAGATGACCAGTCCCCGCTTGGTCAGGGAAACGTCCTCGAGCACTTTCGGTAAACCGAGCTCGGAAAAATTAGGGATTTTCGAGTTGATCACCCGCAACACCAGGCCAGGGCTGCCACGCTGGGTGTGCGCATTGACCCGGAAACGCGCCACGCCAGGCAAGGCGATGGCAAAATTGCATTCCAGAGTACGCTCGAATTCGGCCAATTGTTTATCGTTCATGATCGAGCGCGCCAGCATTTGAGTATGCGTGGGCGACAGGGACTGACTGGTAATCGAAGTCATCCGCCCATCGACCTTGATCGAGGGCGGCGCACCGACCGTGATGAACAGATCCGAGCCGCCCCTGTTCACCAGGGTCCGCATCAGATCGTGCATGAACCCAATGGCCTTATCTCTATCCATCAGCACTCACCTTAACAATATGATCATGGGCAAACGAAACGTCTGCCGCGGTTAATGTGAACTCAACAATTCGGGCTTGGAGGCCTTGCGCTGGGCCTCGTCACGGCCGACCTGGCCGGCATCCAACAGGGTCCGCAAACCCTGTTCGAGGGTTTGCATGCCCTCCTTCTGGCCGGTCTGGATTTGCGAATACATCTGCGCTATCTTCGCCTCGCGAATGAGATTGCGAATGGCCGGCGTACCGATCATGATCTCGTGGGCCGCCACGCGCCCGCCACTGATTTTTTTCAGCAAGGTTTGGGAAATGACGGCCCGCAGGGATTCGGAAAGCATAGCCCGTACCATGTCTTTTTCCGCCTGCGGAAAGACATCCACGATACGGTCGATGGTCTTCGCCGCCGAACTGGTATGCAACGTACCGAACACCAGGTGGCCGGTCTCGGCCGCGGTCAGCGCCAGGCGAATGGTTTCCAGATCCCGCAGCTCGCCGACCAGGATCGTGTCCGGGTCCTCACGCAATGCCGAGCGCAGCGCCTCGTTGAAACCGTGGGTATCACGATGCACTTCGCGCTGGTTGATCAAGCATTTCTTGCTTTCGTGGACGAACTCGATGGGATCCTCAATGGTCAGGATGTGGCCGTATTCAATCGCATTCTTGTAATCGACCATGGCGGCCAGGGTGGTCGATTTACCGGAGCCGGTGGGACCTGTCACCAACACCAGGCCGCGCGGGTATTCGGCGATGGTTTTAAAGATCTTGGGGCATTTGAGATCATCCATGGTCAGGATTTTGCTGGGGATCGTCCGGAATACCGCGCCAGCTCCCCGGGCCTGATTGTAGGCATTGACACGAAAGCGTGCCAGCTCGGGAACCTGGAAGGAAAAGTCGGTTTCCAGGAACTCCTCGAAATCCTTGCGTTGTTTGTCGTTCATGATGTCGTACACCATGGCATGGACTTCCTTGTGATCCATGGGCGGCACGTTGATCCGCCGAATGTCGCCGTCCACGCGGATCATCGGCGGCAAGCCCGCCGACAGGTGGAGGTCCGATGCACCGTTTTTCACGGCAAATGCAAGTAACTGGGCAATATCCACGATCTATCTCACCACGGCTTGGGCCTTCGACGTATTATGCATATTCTGCGGCGCATCGCATTAACCGCCGCGAGCCGATTTCAACGAAACCCACCTCAATGAAATGCACTTTGAGAGTGCGAGCGAGCCAGTAACGATGACAACCGATGAGCTTTGCCAGCGCCTTAAGACTGTGCACGACCGCATCCACCAGGCCACCCAGGCAACCGGGCGCGCCGAGTCCAGTGTGCGCCTGATCGCGGTCAGCAAGAAACAGCCTGTCAGCAAGATTCAAGGCGCGATTGACTGCGGTCAACAGGATTTTGGCGAAAACTATGTCCAGGAGCTGCTTGACAAACAGGACGCACTGCCCGGCCGGGACATATGCTGGCATTTCATCGGCCCGCTTCAGTCCAATAAAACCCGCCCCCTGGCCGAGCGGGTCGACTGGGTACATACGATCGATCGACTCAAGATCGCGCAGCGTCTCAACGACCAGCGTCCGGCCCAATGCCCCCCCCTGAACGTCTGCATTCAGGTCAATGTCAGCGACGAGGCCAGCAAAAGCGGTATCGGACTGGCCGAGCTCACCGACCTGGCCGGGCTCGTCTGGGCATTGCCGCGCCTGCAATTGCGGGGCCTGATGGCCATTCCAGCGGCCGCCCCCGACCCGCAGGCCCAGCGAGCGGCCTTTGCCGCCTTGCGCCAGGCCTATGCTGCTCTGCGCGCCGAGGGTTATGCCCTGGACACTCTTTCCATGGGCATGAGCGCCGACCTGGACGCGGCCATTGCCGAAGGCGCCACCATGGTGCGCATTGGCACGGCCATTTTCGGTGACAGGCCGAGCTGAGTTTGGCCTCGGTCCATTGCGAGCGATAGTGGCCCCATGGGATCATCTACCGATTTACGCCGACAGTCATGCAGGAGTTATCAAGGGTATGAAGCACGTAGCGATTTCCTTTATCGGCGCCGGTAACATGGCGCGCAGCTTAATCGGCGGCCTGCTAGGCGGCGATTGCTCGGCCCAGCAGTTACGTGCCGCTGACCCCAACCCTGAGGCTCGGCAAACCTTGACCGAGCATTACCCGGGTATTTTTGTCACCCATGCCAACGGTGACGTGCTCGCCGATGCCGATGCCATCGTGATCGCCGTGAAACCGCCGCAGGTCCGAGCCGTGCTCGAAGAAATTCAGCCCGTCATCGCCCGCCGCCAGCCGCTAGTCGTCTCCATCGCCGCCGGTGTCCGCGCTGAGGCCATTAGCCGGTGGCTCGGCGGAACGCTGCCGGTAGTGCGCCTGATGCCCAACACCCCGGCGCTAGTCGGTGCAGGAGCCACGGGTTTGTACGCCATGCCCGGCGTCGACGAGGCTCAGCGCAGTTTGGCGGAGAACCTGGCGCGGGCCGTGGGGGCGACTTTCTGGGTCGATGACGAAGCCCAGATGGACACATTGACCGCGGTCTCCGGCAGCGGCCCGGCCTATTTTTTCCTGGTCATCGAGGCCCTGGAAGAGGCCGCGGTCGAGCAAGGCCTACCCGCACAAACCGCCCGCTTGTTGGCGCTGCAAACCGCCTTCGGTGCCACCAAACTCGCCCTCGAACACGATGCCCCGGCCGCGGAATTGCGGCGGCGGGTCACGTCCAAGGGCGGCACCACTGAGCAAGCCTTGGCTGCCCTGGAGGACGGTGGTTTGCGTGACTTATTGGCCCGCGCGGTCACCGCCGCCAAGGCCCGATCCAACGAGTTGGCGCAACAGTTAGGAGCGGACTGATACATGCCCACCGCACTTGAAAATATCACGCTGTTTCTCATTCAGACCCTGTTTCAGCTGTATCTCGTGGTCGTGCTGCTGCGTATTCTGCTGGCGGCAGTCCGAGCCGACTTCTATCATCCGTTGTCGCAATTCATCATCACCGTGACCAATCCCCCGTTACGCCCGCTGCGCCGACTTATCCCCATGTTCGGCCGCCTCGACACGGCAGCGGTCGTTTTGGCGCTGGTACTTAAATGCCTGGAACTATGGCTGCTGCAGCTTTTAAGCAGCAGCTATGTCATGCCGCTGGTGGCCATCCCGAGCCTGGCGATCTTCGAGCTGTTGCAGACAGTTATCCGCATATATATCTTTGCCTTGATCATCCAAGCCATTTTGAGCTGGGTCAGCCCTGGCATGTACAATTTCCAGAACCCAACCGCGGCGCTGCTGAATCATTTGAACGAGCCCATCCTGCGGCCTATCCGGCAAGTCGTGCCCATGGTCGGCATGGTCGACCTGTCCCCCCTTATCGCGATCATCGGCCTGAACGTCCTGCTGATCCTGCTGCAATCGCTCATGCTCTAATGTTCTGGCATTGGCGGGACGACCATCTGTTATTGGATGTCAAGGTGCAGCCACGCGCCCCTGGCGACAGCTGGGGCGAGTTGCTGGGCGAGCGCATCAAAGTTCGCATCAAAGCACCGCCGGTCGCTGGCAAGGCCAACATTCACCTGTGCAAATGGCTAGCCAAAGAGTTCGCCGTGAGCAAAGCAGCGGTCAGCGTGGTCGCCGGCGAGCACAGTCGTGACAAGCGCGTCTGCATCATCGCCCCGCAACGCCTCCCAGCGGGCATTAAGGCGGCGGCTGGCCGCTAACTTGCCCCGACCCGGTCGCTCTCGCTAAACTTGTGCTATACACTCGAGCCCGCAATCAACCGGATCCCGTCAATTAAGCGCCACGCTGGGCCATACACCCGCAGACATTTCAAGGTGACCACAACACTCATGGAATATTTCGCAGGCCGGCAGTCCGTGTCAGGTGTCTGTCTCCGACAAGACCATGTCTGAAACGACTTTTCCCTCTGATTCGGTTGGTCTTGTCACGCCCGTGACGCGGGACTTCGAGCAACCGTTACTGCTGGAAAGCGGCCGGCAATTATCGGGTTTTTCGCTCACATACGAGACCTACGGTCAGCTCAACGCCGCGCGCAGCAATGCGGTGTTGGTATGCCACGCCCTATCGGGTGATCATCATGCCGCCGGTTATCACCGTCCCGACGACCGCAAGCCTGGCTGGTGGGAGGCATGCATCGGGCCAGGCAAACCGTTCGATACCAATCGCTTTTTCTTCGTGTCGCCGAACAACATTGGCGGCTGCAAGGGCTCGACCGGGCCCGCCTCGATCAATCCGGAAACCGGTGAATACTACGGCGCAAACTTTCCCATGGTGACCGTCAAGGATTGGGTGCACAGCCAAGCTCGGCTAGCCGATGCCTTGGGGATCGAGCGCTGGGCAGCCGTGATCGGCGGCAGCCTCGGCGGCATGCAGGTCATGCAATGGGCGATCGACTTGCCCGACCGCCTGCACCATGCCGTGGTCATCGCGGCCGCGCCCAAGCTGTCGGCACAGAATATCGGCTTTAATGAGGTCGCCCGCCAAGCCATTCTTTCCGACCCGGAGTTTTACGAGGGCCATTTTCTGGAGAAAGGCGCGATCCCGCGGCGCGGTCTGGCGCTGGCGCGGATGCTGGGCCATATTACTTATTTGTCGGATGATGCCATGCGGGCCAAATTCGGCCGCGAACTGCGGGATGGCCGATTGAACTTCGGCTTTGATGTCGAATTCCAGGTGGAGAGTTATCTGCGTTACCAAGGCCGCTCGTTCGTCGAACGCTTCGATGCCAACACCTACCTGCTCATGACCAAGGCTTTGGATTATTTCGATCCGGCCAGAGACTATGATGACGATTTGACGACTGCGTGCGAGCAAGCCACCGCCCAATTCCTGGTGATTTCCTTCACCGGTGATTGGCGCTTCGCGCCCTCGCGATCGCATGAAATCGTCCGCGCCCTGGTCAAGGCCGACCGGCCGGTCAGCTATGCCATGATCGAAGCGAATCAGGGCCATGACGCTTTTCTCATGCCTATTCCGCAGTATCTTGCGGTCTTGCGTGCCTATATGGATCGCGTTGCCGAGGACTGCCTGTAATGCGCGCCGACTTCGATATCATCGACCAATGGATCACCCCCCGAGCGCGCGTCCTCGACCTAGGTTGTGGGGACGGGCAATTGCTGGACAAATTACGGCAAACCCGGCAGGTTACCGGCCTCGGCCTGGAAATCGACGATACCAAGCTGGTGAAATGCATTGCCCGCGGCATCAAAGTCATCCAATTCGACCTCGACGCCGGACTCAAAGAGCTGTTCGATAACGACAGCTTTGACTATGTGGTCATGAGTCAGACCCTCCAAGCGGTGCATCACCCGGATATGCTGCTCGAGGAAATGCTGCGGGTCGGCCGCACAGGCATCGTCACCTTTCCCAACATCGCGCACTGGCATAGCCGCGCCCAATTGATGTTTCGCGGCCTGATGCCGCAAACCCGAGTGCTGCCGAATCGCTGGTACAATAATCCGAACATACATTTATGCACCCTGCGCGACTTTGAAAATTTGTGCCGCGACAAATCCATCCGCATCGAGGAACGCACGGTCGCCGATCATAGCCAACGCCGCAGCTTCGGCTCACGGCTGTGGCCGAACCTGCTCGGCGAAGTCGCGGTCTATCGCATCGGACGCGGTGAATAACTCGCTAAGGTAGTGCTTGAAAATATCGCAGGGCCGATTTCAGTCGTCCCACTAACATCAGGGCAATGGAGATATCGATGCAAAAGCATAGCAATATAGTCCTCTATCGCAACGTACTCATCGGCTTGCTCATGCTGCTCTTGGCCCCTTTACCAGCGGCCCAGGCCGACAATCAAGTCACAACCGAGCAACACGTGATCCATTACAACGCCTTGAGTACCACATTCCTCGAGCCACAAACCGCGCGCGCCGCTGGCATCCAGCGCAGCCGTTATCGGGCCATGCTGACCGTCGCCATCCTCGAGCGCACCGCTACCCTGCCCGCCAAATCGGTAGCGGGCCAGGTCAGCGCCCAGGCCACCAACCAAAACGATCAGCTCAAGCAGATCAGCATGCGCCGCTTCAATGACGGCCAAGCCATTTATTTTCTAGGCGATTTTCCCATCGAAGATAAGGAGCAATTGACTTTTGAATTAACGGTCACGCCGCCGGGCGAAGCCTCCCGAGCCATCCAGTTCGAGCAGCAGTTTTTCATCGACTGAACGCGAATACCGCTTGGCCGACCAGCCATAGACCGTACAGAGCGATACCCGCCCCCATTACCGCCCGCACCTGACGGCTTTGCAAAACCACAGCCACTCGGTTGGCCGCCAGGCCCATGGCAAGCAAAGCCGGCAGCGTCCCGACCCCAAAGCTGAACATTAACAGCGCGCCTTGGACGGCCCCACCTGCCGACAGCGTCCAAATCAGCACGCTGTAGACCAAGCCGCAGGGCAGCCAGCCCCAGACCAAACCGAGCTGCAGCGCTTGCCAGGGCCGGGTCACCGGCAACAGCCGGCGCCCGAGCGGCTCAAGCCGCCGCCACACATGCGTGCCCAAGGCCTCGACCCGGGTCAGGCCCTGCCAAACACCGGCGACATAAGCCCCCAAAGCGACCATGAAGACGCCTGCAAACACTTGCAGGCCCAGCTGGGCCAACCGCACCGAGACCAAATGGCTCGCCACCCAGCCTATGCC
>CAYFSA010000004.1:0-50239 GCA_964345605.1 uncultured Ectothiorhodospiraceae bacterium
GTAGTCGTAGAACAGGCTGGCGATCGGTGCGCGCCAGTCGTAGATCAGGTTCTGCTTGAGCTCGTCGTCGAAGAAGGCGTGGATGCCGATGTAGATGGGTTGTGCGTACGCGTTCGTCTGCGCCTGCTCGGCGAAATCGAGGCGGCCGAAATAGGGCGAGTGCGCCAGTTTCTGCAGGCGCTTGCGCATCGCGAGGGCGGCCTCGCCGGTGAACACGCTCTGGTAGACCGACTCGCGGGTCGAGTTCTTCTCGGCGTGGTCCATGTCGGCGCGGTTTTCCCACAGGTAGGTCTTCTGCGCCTGGACGTCCTCGGCGTACTCACGCAGGCGCGCGTCGATGCGGGTGAGGGCGGCGTCGAGGCGGTGACGGGTGGCTTCGAGGTGGGCCTGTTCTTGGGCTTCGGTCTGGTTAATCATCAATGCTCGTGAGTTGGGGTGAAAGGCTATGACGGGCTGGAAAGAGCGCGCCTCTCTCTGTCTCTGCGCTGTCGTGGTGTTTGTCGGACGTTGCGGTGGTTATCTGACGTGAGGGTTGCTCAATGCGGTGCAGGCTCGATGCCGCTATGCTAAAATGTTTGGCCGTGCGGGGCACAGGGTGCCCGGCGCGACCGCTGACACACTGAGGAGCACGAGCTAATGGCTGAGATGCCTGAACCCGATATTGAGTATTTCCGCGCCAAGCTACTGGAGGCGCGCGCCGCGCTACTGGGCTTGGAGCAGGAGCGCAATGCCGCCACGGCCACCGTGGTGCTGGATCAGACCAGCGTCGGCCGGCTGTCACGGATGGACGCGATACAGCAGCAGGCGATGGCACAGGGCACGCGCCAGCGCGCCGAGCAGTCGCTGCGGCGCATCGAGGCCGCGCTGCGCCGTTGCGACGACGGCAGCTATGGTGAGTGTCAGGATTGCGGCGAGTTCATCAACCCGCGCCGGCTGGAAATCGACCCGGCAGCGACGCTCTGTATTGCCTGCGCCGAGGCGCGTGATCGCTGATCACCGGCTGCGCCGTTTTGCAGCCAGGCGGCCGGCCCGCTTTGGTGGCGGTTATTCAGCCATTCAAGGGATAGGAAATATAATCGCATCAGCGCTATTATCACCCTCTCCTATGTGGTTGTCAATCCCTATGTCAGCCAGCTTGCCAGCCAGCACGGAGAGTGCTACTTTTCGCTTGTTTCCAGCATGCTTTATATGGCTCCAATCGCAACCGAGAGCAAGTCCATGTCGCCATCGAAACGTTTCTTGCTACTAGCTTGTTTATTGCCCGTACTGGCCCTACTGGTAGTCGATTTGACGGGCTGCACCAGTGTCGCCCGAGGTTTGGGTAAGGTGACCGCCAACAAATATGCCGAACCGCGCAGCGGCACCGTTTGGGTTGTGCCCCCGCCCCAACTTGAACCGCCCCGAGCGGAAGATAAAGAGGTTTATATCTCTTTCCGCAATATTAGCGATGCGGATATCGATCTGACCGATGAGCTGCGTGCTGCCGCCAAGGAGCAAGGTTGGACAATCGCCAACGACCCCCAAGACGCCAACTTTCGCCTGCGTGCCTCGCTGCGTTTTTTCGGTGAAGTGGAACCGGAATCCGGTGGCGGCAAAGTCGCCGGGCAAATGGGTGCCATCAGTGGCGCGGCTGTTGGCATTGGCACCGGCGTCGCCGTTGGACGTGGCACGGGCAGCACCGCGGCCGGTATAGCCACAGGTGTCGGCGCGGGCGGGCTTGCTGCGGTCGGCATTTCGAACGCCTCACGCCCCCGCGAATGGGCGCTCATCATGGATTTCGTATTGGAGGAACATCACCAAGAACCGATCGAATTCACCATGGCGACTGGCAGCAGCAGTGGGCGCGGCGATGCCGCCGGCGTCGGCAACGCCCGGATGGCAAGTGGCGGCGGCACCCAGTCCGGCAATGTTCAACGCGCCACGGCGACCAAAACCAGCCACTATTATCCGCATGGCCTGCGTTTGTCGGCCTGGGCCAACCAAATGAACATGACCGAAGAAGAAGCCATGCCGCATATTCGTCAACGCACCCGAAAAGTCGTGGCGCAAATGCTGCCGCAGTAATCTCGCTCGGGGGGCGGGCCAATGCCAATGCCCGCCTTATTTTGTGCGTGACCGCCCGCGTTTGGTCGAGCCTTGCCAATGAGCAGATTCCTTCATAGCCTGCGCGCCCTGATCGCTTTGCTTGTCACATGGTCCTTTCTCGCCTTAGCGGTCAGCAGCATCGTGTTGTATATCATGCCCCACGGCCGGGTTGCCTATTGGACCGATTGGCAGCTGCTGGGCCTGGGCAAGGATGCCTGGTCGCAGCTGCACCTAAGCTTCGGTGCTCTGTTGATCATCGCCGGCAGCTTGCATTTGTATTTCAACTGGCATGCCTTGGTCCATTACCTCGCCACGCGGGTCCGCGGCCACCTCCGGCTCAGCAAGGAATTGATCGGCTCGTTGCTGCTCACCGTCCTTATCGGTGTCGGTGCTTTAACGGCGTTGCCGCCTTTTTCCTGGGTCTTCGCGCTCAACGAAGCCATCAAGCAAAGCTGGATCATCCGTCCCGAACTAGCTCCACCCTTCGGTCATGCCGAGCGCGTTTCCTTGCGAGTGTTAGCGCGGCGCATGGATTTTGAGCTGGCCGCAGCAATGCAAGCCCTGCGTCGTAATGGCATCGATTTCACTGGTCCTGAGCAAACCATCGAAATGATTGCCACGGCGAATGGTCTTAGCCCGATGGAGTTATATGGCCTGCTACCGATCGAGCCCGTTGATTCCGCCAAGCCAGGGCGTCACCGACAACCGCAGCAAGAACGCCCTGAGTAGCGAGCAAGATGCCGCATCACTGATTGCAACTCAATTCAGTCAAATATATATGATATTATGTTTGCGGAGTCGGCCAGGCAGTCGCTGTATACCTCGTTAAGGCAAGGTGATATAGAGGAAAGTCCGGGCTCCACAGGGCAGGGTGCCAGGTAACGCCTGGGCGGCGTGAGCCGACGGCCAGTGCCGCAGAAAATATACCGCCGATGGCCTGTTAACCCAGGCACAGGTAAGGGTGAAAAGGTGCGGTAAGAGCGCACCGCGCGGGTGGCAACACACCGTGGCAGGGTAAACCCCACCCGGAGCAAGGCCAAATAGGGGCGCCATGATGTAGCCCGCATCGCGCCCGGGTAGGCCGCAAGAGGCAGCACGGTGACGTGCGCCCCAGATGAATGGCTGCCCACGACAGAACCCGGCTTATCGGCCGACTCCTTTTTTGTATCCTGCGGCCAACCAAGCGGTACCAAGCTGCCACCCCCGTATTGCTGACAACCGTCAGGGCGATCAAGGGCTATTTCAGCTGCCCCACTTGCCACCACATCCCTAACGCCAACCCCCATCCCCCCCCTTGCCAGCACCCAGCCTGGTCCCTGCGATTATGTAATTTTGTCATTAAGTTGTAACGGATAGCTAACATACCACTTGAAAAGCCGCCCAAGCGGCTCTAATGCCTTAATTTAATATCAGTATATTAACTAAATAAATTAATGTTACTTATCAAGAATAGCCAATATATTATTGACTTAATTAGCTATTTATCTTTAACAAAAATTCTTAGGAAGCCACATCAAAGATATATCACAAGTAATTGTTTTTACATATTTTTTATTTTTTTGCTGGCCTTGACCCATGCCGGTTTAACTCTTATAGTTAGTCGCAGTGGGAGATCGTGGCGATCAGTGGGAACTTTGTGGGGGACGCGTGTTCCGGGGGGTCAGCTATCTGAGCTTGGACGTGAAAGGACGCATCGCCGTGCCAACCCGTTATCGGGACCCTCTGACTGCAGCCGGCGACGGCAAACTGGTACTTACCATTCATCCAGAACGCTGTTTATTGATGTACCCGCAACCCGTATGGGAAAACATTGAGCAGGCCTTGATGGCCAAGCCCAATGTCACCGATCCGACAGTGCGCTGGATGCAGCGGGTCCTAGTCGGTCACGCCACGGAGCAGGAGCTCGACAGCCAGGGCCGCGTGCTGCTGACAGCAGCCCTGCGGGAATTTGCCGGCCTGGATAAAAAGGCCGCGTTGGTGGGCCAAGGCAATAAATTCGAGATTTGGAACGAGGATTCATGGATTCGCAACCGCAACGAGTTTCTCGATCAGCAGGCGGCCCTGGGCAGCTTCGCCTCTACACTCGAGAACCTGACTCTATGACCGCGCCCGCGATGCATCAACCGGTATTGCTGTCGGAAGCCGTGGCGGCTTTGGCGATCCGACCGGCAGGTCAGTACCTGGATGCCACCTTTGGGCGCGGCGGTCATGCGGCGGCGATCCTGGCCGCGTTGAATGAGCAAGGCCGACTCATCGCCCTGGACCGCGATCCCAATGCCATCGCCGCCGGCCGGCAGCGCTACCCGGACGACGCGCGGCTCGTTCTGCGCCAGGCCAATTTCGCCGACCTGGGCCAGCAAGGCGAAAACTTGGGGCTTGGCGGCAAGCTCGCGGGCATCCTGCTGGACCTAGGGGTATCCTCGCCGCAATTGGACAACCCCGAGCGTGGCTTCGGCTTTCGCCAGGATGGCCCGTTGGATATGCGCATGGACCCGGCCTGCGGGCCGAGTGCCGCAGACTGGCTGGCACAGGCGAGTGAAACCGAAATCGCCCGAATTCTCAAGGAGCTAGGTGAGGAACGCTATGCCCGGCGCATCGCCCGCAACTTGGTCAACGCGCGCCGCGAACGGCCCATCAACCGTACCCAACAATTGGCGGAGCTGATCGCCGCTGCCGTGCCCACCCGCGAGCTCCACAAGCATCCGGCCACCCGCAGCTTTCAAGCGATTCGCATACATATCAATCAGGAACTGGCGGCCCTGGCAAGTGCTTTGCAGGCGGCGCTGACCCTGCTCGAGCCAGGCGGCCGGCTGGTGGTCATCAGCTTTCACTCGCTGGAGGATCGTCTGGTCAAGCGCTTTATCCGCCAGGAAAGCCAGGTACCGGCACTGCCGCGGAAACTACCGGTCACCCATACGCAGGCGCCCGCGCCACGCCTGCGCCCGGTTGGCAAACCCCAGTTTCCCAGTGCCACCGAGTGCGAACTCAATCCACGCGCCCGCAGCGCCTGTCTGCGCATCGCGGAGCGCTCGGCATGACCTGGCGGCTTCTGCTCCTGACGGCTCTGGCGCTGGCCACCCTGGGCTCGGCCTTGGCCGTGGTGTGGTCGCAGCATCAAACCCGGCTGTTATTCAAGCAGCTCAGCGGGCTCGAGAACGCACGCGACGAACTCAACCACGAATGGCGCCAGCTGCAGCTGGAAATCGGCGCCAACGCCGGCCATGCCCGGGTCGAGCGCATCGCTCGCGAGCAGCTCGGCATGCAGCAGCCCACCATCGGTGACATCCGGAGCCTGCGGCTATGAAACGCTTCGGGTCACCGGCTACCACCCTGTCCGGCCGCCGCCGGCTGCTGTTAGCCGTGTTCACGCTGGCAGGACTGGCGTTGGCGCTGCGGGCCTTCGAGCTGCAGCTGCTGGATCAGGAGTTCCTCAAGCACCAGGCCGATGCCCGCCATCTGCGCACCGTCGCTATCCCCGCTCATCGCGGCGTGATCACCGACCGCGCCGGCGACCCCCTGGCCATCAGCATCCCGGTGGATTCGGTCTGGGCCGACCCCGGCCAGGCCCTGCAGGCGCCGCAGCGCTTGGCCCAGGTCGCCGAGCGACTCGACCTTGATCCTGGCAAGCTCCAAGCCCGCCTGCAAGCCCGCCAGGCGCGCGAGTTCGAATACCTGCGCCGCCATCTTGACCCGAATCAGGCCGACCTTGTCCGGCAGATCGGCGCGCCCGGCGTCTACTTGCGCCGAGAGTACAAGCGGTTTTACCCCCTGGGCGAGGTCACCGGTCATGTGCTCGGTTTCACCGATATCGACGACCGGGGTCAGGAAGGCATCGAGCTGGCCTTCGATAACTGGCTGCAGGGCCAGCCCGGCGCCAAGCGGATCCTGCGGGACCGCAAGGGCAACGCCATCGCCGATATTGCGCGCCTGCGGGCTAGCGAGCCAGGCGACGAGCTGACGCTCACCCTGGATCGGCGCCTGCAGTTTCTCGCCTATCGCGAGCTCAAGGCAGCGGTGCAGGCGCATCAGGCAAGCAGCGGCAGCGTCGTCATTCTGGAGCCCCGCACGGGCGCGGTGCTCGCCATGGCGAACCAGCCAGCGTTCAATCCCAATGATCGGCGCCAAATCGTTAGCAGCCATTATCGCAACCGGGCGGTCACCGATGTTCTGGAGCCCGGCTCAACCCTCAAGCCGTTCACCATCGCCATGGCTTTGGCAGCCGACGCCTATCAGCCGGACGACCAGATCGACACCCGGCCCGGCTATTATCAGGTCGCCGGCCACACCATCCAGGATCACCGCAACTACGGCCGGCTCGATCTCGGCATGATTCTGACGAAATCCAGCAATGTCGGCGCCAGCCAGATCGCTTTGAGTCTGCCGGCTGAACGGCTTTGGTCCATGTTGCACCGGCTCGGCTTCGGCCAAGCCAGCGGGCTGCAATTCCCCGGTGCCGGGCCGGGCCGGCTGGCCCATCATTCACGCTGGCGGCGCCTGGAGCATGCCACCATCGCCTTCGGCTACGGGGTGGCGGTGACCCCGCTGCAGCTCGCCCGGGCCTACGCGGTGCTGGCCAACGACGGCCGTTTACCTGAGGCCCATTTGGTCAAACGCGAGACCGTCAGCCGGCAAGTCATGCCAGCGGCCACCGCCCGGACCGTGCGCCAGATGCTGGAAAGCGTCGTGGGTCCCGAGGGCACGGCCAGCCGCGCTGCGGTAGCCAATTACCGGGTCGCCGGCAAGACCGGCACGGTGCATAAAGCCGTGGCCGGCGGTTATGCCGAGGACCGCTATCAGTCCCTGTTCGTGGGCATGGCCCCGGCGTCGCGGCCGCGCCTGTTGACCGTCGTGGTCATCGACGAGCCTAAGGGGCAGGAGTACTACGGCGGCCTGGTGGCCGCGCCGGTGTTCGCCCGCATTATGGCCGAGGCCCTGCGCCTGACCAATGTGCCACCGGATAATCTGCCCACCCGCAAAGCCGCGCATGCCGCCGGCGGAGGCGCCACATGACGACACCGGGCCTGCCCCTGTCCACCCTGCTCACCGACTTGCCGCGTCAAAGTGGGCCCGACGCTGCCCTGCCGGCTGATCCATGGATCACCGGACTGGCCCTGGACAGTCGCCGGGTTAAACCAGGCGATCTATTCCTGGCCCTCGCGGGTCGGCGCGAGCATGGTCTGGCGCATGCCGCTCACGCTCGCGCCCGCGGCGCGGTCGCCGTGGCTTATGAAGCCAGCCCGGATCACCCCCCGGCACCGAGCGCTTTGCCCGCGGTGGCGATCCCTGCCCTGAGCCGTCATTGCGCCCCGCTGGCGGCGCGGTTTTACGGCGACCCGGCCCGGGATATGCAGATCATCGGCGTCACCGGCACCGACGGCAAGACCTCGGTCAGCCATTTCCTGGCCCAGGCCTTGCACCAGCCTGACCAGCCCTGCGGCCTGCTCGGCACCCTCGGCTATGGCCTGCCGATCTGGCCGAACAGCGGCCCGCCCCGGCTTACGCCCCTGCCCCATACCACACCGGACCCGGTCACCCTGCAGGCCTGCCTGGCCGACCTGCGCGCCCAGGGGGTCAAGCGGGTAGTCATGGAGGCGTCCTCGCATGCCCTGGACCAGGAGCGGCTCGCCGGTATTGCCATCGCCGTGGCGGTGCTGACCCATTTGAGCCGAGATCATCTGGATTATCACGGCGATCTGGCGAGCTACGCCGCCGCCAAGGCCAGGCTATTCCAGCGCCCCGAGCAGCCGCAGGCGGTGTTGAATCTGGATGATGCCTTTGGCCGCGAGCTGGCCGCGCAGCTGCCGCCGGCACGGGTGTTCGGCTATAGCCTGACCCGCCGGGGCGAACGGCCGGCCGCCCCGGCCCATTGCCGGCCACAACGCGAAAGTGTTGGCCAGCAACTGTACTTAAGCGAGGCCGGGATCCGGCTGAATGCAGCAACCGCCACAGGGAAATACGCCCTGGCCACGGAGCTGCTCGGCGTATTCAATGCCTACAACATGCTGGCGACCTTCACCGCCCTGCTGGCCCTGGAGATGCCCCCCGCACAAGCCGCCAAGCGCCTGCCCCGCCTGAGCTCGGTGCCCGGCCGCATGCAGCGTATCGGCCAGGGGGCCCGGCCGGTGGTGGTGGTTGACTATGCCCATACCCCGGCGGCCCTGACCGCGGTCCTGCAGGCCCTGCAGGCCCATTGCCGAGGCCGGCTCAGCGTGGTGTGCGGCTGCGGCGGCGAGCGCGACCGCGGCAAACGGCCGCTGCTGGCGGCGGCGGCCGAAGCCGGCGCCGACCAGGTCATCCTGACCGACGACAACCCCCGCGGCGAAGCGCCGGCGCGGATCGTGGCGGATATGCTGGCCGGCTGTCAGGCACCGCAGGCGGTTACGGTCATCCATGACCGGCCCGCGGCCATCGCCACCGCCATTGCCACGGCCGCGGCCGAGGATACGGTATTGATCGCCGGCAAGGGTCATGAAACCGTGCAAATCATCGGTGACCACCGCCTGCCCTGCAATGACGTGGAACTGGCCGCCGCTGCCCTGGCCCGACGCGCGGAGCAGGTGGCATGATGCAGTGGTCGCTGCAGCAGATCGCCGCCACGGTCGCAGGCCGCCTGCAGGGCGCGGACGCCGCGGCGAATGGGGTGAGCACGGACTCGCGCAGCCTCGCCCCGGGCAATCTGTTCGTCGCCCTGAGCGGCGCCCGCAGCGACGGCCATGACTACCTCGAAAGCTGTGCCGGGCGGGCCGCGGGGGCCATTGTCAGCCGGCCGCAGCCGCTGAAATTGCCGCAAATCATCGTCCCGGACACCCTGCACGCCCTGCAGCAGCTCGCCCGGGCCTGGCGCCGGCAGTGGCCCGGCCAGGTCGTCGGCCTTACCGGCAGCAACGGCAAAACCACGGTCAAGGAAATGCTGCGCGCGATCCTGGCCGAAATCGGCCCGACCCTGGCCACCGCGGGCAACCTGAACAATCACATCGGCGTACCGCTGACCCTGCTGCGCCTGGCGCCGGAGCACCGTTTCGCGGTCATCGAGATGGGCGCCAATCACTGTGGGGAAATCGCCCAACTGGCCGCCCTGGCCGAGCCCGACATCGGTCTGGTGACCAATGCCGGCCATGCCCACCTGGAAGGCTTCGGCGGCCTGGACGGCGT
This sequence comes from uncultured Ectothiorhodospiraceae bacterium, assembly GCA_964345605.1. Classification (GTDB taxonomy): domain Bacteria; phylum Pseudomonadota; class Gammaproteobacteria; order CAYFSA01; family CAYFSA01; genus CAYFSA01. The sequence goes on from CAYFSA010000004.1 coordinate 9,238, forward strand.
CGCCCGCGGCAAGGGCGAGCTCTATACGGCCCTGCCGGCCGCTGGCGTCGCCATTATCAATGCCGACGATGCCTATGCCGACTACTGGACCGGCCTGGCCGGCAGCCGCCGCATCATCCGCTGCGGCCTAACGCGGCCCGCCACGATCACGGCCAGCGTTGCCGCCGACGGCCGCCTGCATATCCGGGGCCTGGCGAAGGCCGACTGCCCTGTGTCACTGCCACTGCCGGGCGAGCATAACCGCCGCAATGCCCTGGCCGCGGCGGCGGCCGCACAGGCGCTGGGCGCCCCGTGTCAAGCCATCGCCGCGGGCCTTAGCCAGATGCAGCCTAACGCGGGCCGCCTGCGCGAGCTGCCCGGTCTGGCCGGCAGCACCCTGATCGATGACAGCTATAACGCCAATCCCACCTCGCTGCACGCCGCCGCCCAGACCCTCGCCGCCCGCTCGGGACGGGGCTGGCTGGTGTTGGGCGACATGGCTGAGCTGGGCGCGCAGGCCCGGGCCCTGCACCGCGACTGCGGCCAAGCGATCAAGGCAGCCGGCATCGAGCGGCTGTGGACCCTGGGGCCGCTCGCGGGCGCCGCCGCGGCCGGTTTCGGCGCCGGCGCGCAGGCCTATCAGGACCCCGCGGCCCTGATCGCCGCCCTACAGGCCGAGTTGGCCCCGGACCTCACCCTGTTGATCAAAGGCTCACGCAGCATGCACATGGAAACCATCGTGCAGGCCCTGACCCAGCCTGAGGGGACGTCTCATGCTGCTTAGTCTGTTCGATTTCCTGACCCAGTACGTCGGCGCCTTCAACGTCTTTCAATACCTGACCTTCCGCGCCATCCTCGGGGTGCTGACCGCGCTGGTCATCTCCCTGGTAATCGGCCCCATGCTGATCCGCCGTCTGACGCTTTACAAAGTTGGCCAGCATGTGCGCAGCGAAGGCCCGCAGACCCATCTGGCCAAAGCCGGCACACCGACCATGGGCGGCACCCTGATCCTGGTGGCGGTCAGTATCAGCGTGCTGTGCTGGGGCGATCTCGACAACCGCTACGTCTGGATCGTGCTGCTGACCACTCTCGGTTTCGGCCTGATCGGCGGCATTGACGATTTCCGCAAACTGCGCTTTGGCAACAGTCAGGGGTTGTCCGGGCGCACCAAGTACCTGTGGCAATCCGGCGTCGCCCTGCTGACCGCCGGCGCCCTGTTTAGCACGGCCCAGTCACCGGCGGAAACCACTCTGATCGTGCCCACCTTAAAAGGGGTGACCCTGGCGCTCGGCTGGCTGTTCATCCCGTTCGCCTATTTCGTCATTGTCGGCAGCAGCAACGCGGTCAACTTAACCGACGGCCTGGATGGCCTGGCAATTATGCCGACGGTCATGGTCACCGGCGGCCTGGCGGTCTTCGCCTATACCACCGGCAATGCCGTATTCGCCGATTATCTGGGCATCCCTTATGTCGCCGGGGTCGGCGAGCTGGTGATCGTCTGCGCCGCCATCGTCGGCGCCGGGCTCGGCTTTCTCTGGTTCAATGCCTACCCCGCCCAGGTCTTCATGGGCGATGTCGGCGCCCTGGCCCTGGGCGCGGCCCTGGGTGTCATTGCCGTGGCCGTGCGCCAGGAGTTGGTGCTGTTCATTATGGGCGGGGTGTTCGTGATGGAAACCGTCTCGGTCATGCTGCAGGTCATCTCGTTCAAGCTTACCGGCCGCCGCATTTTCCGCATGGCGCCCCTGCATCATCATTTCGAGCTGCAGGGCTGGCCGGAGCCGCGGGTAATCGTGCGCTTTTGGATCATTACCGTGGTTCTGGTTCTGATCGGCCTGGCAACCCTGAAGGTGCGCTGACCATGAGCAAATCCACCAACGGCAAAACCAGCGCCCCCCGCCCCAGCCTGATCGTGGGCCTGGGCAGCACGGGCCTATCGGTGGCCGATTTTCTGGCACGCCAGGACGAGCCCTTGCTGGTCACCGACAGTCGCCCCGAGCCGCCGGCGCTGGCCACGCTGCAGGCCCGCCATCGGGCCGCCGAGGTCAGCGTGGGCGGCTTCGATAAGCGCCTTTTGAGCCGCTGCGGCCGCCTGGTGCTAAGTCCAGGCCTGCCGACCAGCGATCCGTTCGTGCAGGAGGCCTACGCCCGCGGCCTGGAGGTTATCGGCGATATCGAGCTGTTCGCCCGCCATGCCCAGGCGCCGGTCATCGCCATTACCGGCTCCAACGGCAAAAGTACGGTCACCGCCCTGGTGGCGGCCATGGCCCAGCGCGCCGGCATCCATGCCGCCGCCGGCGGCAATCTCGGCCCGCCCGCCCTGGACTTGCTAGCCGACCCGGAGCCGGCGCTTTATGTCCTCGAGCTGTCCAGCTTTCAGCTCGAGACCACTACCTCGCTGCGGCCGCTAGCCGCGGTCGTTCTGAACATCAGTCCCGATCATCTGGACCGCTATCCGGACTTAGGTGCCTACGCCGCCGCCAAAGCCAAAATCTATGATGCCGCGGCGCATTGCGTGATCAACCGTGATGATCCGCGCGCCGCTGCCTTGGCCGTGAACACTGCCCACCGCAGCTTCGGTCTGGATGCCCCACCGCAATATCAAGACCACGGCTTGCTCAGCCACGCCGGCGAACCCTGGCTGGCGCGCGGCAACGACCCCCTGCTGCCGGTGCGCGAGCTGCGCATTGCCGGCCGCCATAATCAGGCCAATGCCTTGGCCGCACTGAGTCTGGCCACGGCGGCGGGCATCGAAACCGACTCTGCCCTGCAGGCCCTCGCCGAATTCCCCGGTTTGCCGCATCGCTGCCAATGGGTCGCCGAACAGGGCGGCGTCAATTGGTACAACGATTCCAAGGCAACCAATGTCGGCGCGGCCGCTGTGGCCCTGAGTGGGATGGACGCCCCAGTCATTTTGCTGGCCGGCGGGCGCGGCAAAGGCCAGGATTTCAGCGCACTGCGCCAGCCGGTCAGCCGCCACGTCAAACAACTGCTGGTCTTCGGCGAGGCTGCCGAGGCATTGGCCGCCGCCCTGGCCGATTGCACCGCGCTCGAGCAGGTTGCCGATCTCGACGCCGCTTGTGCCCGGGCCCATAGCCTCGCCGAACCGGGCGATAGGGTCCTGCTGTCGCCGGCCTGCGCCAGTCAGGACGCGTTTACCGATTACATCGCTCGTGGCCATGCCTTCACGGCCGCGGTCAGGGGGATAATGACATGAGCCGCACCGCCCCGCTGCCCCCATCCCGGCCGGGCGCCGGCGATTCCCCAGCGCCCCTACCCCGCACCGTAGGGGGGGCTTCAGCCCGCCACACCGAGCCTCCGGGCAGGCGCCGCGGTCGGTTAAAACCGACCCTACTCCGCACCGACAAGCTGGACTGGCCGCTGCTCCTGGCCGTCGCCGCCCTGCTCGGTATCGGCCTGGTCATGGTGACCTCGGCCGGGGTCGCCATTGCCGCTGAGCAAACCGGCGACAGCCTGTATTTTCTCAAGCGCCAGGGCAGCTTCATCGGCCTCGGCCTGTTGCTGGCCGCGGCGGTGTATCAGCTCAAACTCGCCGTATGGTATCAGACCCGCTTTATCCTGCTGGCCCTGGCATACGCCCTGCTGATCCTGGTGCTGCTGCCAAATGTCGGCCATACCGTTAACGGCAGCACGCGCTGGATCCTGTTGGGGCCAATCGGCCTGCAGGTCTCCGAGCCGGCCAAGCTGCTGGTCCTGCTCTATCTGGCCGGCTACACCGCCTGCCGCCCCGACGCCCTGCGCAATACCGTCAGCGGCTTCGTCCGGCCCATCGGGGTTTTGGCGGTGGTGGCCTTTCTGCTGCTCTTGGAGCCGGATTTCGGGGCGGCGGCGGTGCTGTTCGGCACCGGCTTCGCCCTGCTGTTCCTGGCCGGCGCGCGCCTGGTGCAGTTTGTTACGCTGGTGCTCGCAGCCGGCGCCAGCGCAGCCCTGCTGGCCATTTCCTCGCCCGAGCGTCTGGAGCGTCTGACCACATTCATCAATCCCTGGGCCGATCCTTACAACACTGGCTTTCAATTGACCCAGGCCCTGATCGCCATCGGCCGCGGCGAGCTGTTCGGCGTGGGCCTCGGTGCCAGCGTGCAGAAACTGTTCTATCTGCCGGAGGCGCATAACGATTTTCTGTTCGCCGTGCTGGCCGAGGAACTCGGCTTTATCGGTGTGCTGACCGTCATCGCCTTGTACGGCGTGGTACTCTGGCGGGGCCTTGCCATCGCCGCCGCCGCCGAATATCAGGGTCAGCGCTTCGGCGCCCTGCTGGCCTATGTGCTGACAATCTGGATGGGACTGCAGGCCTTCATCAACATGGGCGTGAATCTCGGCATCCTGCCAACCAAGGGCCTGACCCTGCCCCTGCTGAGCTATGGCGGCAGCAGCATGCTGATCTGCTGCATCAGCATCGGCCTGCTGCTGCGGGTGCATCGCGAGACCGTTGAGCGCGGCGCCTTGCCACGCGCCGGAGGGTCGTCATGAGGACCGAGCGGCCCGTGCTGATCATGGCCGGCGGCACCGGCGGCCATGTCTTCCCTGCCCTGGCGGTCGCGCGGGCCCTGCAGGACCGGGGCACACGGATATGCTGGCTGGGCACGCGCCGCGGTCTGGAAGCCAAACTCGTGCCCGCCGCCGGTATTCCCTTTGACTGGCTCAGCATCAGCGGCCTGCGCGGCAAGGGCCGGGTGGCCTGGCTGCTGGCACCGCTGCGCCTGGCCATCGCCCTCGTCCAGGCGCTGCAGGTCATCTGGCGCCGGCGGCCGCGCGCCGTGCTCGGCATGGGGGGGTTCGCCGCCGGGCCAGGCGGTGTCGCCGCATTTTTAACGCGGCGGCCGCTGGTCATCCATGAGCAAAACGCGGTCGCCGGCTTGACCAATCGCTTGCTCGCGCCGCTGGCAAAGCAGGTGCTTTGCGGTTTTGAGACCAGCTTTGCGCCTCGCCGGGTAGGGTCGATTCCAACCGACCGCCACGCCTGCCTGGAGGCTCGGCGTGGCGGGCCGAAGCCCGCCCTACGACATCTTAAGGCCCGCTGTGTGGGCAATCCGGTGCGCGCCGAGATCGCGGCGCTGCCGGCGCCCCGGGCCCGCCTGGCCGGCCGCTACGGTCCGCTGCGCCTGCTGGTGATCGGCGGCAGTCAGGGCGCGCAAGCCCTTAATCAAGTCGTGCCCCAGGCCTTGGCGCGACTGAGCTCGGCCGACCAGCCCCGGGTGCTGCATCAATGTGGGGCCGCCCAAGTCGCCGCGACCCAGGCCGCCTATCATGAAGCCGGACTACAAGCCGAGGTCAGCGCCTTCATCGACGATATGGCGACCGCCTATGCCTGGGCCGATTTGGTGCTCGCCCGGGCCGGTGCTTTAACCCTAGCGGAGCTGACCGCCGCCGGTATCGGCGCCTTGCTGGTACCCTATCCGCATGCGGTCGACGATCATCAGACCCATAACGCCCAGCCTCTAGTGGCAGCCGGCGCGGCCCATGTCATCCCCCAGCATGCCCTGACCCCCGAGTGCCTGGCCGCCAAGCTGCAGCGGCTGTTCACCGAACGCGACAGCCTGCTGACCATGGCCATCGCCGCCCGCGGCCTGGCCCGCATCGATGCCGCCGAGCAAGTCGCCAATGCCTGCCTGCAGCTTGCGCAAGACCAGGAGCAGCCCCGATGAAAGCCGATATGCCGCGGGCCTTTGACCTGCAAGCCCTGCCCAGCAACGACCCCCACATGGCTATGCGCCGCGTCCGGCGGATTCATTTTGTCGGCATCGGCGGTGCTGGTATGGGCGGCATTGCCGAAGTGCTGCATAACATGGGCTATACCATCAGCGGCTCCGATCAGGCCGCCAACGGGATGACCCGGCGCCTGCAAGACTTGGGGGTGCAGGTCGCCTGCGGCCATGCCGCTGCCCATATCGAAGGGGCCGATGCCGTGGTCACCTCCAGCGCCATCAGCGCGACCAATCCGGAGGTCGCCGCTGCCCATGCCCAGCGCGTACCGGTGGTGCCGCGGGCGGAAATGCTGGCCGAGCTGATGCGCTTTCGTTATGGCGTGGCGGTCGCCGGCACCCATGGCAAAACCACCACGACCAGCCTGATCGCCAGCTTGCTCGCCGAGGGCGGGCTCGACCCCACTTTCGTCATCGGCGGTCGCTTAAACAGCACGGCCAGCCATGCCAAACTCGGTCAGAGCCGCTATCTGGTGGCCGAGGCCGACGAGAGCGATGCCTCATTTTTGTTCCTGCAGCCCATGCTGGCGGTAGTCACCAACATTGACGCCGACCATTTGCCCACCTACGGCGGTGACTTGGGCCGGCTGCGGGCGACCTTCCGCGAATTTTTGCATCACCTGCCGTTCTACGGCCTGGTGGTGGCCTGCCTGGACGATCCCGGGGTGGCCGAGCTGCTGCCCGCGATCAAACGGCCGGTGTTGACTTACGGTCTGCAGGAGGCGGCCGATGTGCGTGCCAGCAACCTGCGCTACAGCGGTACACGCGCGCAATTTCAAGTCACTATGCCGGACCGGGCGCCCGTCCAGGTCGACCTGAATCTGCCCGGCGCCCATAACGTCCGCAATGCCCTGGCCGCCATCGCCGTCGCCGCCGAACTAGCAGTGCCCAGCTCGGCCATCCAGCGGGGGCTGCAGCAATTCGCCGGGATCGAGCGCCGCTTTCGGGCCCAGGACATCACCATGGCCGCTGGCCGGATCACATGGGTTGACGACTACGGCCACCACCCCACGGAAATCGCTGCCACCGTCCAGGCCGCCCGCGATGCCTGGCCGGGCCGGCGGCTGGTGGTCGCCTTCCAGCCGCATCGTTATACCCGTACCCGCGACCTGTTCGAGGACTTCACGGGGGTACTGACCACGATCGATCTGCTGGTCCTTTTGGAGGTCTACGCCGCCGGCGAGGCAGTCATCACCGGCGCGACCGGCCGCGATCTGGCACGGGCTATGCGGATGCGCGGTGTCGAACCGATTTTCGTGCCCGCTCTCGCCGATTGCCCCGGCATCCTGCGGCGCGTCCTGCGTGCTCAGGATGTCCTGCTGACGCTGGGTGCCGGCAGTATCGGCAGCCTGGCCCGGGCACTGCCCACCACCCTGTCCCCGGAGGCAGGCTCATGCTAGCGAATCGACGGAAAACCATCTTGCGCGGCGAATTGCGCTACGACATCTCCCTAGCCGAAGCCACCACCTGGCGGGTCGGCGGTCCGGCCGAGCGCCTCTATCGGCCTGCGGATCTGGCCGATCTGGCCTTATTCATGGCCTCCCTGCCGCTGGGCGAGCCGGTGACCTGGCTGGGCCTGGGCAGTAACCTACTGGTCCGTGACGGCGGCATCCCCGGCACGGTCATCGCCGTCGCCGGGCGCCTGCAGCGCCTGCAGCGCTGCGGCGAGGATCGCGTGCGCGCCGAGGCCGGCGTCACCTGCGCTCGGCTGGCGCGGTTTTGCGCCCGTAACGAACTCGGCGGCCTGGGCTTTCTTGCCGGTATTCCGGGCACGGTCGGCGGCGCCCTGGCGATCAATGCCGGCGCCTTCGGCAGCGAAACCTGGGATCGTCTGGTGGCGGTGGAGACGATCGATCATCGGGGCCGGCCGCGGCGGCGCTCGCCGGCTGACTTCGAAGTCAGCTATCGGCATGTCCAAAGTCCCGGCCAGCGTGAATGGTTCACCGCCGGCGAATGGCAACTGCCGCCGGGAGTCCGCGAGGCCGAATTACTGCAAATGCGCAGCTGGCTGGAACAGCGTTCGCGCAGCCAGCCTATCGGCCAGCCTACCTGCGGCTCGGTGTTCCGCAACCCGCCCGGGGATCACGCCGGCCGCCTGATCGAGGCCGCCGGCCTGAAAGGCAAGCGCATCGGCGACGCGCAGGTGAGCGCCAAGCATGCCAATTTCATCGTCAACCTGGGCAAAGCCACGGCCGAGGATATCGAGGCCCTGATCATTCATGTGCGCGAGACCGTAGCCCAGCAATTCCAGGTCTATCTGCAATGCGAAGTCCGCATTCTGGGAGCGCCCCGTGATGGCTGAGTCCAGACTGCATCCGGCTGCCGACTATGGCCGCGTGGCTGTGCTCATGGGCGGTCAGTCGGCCGAGCGGGCCATTTCGTTGAAAAGCGGCCAGGCCGTCTTGAACGCCCTGCAGCGCCTGGGGATTGCCGCCGTCGGGGTCGATGTCGGCCCGGACGTGCTGGCCAAGCTAAGTGCCGGCGACTTCCAGCGCGCGGTCATCATGCTGCATGGCCGCGGCGGCGAGGATGGCGTGATCCAGGGCGCCCTGGAAACCCTCGGCCTGCCCTACACCGGCAGCGGCGTACTGGCCTGTGCCCTGGCCATGGATAAGCTGATGAGCAAACGGGTATGGCTGGGCCTGGGCCTGCCAACCCCGGCAAGCTGCCTGCTGACCGCCGCCAGCGAGCCCGCCGCGGTGGTCGCTGCGCTCGGCTTGCCGCTGTTCGTCAAACCGACCCTGGAGGGCTCGAGCCTGGGCATGACCAAAGTCAAACACCGCGACGAACTCGCGCCCGCCTACGCGGCAGCCGCCCCATACGGGCCCGTGTTGGCCGAGACCTGCATTGCCGGAGGCGAATACACCTTCGCCATCCTGGATACCGAGGTGCTGCCGGCGATCCGCCTGCGCACCCCGCATGAATTCTATGATTTCGACGCCAAATACCAGGCCGCCGATACTGGCTATGACTGCCCTGCCGATTTGGCCCCCGAGCACGAGCGCCGGCTCGCCGAGATTGCCCGGCAGGCGTTTAAGGCGCTGGGGGCTTCAGGCTGGGGCCGGGTCGATATGATGGTCGACGCGGCCGGCCAAGGCTGGCTGCTGGAGGTCAATACCATTCCCGGGATGACCGATCACAGCCTGGTACCGATGGCCGCCCGCGTTCATGGTTTGAGCTTCGCCGCGCTCGCCGAGCGCATCCTCGCCACCAGCTTGACCCCTTTGCGGGCACGCTAATGTGGTCAGGCATACTCGTTTTTCCCGGTCTGCCAATGGTCATCGCGCAACCATGCCATATCGCTTGTCCACCCGCCCGCGACGCCGGCTGCTGCCCGCTGCCGGGGGCCTTATGCTGATTCTGGCAACCGCCATGGGGGCACTATGGGCTTGGCAGCAAGCCACTGCGCCCGGCCGCTGGCCCATTCGCCAGGTTGCGGTGGCCGGCGATCTGCCCAGCGCCTGCCAGGCTCGGGTCAAGGCCACCCTGGCCCGGCACACCGATGCGGGTCTGTGGGCCCTGCCGCTCGCCAGCCTGGACCGGCAGCTGGAAGCCCTACCCTGGGTCCGGTCCGCACGCTTGCGGCGGCAGTGGCCGGACCGGCTGGAAGTGCGCATTCAGCGGCATCATGCCGTGGCCCGCTGGGGCCGCGAAGCCGCCTTGAACGCCCAGGCACAAGTTTTTACGCCGCCGGTGGCCGAAGTACCGGCGGACCTGCCGCAGCTGATCGGCCCACCGGGCAGCGCGGCCAAGCTTTGGACTCGCTATCAGGCCCTGGCCCCGCATTTGGCCGAGCTCGGCCTGGCCCTGCAGATCCTGCGCATGGACCGCCGCCAGGCCTGGCATCTGCAAGTCACCGATGACCTGGCGATCGCCCTCGGGCGCAGCGAGGTAGCGGCTCGCTTCGCCCGTTTCCTGCGCGCCTATCCCCGCATCACACCGCCGCCCGGCAAGCGCTTGGCCCGGGTGGACATGCGCTACAGCAATGGCCTGGCGGTGGCTTGGCAAGCTACTGAACCGACGCCGCAACCAGATGAGGACAACAACGGATGACTCGCAAAACCAATAAGGGCATGATCGTCGGCCTGGACATCGGCACCTCGAAGGTGGTGTGCATCGTCGGCGAAACCACTCCAGAGGGTGGGCTTGAGATCGTCGGTCTCGGCTCGCAGCAATCCCGGGGCCTGAAAAAAGGCGTGGTGGTCGACATCGAATCCACTGTGCAAAGCATTCAGCGCGCCGTCGAGGAGGCCGAATTGATGGCGGGCTGCGAGATTCACTCGGTGTTCACTGGCATCACCGGCGGCCACATCCGCAGCTTCAATTCGCATGGCATGGTGCCCATCCGCGATCACGAAGTCACTGCGGCCGATGTCGAGCGGGTCATCGAAGCCGCCAAGACGGTCGCCATCCCCGCTGACCAGGAAGTACTGGATGTTTCCCAGCAAGCATTCGTCCTCGACGATCAGGACGGCATTCGCGATCCGGTCGGCATGTCCGGGGTGCGTCTGGAAGCGCGTGTGCACATCGTCACGGGCGCGGCCAGCGCCGCTCAGAACATCGTCAAATGCGTGCGCCGCTGCGGCTTGGAGGTCGACGGCATCCTGCCGCAGCAGCTCACCTCCAGTCAGGCGGTGCTGAGCGAGGACGAAAAGGAGCTCGGGGTCTGCCTGGTCGACATCGGCGGCGGCACCACCGACCTGGCGGTGTTTACCGAGGGGGCCGTGCGCCATACCGCGGTGATACCCATCGCCGGCGATCAGATTACCAACGATATTGCGGTCGGCCTGCGTACCCCCAGCAAGCATGCCGACGAGATCAAGATCCGCCACGCCCGCGCGCAGGTGCCAGCGCATGGCGATCAAGCCGACACCTCGTTCGAAGTCCCCAATGTCGGCGAGCAATCCTCCGAGCCCATTTCGCGGCACAAGCTCGCCCGCTATATCGAGCCGCGCCTGCGCGAGATCCTCGATTTCGTCCGCGACGAGCTCAGCCGCAGCGGCCTAGAAGATCTCATTGCCGCCGGCATTGTGCTGACCGGCGGCACCGCCAAAATGGAGGGCGCCATCGAGCTCGCCAAATCCATTTTTCCCGCGCCCCAGTCACCGGAAATGCCGGCTATGCCGGTACGACTTGGGCTCCCCCAGGGCTATACCGGCCTTGAGGACATCACCCAGGACCCAGCCTATGCCAGCGCCATTGGCCTGTTGCGCCTTGGCCAAAAAAACCGGGGTGGTTTCGGTGCCGAGGGCACTGAAGGCGGCGGTCTGACCGCCACTTGGCACCGACTGCGCCGCTGGTTTCAGGGCAATTTTTAACACGCCTTACAAAGGACAGGCGACCCACGCTTAGCCGAATATTCACAGCGTAACCAGCAACCTATTGACAACTGCAACCGCAAAGAGGCCTCAACCATGTTCGAACTGATTGAAAATCAACTTCCGGGCGCCAATATCAAGGTTATCGGTGTCGGCGGCGGCGGCGGCAACGCCGTCCAGGACATGATGCATGCCAACATCGAAGACGTGGAGTTCATCTGCGCCAATACCGATGCCCAGGCACTGCGCAACTGCACTGCCAAGAACATCTTGCAGCTTGGCAAGAATATTACCAAGGGCCTGGGCGCCGGCGCCGACCCAACGCTCGGCCATGAAGCCGCCATCGAGGATCGCGAGCAGATCCGCGAGGCCATTGCCGGGGCCGACATGATCTTCATCACCGCTGGCATGGGCGGCGGCACCGGCACCGGGGCAGCCCCGGTAGTCGCCCAGATCGCCAAGGAAGAAGACATTCTGACTGTGGCCGTGATTACCAAGCCCTTCCCGTTCGAGGGCAAAAAGCGGATGTCGGTGGCCATGAAAGGGATCGAGGAATTGTCGAACAACGTCGACTCGCTGATCACGATCCCCAATGAAAAACTGCTGCCGGTGCTGGGCAAGGGCGTAACCCTGCTGGATGCCTTCAAGGCCGCCAATAATGTGTTGCTCGGCGCCGTGCAGGGTATTTCCGAGCTGATCACCAAACAGGGGCTGATCAACGTCGACTTCGCCGACGTGCGCACCGTGATGTCGGAGATGGGCATCGCCATGATGGGCACCGGCGCCGCCACCGGCGAAGGCCGGGCCCGCGAAGCCGCCGAAGCCGCGATCGCCAGCCCGCTGCTAGAGGACATCGATATCGCCGGGGCCAAGGGGATCCTGGTCAATGTCACCGCCGGCCTGGACCTGTCCATCGGCGAGTTCGAGGAAGTCGGGGCCGCAATCAAGGAATTCGCCTCGGAAGACGCCATCGTGGTAGTGGGCACGGTCATCGACCCGGATCTCAACGACGAGCTGCGGGTGACCCTGGTCGCCACCGGCCTAAACGAAGCCGCCAGTGTCGCCGCCGAGCCCAAACAGGCCGGCAAGCCCGACATCCGCCTGGTGGACAAGCAGGGCCGGCGCGGCAGCGGCTGGGAGCAGGACAAATCGCAGCAAGAACGTTCGCGCACCGGTGCCAGCAGCAAAACTCCGGTAACCGCCGACCGTGGTTTCGACGCGGAATATCTCGATATTCCGGCATTTTTGCGCAAACAGGCCGAGTAAGCCACGGTCCGACAGCTTACCGGGTATGGCGATGCTGGACACAGGCTCCGCTTGGCCCACCTTTATTTCCTGGCCGCAGGGCCGTCCGCAAGGGCGGCCTTGCATTTTTGCAGCGATGGAGCTTTAACCCTTGATCAAGCAACGCACATTAAAGCAGACAATCCATGCCACGGGCGTTGGTCTGCATACGGGCGCAAAGGTTTTGGTGACCTTGCAGCCTGCCCCGCCGAATCATGGCATCCGCTTCCGCCGCAGCGATCTCGACCCCACGGTGACGATCCCGGCCGACCCCCGCTATGTCAGCGATACACTGTTATCCACTAATCTGACCTATGCCGGTGCCCGCGTTGCCACCGTGGAACACCTGCTGTCCGCCGCCGCGGGACTCGGCATCGACAATATGATCGTGGACTTATCGGCCGCCGAGGTGCCAATCATGGACGGCAGTGCCGCACCTTTCGTGTTTTTGCTGCAATCGGCAGGGATTGCCGAGCAAGCAGTAGCCAAGCGGTTCATCCGCATGCGCCAGCCGCTTCAGGTCAGCGAGGGGGACGCCTGGGCGAGACTGGCTCCGGCATCCGGTTTCCAGATCGATTTCACCATTGATTTCGATCATCCCGTGATGCGGGCCGGCGAGCAACGGGCGTACCTGGATTTGACCCATACCTCGTATGTCAAGGCCATCAGTCGCGCCCGCACCTTCGGCTTCATGCGCGATATCGAGGCACTGCGGGAACGTGGCCTGGCCCGCGGCGGCAGTTTCGATAACGCCATCGTGCTGGACGATTTCCGGGTCTTGAATGAGGGCGGACTGCGTTATCCAGACGAGTTCGTCAAACATAAAATGCTTGATGCCATCGGTGATCTCTACCTCCTCGGCCGCAGCTTGATCGGTAATTTCTCGGCTTATAAATCGGGCCATCGGCTGAACCATCAACTGCTGCTGAAGCTGCTCGCTCAACCGGATACCTGGGAGGAAATCAGCTTTACCACACCCACACCGCCGCTGCCCGAGCTCGGCGAGCAGCCATTACCGGGACAAGCCTAACGCGGCTGCCGTCGCGCAGCGATACGCTGGAGCACACCGGCTAGGCGGGCATCATCCAGATTCGCTGCCACCTCGGCAAGGAGCTGCCCGGCCCCGGGAGATAGCTGTAATGGCTGGCGCGTCCGCCGTGCCTGCGCAGGCTGCTGGGCAGACTGCATGGTAACGATCCGCAAACGTGGCGGCTGGTCATCTGCTGGACTCGCCATAGCCATGCATAGGGCTTGGCCGTGCCAATGGATCAGGGTAGCCCAAGCATTTCCATCGCAATACACCGACAGCACGCCTGCAGCATAGCGGGCCCCCAGGCAGTGCGGCCTGGCCGGCTCGGGTAAAGCGCGGCGTACCATGGCCGTCCAGTCCTCGCCATTAGCCGGCGAGTGGGTCAGGGAATGCGGAACCAAGCTGGAAACATGTATCATGGCTAAACCATTGTTAGTGAGTTCGCCGACCGGCGAAGTGGCAATCTTCATACAATTTACATTTTGACCGAAGTTATGCGTAACAGCTTATATTGCCTAACGACACGCCGCTTGCGGCAGATCCTTGGCCCGCGGGCACGCCACCACCTGCCGGCGGCAGCCGTCTTGTTGGTGGTGGCCGCCGGGCTGTTCTGGTTGGGCTATTATACCGGCCGCAGCCAGCTGACGACGACCACCTTGGCCGTGCAGCAGGAATGGATCGCCGAGCAGGAAACCTTGCTCGCTGCCCGCAAAGCCGCTATCGCCAAGCATGACGCGCTGGCCCGGCGCCTTGGCCAATTGCAGGCCCGCCTGGTGCGCCTGGAATCGATCGGCCAGCAATTGCTCGACAGCAGCAAGCTCGATCTCGGCGAATTCTCGCTCAGTGAGCCGCCTGCCCTGGGCGGGCCGCAAGCCCCGCTCGCCGCGAGCGATACGGCGCTTGCCGCCGAGTTGGCGGGCCTGGCCGAACAACTGCAGGCCCACTACGAGCAATGGCAGGTACTGCTCGGCCTGACCATGACCAATCAGGTTGCCGATCAGGGCCGCCCCGCCGGCCGCCCCATCGCCGATGGCTGGATCACCTCGCGCTACGGCAAGCGCCAGGATCCGTTCAACGGCCAGGCCGAGTTTCATCGCGGCGTGGATTACGCCGCCCGGGTCGGCAGTCCGATCTTCGCCGTCGCCAACGGCGTGGTGACCGCCACGCGCGTCACCCCGGGCTATGGCAAGCTGGTGGAAATCCGCCATCCCGATGGGTACAGTACGCGCTACGCCCACTGCCAGACCATTGACGTGCAAACCGGCGACACCGTGCGCCAGGGTCAGATCATCGCCACGGTGGGCAGCACGGGGCGCGCCACCGGCCCGCATGTCCATTTCGAGGTGCATCAAGGGGGCCGGCATGTCGATCCCGCCCGCTTCACTCAGGCAAGTACGCCGTGAGCGGTCACCCTCGCGCGCGGCGCTGACCCCTCATTCACGCATTAAGGATTGCTACCGATACCTATGATGAAACTATTCAACAAGTTTTTCGGCAGTCGCAACGACCGGCTGATCAAACGCTATAACCAACGGACCGAGGCCGTCAACGCGCTGAGCGAGCGCTATCGCGCCCTGAGCGACGCCGACTTAAAGGGTCACAGCGCGGCGTTGCGGGGCCGGCTCGCGGCCGGGGCAACGCTGGCGGACTTATTACCGGAGGCCTTTGCTGCAGTGCGCGAGGCCAGCGAACGTACCCTGGGGATGCGGCATTTCGACGTGCAGATCGTCGGCGGCATGGTCCTCGACGAGGGCAAAATCGCCGAGATGCGCACCGGCGAGGGCAAAACCCTGGTGGCCACCCTGGCCGCCTATCTGAACGCCCTTAGCGACCGCGGCGTGCATATCGTCACGGTCAACGATTACCTGGCCCGGCGCGATGCTGTTTGGATGGGCAAGCTGTATCATTTTCTCGGCCTGTCGGTGGGGGTCATCAACGCTTCCGGCGGCCGCGGCCCGGATAATGCCTCGTTCATCTACGATCCCGCGCATCACCCGGCAACAGAGGAAGACGGCTATCTCTATCTACGCCCGGTGACCCGCCGTGAGGCGTATGCCGCCGACATCACCTACGGTACCAACAACGAGTTCGGCTTCGACTATCTGCGCGACAACATGGCCTTCCGCGCCGAGGATCGGGTCCAGCGCGAGCTCGCCTACGCCATCGTCGACGAGGTCGACTCCATCCTCATCGACGAGGCACGGACCCCGCTGATCATCTCCGGGGCCGGTGAGCGCAGCTCCGAGCTGTATCAGCAGATCAACCGTATCGTCCCGCAGCTAGTGCTGCAGCGCCCGGAAGATATCCCCGAAGGCCAGAGCGAAGACCCCGAGGCCCCCGGCGATTACTCCATTGACGAGAAAACCAAGCAGGTGTTTCTGACTGAGTCCGGCTACGACCGCGTTGAGGAACTGCTGCGTGAGGCCGGTCTGCTGAGCCCGGATGTCGGCCTATACAATCCGCAGAACGTCGCCCTGCTGCATCATCTGCACGCCGCCCTGCGCGCCCACAGCCTGTATCATCGCGATGTGGAATATGTCGTGCGTAACGGCCAGATCGTCATTGTCGACGAATTCACCGGCCGCACCATGCCCGGCCGGCGCTGGTCGGAGGGCCTGCACCAGGCGATCGAAGCCAAGGAAGGGGTGGCCATCCGCGCCGAGAATCAGACCCTGGCCTCGATCACCTTCCAGAACTATTTTCGGCTTTACGACAAGCTCGCCGGCATGACCGGCACGGCCGATACCGAGGCCTATGAATTCCAGCAGATCTACGGCCTGGAAGTGGTCGTGGTGCCGACCCATAAGCCGATGATCCGCAAGGACCTGCAGGATCTGGTTTATCTCACCGCGGAAGAGAAATTCCAGGCCATCATCGCTGGTATCAAGGACTGCGTTGCCCGCGGCCAGCCTACCCTGGTCGGCACCGCCTCCATCGAAACCTCCGAGTTCCTCTCCGGGCGTCTGCAGCAGGAAAGCATCGACCATCAGGTGCTCAATGCCAAGCAGCACGAGCGCGAGGCCCAGGTTATCGCCCAAGCCGGGCGGCCGGGTACGGTGACCATCGCCACCAACATGGCCGGCCGCGGCACGGATATCGTCCTCGGCGGCAGTCTCGATCACATGCTCGCCGAGCTCGGTGATGATCCCGATCCGACCGCGGTAGAACAGACCCAACAAACCTGGCAACAACTGCATGAACAAGTGGTCGCCGCCGGCGGCTTGCATATCGTCGGCACCGAGCGGCACGAATCCCGGCGCATCGACAATCAGCTCCGCGGCCGCTCCGGGCGGCAGGGCGATCCCGGCTCCAGCCGGTTTTATATCTCCCTGGAAGACAATCTCATGCGCATCTTCGCTTCGGACAAGATCCGTGGCGTCATGCAGCGCTTAGGGATGGAAAAAGGCCAGGCCATCGAAAGCCGCTGGATCAGCGGCGCCATCGAAAATGCCCAGCGCAAGGTCGAAGCCCATAACTTCGATATCCGCAAAAACCTGCTCGAATACGATGACGTCGCCAACGATCAGCGCCGGGTCATCTATCAGCAGCGCAAGGAGTTGCTCGAGGCCGAACAAGTCAAAGAAACCTTCGACTCCCTGCGCCAAGACACAGTCGATACCTTGATTTCCGAATACATCCCCCCGGGTAGCCTGGATGAACAATGGGATGTCGCCGGCCTGACTGAGGCCCTGCACAAGGAGCTCAATCTGGACTTACCGGTACAACAATGGCTGGACGAGGACGAATCCCTGCACGAGGAGCCGCTGCGCGAGCGGATTCACAGCGCCGTCGACGAGGCCATCGCCGCCAAAGAAGCGGAAATCGGCAGCGAGCTCATGCGCCGGGTGGAAAAGGATATTCTCCTGCAGGTCCTCGACAGCGCCTGGAAGGAGCATCTGGCCGCTATGGACTATCTGCGCCAAGGTATCGGCCTGCGCGGCTACGCCCAGCGCAATCCTAAACAGGAATACAAGCGCGAAGCCTTCCAGATGTTCCAGTCCCTGCTCGAGCGCATTAAGCGCGATAGCACTACCATGCTGATGCAGCTCGAATTACAGCCCGAGGCCCCGCTGCCGGATCTCGAGCTTGCGCCCCAGGCCCCGCCGCAGATGCAGTTCAGCCATCCCGAGGCCGGCAACGCCCTGGACGATGGCCAAGCGGCCGAGCAGCACGCGGCGGCGGATGCGACTGCCTTGGCCCAGGCCGAGCAGGCAGCCGCCGCGGCCACCGAGGGAGACGCCGGCAAGCCCCAGCCCTATCGCCGCGAAACCCCGAAAATCGGTCGCAACGACCCCTGCTGGTGCGGCTCGGGCAAGAAATACAAGCACTGCCACGGCAAGCTGTAGGTGTGCCATGGCAGTCGGCCTCGATGCCCCACAAGATCTGCTGCCGGTACCGGGCGTGAGCCTGGCGACCGCGGCCACCGGCGCCCGTTACCAGGGCCGGGATGACCTGGCCCTGCTGGCCCTGCCGGCAACCGCGACCACTGTCGTGAGCTTCACCCAAAATGCCTTTCAGGCCGCCCCGGTAATCCTGGCCCGGCAGCATCTGGCCCACACCCGCCCCCGCTACCTGCTGATCAACGCCGGCCATGCCAATGCCGGCACCGGCGCGGCGGGCATGGCCGCGGCACTGAGCTGCTGCGAGCAATTCGCCGCCCAGGCCGGCGTCGCCGCGGCCGCCATCCTGCCGTTTTCCACCGGCGTCATTGGCGAGCTGCTGCCCTTAGCCCCGCTGGTCAACGCCTTCCCCCGCCTGCTCGCCGACCTGCGCGATGATGCCAAC
Organism: uncultured Ectothiorhodospiraceae bacterium; assembly: GCA_964345605.1. Lineage (GTDB taxonomy): Bacteria > Pseudomonadota > Gammaproteobacteria > CAYFSA01 > CAYFSA01 > CAYFSA01. The sequence continues at coordinate 27,354 of CAYFSA010000004.1, forward strand.
GCCTGGCTGGCCGCGGCCCGCGCCATCATGACCACCGACACCCTGCCCAAGGCGGCGTCCGCCCAAGCCACTTTGAGCACCGGCGTGGTTACCGTCACCGGCATGGCCAAAGGCGCGGGCATGATCTGCCCCGATATGGCGACCCTGCTGGCCTTCGTCGCCACCGACGCCAACCTCAGCGGAGCCCAGCTGCAGGCCCTGCAGGCCCGCCTGCTGGCGCAGAGCTTCAATCGGATCACGGTCGACGGCGACACCTCGACCAATGACGCCTGCGCCTTGCTGGCCAGCGGGACCGCCATGCCGACGCCCGTCAGCGAGCCGGCCGACCTGGCGGCCCTGGAGAGCGCCCTGGCCGTCGTCTACCGTCAGCTCGCCCAGGCCATCGTGCGCGATGCCGAAGGTGCAACCAAATTCGTGCAAATTCGGGTCACAGGGGCTGCCAGCGCGGCGGCTGCCGATGGCGTCGCTCGCACTGTAGCCCACTCGCCGCTGGTCAAGACCGCCCTGTTTGCGAGCGATCCGAATTGGGGCCGTATCCTCGCGGCGGTGGGCCGGGCTGAAATCCCGGCGTTGGCCATCGAGCAGGTCAGCATCTCACTCAACGGGGTTTGCTGTGTCGCTCACGGCGCCCGCGCCGCGGACTATACTGAAGCCGCCGGTCAGGCAGCCTTTGCCGAGCCCGAGCTGGATATCCTCATCGAACTCGGTCAGGGCGAACACACCGCCAGCGTCTGGACCTCGGATCTCTCCCATGAGTATGTCCGGATCAATGCCGAATACCGAACCTGACACTGCGACCAACTGGCTGCATGTGGTCGCGGCCGCGATCCGGGACCCGGACGGCCGGGTTCTGCTCAGCCATCGGCATACCGGCCAACATCAGGGCGATCGCTGGGAATTCCCGGGCGGCAAGCGCGAGCCCGACGAATCCCGCGAGCAGGCCCTGGCCCGCGAACTGGACGAAGAGCTCGGTATCGGCATGACCGCCGCCCGGCCGCTGATCCAGATCCGCCACCGCTATCCCGATCAAGCCATCCTGCTGGATTGCTGGCTGGTCGAAGGCTATACCGGCATCCCCACCGGCCGTGAAGGCCAGCAGACCAGATGGGTGCCTATCGCCGCGCTGCCCGGCTACCGGTTCCCCGCCGCCAACCGGCCAATCCTGACTGCCCTGGCGCTGCCCGATCGCTATCTCATTACTCCAGAGCCCGGGCCCGCAGCCGCGGCCTTTCTCGCTGAGTTCGAGACCAGCCTGCAAGCGGACATCCGCCTGGTGCAACTGCGCGGCAAGGACCTGGCCCGACTGGACTTGCGGGCGCTCGCCGCGCAGGCCCTCGCCCTGACTGAACGCTACGGGGCCCGTCTGCTGATTCATGGCGACGCCCTGCTCGCTCAGGAAATCGGGGCCGCCGGCGTCCATCTCAGGGAACAGCAGCTCAGGCAACTGACAGCCCGCCCGCTGCCGACTGAGTTTGTGGTCGGCGCCTCCTGTCACGATGCCGCCGCCCTCGCCCACGCCGAACGGCTAGGCGTCGATTTCGCGGTGCTCTCGCCGGTCCGGGCGACGGCCTCGCATCCCGCTGCCAGGCCGCTGGGCTGGCAAACATTTCACACCCTGGTCGCGACAACCACCCTGCCGGTCTATGCCCTGGGCGGCATGAGCGACGCGGATCGGGATCAGGCCTTTGTCCATGGTGCCCAGGGGATCGCGGCCATCCGCGGTCTGTGGGCCGGGAGTCCAACATGAAATTTGGTGTCGTCCCTACCTTTCTCACCGTCACAGCCGCCTTGTCGGGATTGATTCTGGGCGCCTACCTGCAGCAACAGGAGAGCCAGCAGGCCGATGCGGCCGGGCCCACAGTCGCGTGCGACCCGGCCGCAGCCACCGGCTGCCCCTTAAACCTCGCCGGGCAAACCGCGCTGCTGCGCTTTACGCCCCAGCCCGAGGCCCTGCGCCCCTTCCAGGCCGAACTCGTGGTCAATGAGCCGATTGCAGGGGCCCTACTCGACTTCGATATGGCCGGCATGGAGATGGGCGTCAACGAGGTCGAGCTGCAGCCGGCGGCTACCCAGCAAAAACCGGCTCAAGGTCAGCGCTGGCTGGGCAAGGTCGTGCTGCCGGTATGCTCGAGCGGCCGGCGGGATTGGCTCGCGCGACTGGAGATCGACACTGAAACCCAGGGCCGCCAGGCCGTGACGATTCCTTTTGAATTGCAGTGAAGCAAGTTACAGTGACTCGGCCCGAAATAAGCTACAGGGCACAGCAGGCAAGCTCGAAGGCAACATCCTCGTGGACCTGAGTGGGGCGGGCGGCCAAATCCTCCAAGGCCAAAAAGCGCACCGAGAACCGATGCTTACCGGCGCTGATTTCGGGATGCCAGGTCACTTCCCCGGGTAGCCAGACGCGAATGAGCTGATAGGGCGTTTCAACATCCAGGGACTGCTGATAAAAGCCTCGCTCGGCCGCTTTCGGCAAAGGGGGGGCACTGTTACGAATCAGCTCTAAGACGAGATCAGCACCCTCTTTGACCTGCTCGAAAGGATGGATCCAGGCCTGTAACTGGGCAATGCGCTGCTCGGGCTCGCGTGATAACCAGTAATGGTAGGCCGGCAAATCGAAATCACAGGACCCGCCGGGAATGGTCATGCGTTTTTTAATGCTGTTGAAAAATTCGTTGTACCGCAGTTCTTGATCCGGCTGCCCGGACAAATGCCGCAGATGTTTGATGGCCTGGCGCTGTTGCTCGATGATTTGCTCCAAGCGCGGCTGATCGACCTCGGCCTTTTCGCTGAGGCGACTCAGGTTGGCATTCTGGCGCTCCAGCTCCTTCATCAGATCGCTTTTCAAATCCCCGCGATTGACCAGTTCCACCAGCTCCAGCATGGTCATCAGGGCCCCGTGGGTATCCCAGCGCGAGTGACCGTCCAAAAAATAACGGCAGCGCTGCATCAGCTCTTCCAGGCGCAGCAGGGTGCGTATGCGCTCGTTCAGGGGCTGTTCGTAGATAATCTTATCGGTCACAAAAGGGCAATTGGCTTGAGTTGAACAAAAAACGAGCTGATCGGCCGCCGTCAGTCGGCAGCGTTGCGACCACCCGCCAAGGCCAGGTAACGAGCGTGCAGCGCTTGGACTTGACGCACCAGATACGGGCGGCTGCCATCATTGTAAAGCACGTCATCGGCATATTGCAGGCGCTTCACCGGGGTGATTTGATTGGCCATGATGCGGCGCACATCCGCTGCACTCACGTTATCGCGCGCGCCAACCCGGGCCACCCGGGTTGGCTCGTCACACTCAATCACCATAATACGATCGACTAAATCCGTCATTTCCGTTTCGATCAGCAAAGGCACGACCAGTATGCAATACAACGCTTCCAGCTGCTCCAAACGCTCTTGGATGGTAACGCGAATACGGGGATGGAGTATAGCCTCCAAGCGGCGGCGACTGGCAGAGTCAGCAAAGATTTTCCGGCGTAACGCAGCCCGATCCAAGTGGCCATCACTTTGCAGAACCGCTTCACCGAAGACCGCAACGACTTCGGCAAGCACCGGGCTGCCGGGTCTGACCACCTCGCGGGCGATCTCATCGGCATCGATCACTGGCACCGCCAACTCGGCAAACTGCTGTGCCACCGTGGATTTACCGGCGCCTACCCCGCCGGTCAGCCCGACCACTAGCACACCGCTCACGCCAGACCGGCAAACCGCAAATACAGATTATTGAGCGTATCCCCATAGAGCAGCCCTAACCAACCGGCAATGGCTAAGAATGGACCAAAGGGAATCGGTTTTGCCCGGGCCCGACCGGCGAACAAGATTAATGTGATCCCCACGATAGCCCCCGTAAAAGAAGCCAGGACCAACACCAAAGGCAACATTTGCCAACCCAGCCAGGCCCCGAGCAGCGCCAGCAATTTGAAATCGCCATAGCCCATGCCTTCCTTGCCGGTCACCCATTTAAATAGCTGGAATATAATGCGCAGGCTCAAATAGCCACCGACAGCGCCGAGCAGGCTGGACTCCAGATCGGTAAAACCATTCATCCAGTTCACCAGCAAGCCGAGCCACAGTAGCGGCAGGGTAATCGAATCCGGCAGCAGGTAGGTCCGCAGATCGATCACGGCGAGGCCAATCAGCCCCCAGGTCAACAGCAAGGCCGCCACGGTCGGCCAGCTCGGCCCGAAATGCAAACCGACCAGCACAGTAAGGACGGCCGTGGTCAGCTCGACCAACGGATATTGCCACGACAAACGCGTCTGACAGGCAGCACAGCGGCCGCGCAGCAGCAAGTAACTCAATAGCGGAATATTTTCCCAAATCCGCAAGCGATGACCGCAGTGGGGACAGGTCGAGCCCGGCCACAGCAAATCAAACCGCGGTTTGTCATCATCGTTAAGATCGGTACCGAGCAACTCGGCACAATCGGCCCGCCATTGCCGTTCCAGCATCACCGGCAGGCGTAAAATGACCACGTTCAAAAAACTGCCAATCGCCAGGGCAAAGACGGTCAATGTGAACGCCCAGCCAAGCGGATAAGCCTGCCACCAGGCGAGCAATTCCATCATGCGATGACCTCGGGGCGCCGATACGGCATCCTAGATAGCCTGCCCCATTTTGAAGATCGGCAGATACATAGCGATGACGAGGGTGCCGACAATGCCGCCGAGGACGACCATAATCAGGGGCTCGAGCAGGCTGCTCAGGGCATCAACCGCGGCATCGACTTCCTCTTCATAGAAATCGGCGACTTTGGTCAGCATGGTATCCAGCGAGCCGGATTCCTCGCCGATGGCGGTCATCTGCACCGCCATGTTCGGAAAGACATTCTGATTTTTCATGGTGGTCTGCAATTGCGTACCGGCCGCCACGTCATCCCGCATCCGCAGCACCGCGTCGCGATAGACGGCATTCCCGGCAGCGTTGGCCACTGACTCCATCGCTTCGACCAGGGGCACGCCCGCGGCAAACATAGTCGCCAAAGTCCGGGCAAAGCGTGCCAACGTGCCCTTGCGCAGGATATCCCCGACCACCGGAATCTTGAGCATCAGCACATCCATCACGTACTGCAGCCGCGGGGAACGCTTCAATGCCTGTACGAACACAGTCACAATCGCCCCTAATGAAAACAGCACGATATACCAGGATTGCTGCAAAAATTCAGATAGATTGATGACCATGCGGGTCAATGCGGGCAGATCGGCACCGAAGCCCTGGAACAGGGACTCGAACTGCGGCACAACAAACAGCAACAGGATCGCCGAAACACCGATGGCGACCACCACGATGGCCGACGGATAGACCAGAGCCTTTTTGATTTTCTTTTTGGTCGATTCAGTCTTTTCTTTATAGGTCGCGATCTTGTCGAGCAGCGTTTCGAGGGCGCCCGATTGCTCACCAGCGGCGACCAAGTTGACGAACAGCCGATCGAAGTGCTTGGGATGGCGGCTCAAGGCCTCGGCCAGGGTTGTCCCCCCTTCGATGTCGTTTTTGATCTTGATCAACAAATCCCCCATGGAGGGATTTTCATGGCCACGGGCAACGATTTCGAAGGCCTGCACCAACGGCACGCCCGCCGACATCATGGTCGCCAACTGCCGGGCGAAAACCGTGACGTCCTCGGCTTTGATTTTCTTTTGGCCACCGAGCAGCGGCTTGGGTTTTTTGCGAACCTTGGTGGGATTGATCCCTTGACGCCGCAGATTCGCCTGCATCAAGGTTACGCTGGTGGAAGAACCTTCGCCTTTGACTTTCTTGCCCTGGCGGTCTAAACCTTCCCAAAGAAAAATTTCCTGCTTACTCGCTGTCTTCTCGGCCATGGTTTAATCCATTGTTACGCGGTTGATTTCCTCAAGACTGGTGACGCCGTCTTTCGCCTTTTTCAGTCCGGATTTACGTAAATCCGCAACGCCCTCGCGCTGAGCTTGCCGGGCGATATCGCCGGCGTTACCCCCTTCCATGATAATCCGCCCAATCTCATCGGACACACGCAGCACCTGATAAATCCCGACACGCCCCTTATAGCCTTTACCGCCGCATTGATCACAGCCCTTGGGTTTGTAGAGTGTGATGCCGGCATCAACTTCATCCTGCGAAAAACCTTCCTCCAATAGGGCATGGCGCGGAATATCATCGACTTCCTTGCAATTCGAGCATAACCGCCGTCCCAATCGCTGGGCGATAATCAATGTCACCGCCGAGGCAATATTATAGGCTGGCACGCCCATATTGAGCAGACGGCTCAAGGTCTGCGGGGCATCGTTGGTATGCAGGGTGGACAGCACCAAGTGCCCCGTCTGCGCCGCCTTGATGGCGATCTCCGCCGTTTCCAGGTCGCGAATCTCACCGACCATGATGACATCCGGGTCCTGGCGCAAAAAGGCCCGCAACGCGGCAGCGAAGGTCAGGCCCACTTTGGGATTGACATTGACCTGATTGATGCCCGGAATATTGATCTCGGCCGGGTCCTCGGCCGTGGAGATATTGCGCCCGGGCTCATTCAGGATATTTAAGCCAGTATACAATGAGACCGTTTTACCGCTGCCGGTGGGACCCGTCACCAGGATCATGCCGTAAGGACTTTGCAGGGCATCCATGTACATTTTCTTCTGCTCGGGCTCATAGCCGAGCTTGTCGATCCCCATTTTGGCACTGGAGGGATCGAGAATCCGCAGGACCATCTTTTCGCCGAACAGGGTGGGCAGGGTATTGACCCGAAAGTCTATCGCCCGGCTTTTAGACACCTGCAGTTTGATCCGGCCATCCTGGGGAACGCGGCGCTCGGCGATATCCATACGCGACATGACCTTCATGCGCGCGACAATCCGTGGGGCTAGCGCCGTCGGCGGCGAAGCGACCTCCTGCAGCACACCGTCGATGCGCAGGCGCACCCGGCATGTTTTCTCGTAAGGCTCGAAATGAATATCGGAGGCGCCGCGGCCGATGGCATCCAGTAAGACCTTGTTCACAAAGCGCACCACCGGCGCATCGTCGGTCGAGTCGGCATCGACCTCAGCCTGCCCTTCCGCCTCGGTATCGACGAACTCCAGGTCTTCCAAGCCCTCATCCAGATCCACGTCGATCTTCGATTCGGGTGCCGACAGCACATCATCGATCAGCTTGGCCAGCTTGTCGGCCTCGACAATCACCGGCTCGGTGGTGATGCCGGTATTGAATTTGATTTCATCAAGGGCAGCGAGATTGGTGGGATCGGCAATGGCGACGTGCAGCCGATTGCCCCGCTGCACAATCGGTAAGGCCTGGTGCTGACGGATCAGCTTTTCCTCGACGACCGATTTGGGAATCCATTCCGTTTGCAGTACCCCCAGATCGAAGGCCGGCAGACCAAATTCATACGCCGCCGACAAGGCGATAGCCTGGGGCTCGACTTGATGCTGCTTGATCAGATAATCGACGACCGAGGTTCGCTTGCTCTGGGCCGCTTCCTGGGCCTGCATGGCAATACCTTCCTCAACCACGCCGTCCTGCACCAGCCGCAGGGTCAAACCGGTCAGCTTAATGGATGATGCTGCGGTCGCCATGATCTCAATGCTCCCAGGCGTACTTGGTCAATATCGTTCAATAGGCGAATCGGCGGCCAGTCGGCTCAGCCATCAGTATCCCACCCGAGGGGTATTCATGGAAGGAAAAAAATTCCGGTGTCGATCGGCACAAGCTGCTGCATACCTGGTGCGCAGACTAGCCTGGCGGCAATGCTGGCAGGGCCGGAGCCGGCGTTGCATAGTGTGCTCCAGAGTCATTGCCGCAGTATGGGGCGCTGGCTGCATTGGCCAAGCTTGTTTGCTGGACGCATGAGCGATGGCAAATCGATGGAACGCATCGGCTGTCATGGCCCCGCACAGGGGCCATGACGGTCGCATCGGCGCGTAATGACCTAAACGTTAGGCTTTGGGCGCCCAGGCTGTGCACCAGCCATTCTCATTGACCAGCTTGCCCGGGAAGATGGCGCAAGGCCGCCAGGTGCCGGAATCGGCTTGGATGAAGTTGCAGTTACTGCAGAACTGTTCAGATGCCGGCACACCGGATTTTTTGGTACGCGCTGCTTCGGTGGCATCGTGCTTATAACCCAGACCGGAAGCGGCGGGATCATCTTCGGACAGATGCGGCAGATCAGCAGCGGTGGCCACGGCCGAACCGACCAACTGCGCCAGCGGTACGGCCGCCAAGCCGCCCAGCAGGGTCCGCATGGCGTTGCGACGTGTCAGATCAGTCTTGTTTTGAGACATTATCGATTCCCCTCTCTTCATTGATGAACAACACGGCTCTGTAATGAGTCGTCACGTTGCGGTGACGACCCGGGCATGAGAATGCGGGGATTGCAGCAGACAAACCGTGCCGCTGTAAATGCTCAGGGTTACAGCTACCCACTGCAGTCCCACGCATTCCCCTGCTTGCTTCGTGCCCGCTCGCGGTCAACCGGAAGCGCGCGGTGCCCAGGCTGTGCACCAGCCTTCGGCATTAACCAGCCACTGATCGCCAAAGATGTAACAGGGGCGCCATTCGCCGGAATCCCCTTTCAATAACTGGCAATTATGACAAAACTGCTCTTCGGCAGGATGGCCGGGCTTGTCGACCCGCTGTGCTTCAGTGGCATCATGCCGATATTGCAGGCTTTTCGCCATGGCATTGTCTTCCGAAATACGCTCCGCAGCTAACGCCACCGCACTTCCCACCAAATGCATCAATGGGACTGCGGCCAACCCGCCGAGAGCGACCCGCATGGCATGCCGGCGACCTTGGTCAATCGATTTATCGGACATTTGTCTTTTACCCCTCTGTTGTGTTGATCGAGACAACCGCTCGCGCCAGGTGAGGATACACTGACCCAATCACAATGACCGAGCATTATTAAGGATACAACCCCATGGGTCAAAACATGAAATTATCCGCCGGTCATGTGCATGTAGCGATAGTCGAGCGGCTGCTCGCGCGCGAAGTGATGGCCATAAGGCTTGCGGGCGATAGCGCCGCGGATCGCTGCAGCGAGCGCACCGGGGTTATCCGGATGAGCACGCAGCACCCGTTTCAGATCGACGGCATCGGCTTGGCCCAGGCAGAGCACGAGCTGGCCCTCGGTCGTCAGCCTGACCCGATTGCATTGCGCACAAAAATTATGACTGTGCGGCGCGATCAGGCCAAGCCGGGAAGCGCTACCTGCCAGGCGATAATAGCGCGAGGGCCCGCCGGTCGTTTCCGTCGAGGGGAGCAGGTCGAAGACCTCGCTGACCTTAGCTAGCACCTGATCGCTTGAGCAGCGACTGCCCTCAGGCTGATGATCCGCTAACCCCCCCAGCGGCATTTCCTCGATAAAACTGATATCCAAGCCCCTGGCCACCGCGAATCGCACCAAATCGACGAGTTCATCGTCATTGCGGTTGGCCAATACCACTGTGTTCAGCTTGATGCGCTCAAACCCCGCCGCCTGCGCAGCGGCAATGCCGGTCAGCACTTGTTCGAGCTCGCCCGTGCGGGTAATTGCCTGAAACCGTGCCGGCTGCAAGCTATCCAGGCTGATATTCAGCCGCCGCACTCCAGCCGCTCGCAAGGGCTGCGCATAGCGCGCCAAGCGTGCGCCGTTGGTGGTCAAGGTCAGCTCATTCAGCCCCGGCAAACCGCCGAGGGTGGTCAATAAGCTCATGACGTTCGCCCGCGCCAGCGGCTCGCCGCCACTGACGCGGATTTTCGTCACTCCAAGCTCGACGAAGGCCGCCGCGATCGTGGCGATCTCTTCCAAGGTCAACAGCTGAGCACGCGGCAGAAACGTGGTTTGCTCGGCCATGCAATAAATGCAACGGAAATCGCACCGATCCGTAACCGAAATCCGCAGATAATTGATGGCTCGTCCGAATGGATCGATGAGAGTGGGCCGACTCTGCCCAGCGCCCGCAGTCATGGCCAGTACCTATGCATTAACTCAATGCATGCCAACATACCAGAAAAATCAGCGGCACATAGCCCTTTGACCAAGCAAAACACTCGGGGTTTGACTGGCGTCAAGGCGCCATCGTTGATAGCGACCTGACGTCGGCAAATTATAAACCACCCTTAAACCACCCTACCAATGTCAGGCAAAGCCTGTACAATAAGCGGCCAGTCACAGCTAGCGAGCCAGCGGAGAGAACCATGCGCTTTGTACCCGTTTTGACTGAAACGGATTTACCCGTGGGTAAAACCGCGCGGGTCGAGGTCGACGAGCATCCGATTCTGCTCGCCAACGTCGACGGTGAAATCCTGGCAATCGATGACACCTGTACCCATGAGGATGCCTCGCTCTATCAAGGCGCATTGCACGGTGATTGTGTCGCCTGCCCATTGCACGGTTCACGCTTCAATCTGCGCACCGGCCTGCCCAGTGAGGAACCGGCGACCGAACCGGTGCAAACCTATCCGGTCAAGGTCGAGGCCGGTCAAATCTTCGTCGCTGCCGGCTGATGCCTGTTGCTCGGCCGACTGCCGCCAACCCATGGAAAAACCTCGACATGACTCGTCCATCCTGGTTGCGCGCCCTGATCGTTTTGCTCCTTTTGCTCGTGAGCGGCTGCAGCCTGCTGCCCGGCGGCGGCACGCCCACCCCCCCGGCGTGGTATGCGCAGCCCGCCGCTGAACCCGCCGGCGTCTGGTGGGGCTATGGCACCGGCCAAACCAAGCAACAAGCCACCCAAAAAGGCCTGGTCGATATCGCCGCGCGCATCAAGACCACCGTATCTGAAGAGTTGCGGGTCCAGACCGGGCGTTATGACGACCGCACCCGCCGCACCATGAACCAGCTCACCCGACAAACGATCGACGACACGCAATTTATCGGCTATCAAGTCGCGCAACATGAGCAGCGCGGCGGCAACCATTTCGTTAAGGTCGCGGTGGATCGGTCGCAATTCCTGGCCCGCCAGCGGGCTGAACTCGAGCAGATCGCAGACCAGCTCGACACGCTCATGACCAGCTTCCGGCAGGGCTCCGCCGCCGCCAAGCTCAAGAAAATGCCGCAAATACGCGAGCTGGTCGAGCGCGGCCAGGGGCTGGCCGAGCTGCTCAACGCCTTTGGTCAACAAGCGAGCACCCGCACTGCGACCCAGCGCTTTAATGATTACCGCACCTCGATGACTCGGGCCCGCGAGCGCATACAATTCCATGTCAGTCACGACCCCGCCAGCCGCTATATCGCCCGGCATCTCACCGCCCTCCTGAACGCCGAGCAGCTGCCGGTCACCACGCGCAGCGACCCCGGCGGCCATACCATTCACATCGACATCGACACCCAGGTCAAGCATTACAGCCGCGGCTCGGAAGTACGTGCCACACTCACCAGCCGGTTCACTGCCGCCGGCGACGCCGACGAGCAAATCAGCAGCCGTCAGGCGACCGTTTCCGCGGCTTCTCTGCAAGGCCGGGAGAAAGCGCTGGAGAATGCCTCCGAATTGCTGCGACGCCAAATCGCCGAGCGTGGGGTTCTGGATTTCCTGGGGCTGTAACGCCCATGGGGCCGATACACACGGCGCAACCGGCGCTGTATGCCGCCTTTGACCGCTTTCCCGCCGCCAAAGGCGCCGCTACCCATATCCGCCATGCCGCAGCCAGCCTGGCCGCCGCTTATGGCAGTACCTGGCTGACGGTACTGGGCAGCCCCACCCTGCCCCAATTCCAGCAGGAAGGCCCGATCACCATCTGGCGCTGGAACGCCCAAGCAGCAACGAATATGTTGGACCGCGCCGCGGCTTACAGCGGCTGGCTCGAAGGGATTGTCAGGCATATCGGGCCGTGCTTGCAGGTTACGCAGTTTCGCGACCCCTGGTCGGGTATCGCGATTCTGCGCGCCAGTGAGCGTCATACCCGCCATATCTACGAAATCAATGGCCTGCCATCCATCGAACTGAGCGAGCGCTATCCCTGGCTGGCCCCCGCGACTCAGGCCAAACTAAGGACGCTGGAGCAATACTGCTGGCAGCACGCCGCTGCCATCGTCACCCCGGGCCAGACCCTCGCCGCGAATCTAATCGGCCTGGGAGTGGCGGCCGACAAAATTCACGTTATCCCCAATGGCGCCGCGCTACCCACCGTCCGGCCGCGACCGCCGGCCGCGCCGCCGCGCTATTTGCTGTATTTCGGCGCCTTACAGCCTTGGCAGGGCGTCGACACTCTGTTGCGGGCCTTTGCCCTGCTGCAAGACTCGGCCGACCTGCAGCTTGTCGTGATCGCGGCCACCTCCCCCCGCCATGCCCGCCGGCTGCAGCGCTTAGCGGAACAGCTGGGCATCGCTGCGCAGATCCACTGGCTATTTCAGCTCGAGCGCCAGGAATTACTTGCCTGGCTTCAGCATGCCCTAGCCAGCGTCGCGCCTTTGCGCGAATGTGCCCGCAATATCGAGCAAGGAGCCTGCCCCTTGAAAATCCTTGAGTCCTTGGCCAGTGCCGTCCCGGTGGTCGCCGCCGATCTGCCCAGCGTGCGCGAGGTCATGCAGGACGGCCGGCATGGGTATCTGGTCCGCCCCGATCGTCCCGCCGAGCTGAGCCGCGCCTTGCGCCGGCTCCTGGAAGAACCCGAGCAAGCCCGCCAGATGGGTGCGCAAGGACGGGACTGGATCGCCGAGCATTTCACCTGGTCATTAGCCGAGCGGCGCTCCCAAACCCTGTACCGACAACTCCAGAATAGTCCGACACTCGCTTAGTTGCCCACTGCCGGGTGCCCACTGCCGGCAACCGGCCCGCCCCAACCCGTCTTGTGCTGCTGGCTGCTGCCCAATGACCGCGGATTTGGTTTACCATGCTCGCGCGACCGAGCAACATTGAATTCTGCAACACAGCCGCAGTCAGCGAACTGCGCCAGCGAACCGAGACACGCATGCCGACCTGTGAGATCAACCAGGGCTTACTCGCCTTAGAACCTTGTGCCGCCCCTACCGACAAGGGTTGTTCACGCTGCCAGCGAGCCGTTTGCGCGGCGCATTGCCAAACGCTGGCAGATGGCCTTCTGGTTTGCTTTGAATGCCTTGAACCGCACGATCTGGAATTGCCCGGCGAGGGCGAGCTACCTGCTACCAGCGCCGAGCAAGCCCCTCCTGAAGCTGCAGCAGCGCCAAAGACGCCGGCTTGCCCGGATTTAGCAACCTATTTCGATGCCTATGACCGACAGGGATTCGCCGCGCGTGACCAGGGCGGCACAGCGGTCAGCGACGCTGAAGGCGAGGCAACCGGGCACGGCGATATTTTCGACAGCTAAGCCACCGCGATTATGAGCTCAAGTGCCTGGCACCTGCTGTGGCTGACCCAAAACTATCCCCCTGATCAGGGAGGCATGGCCCAATCCTGCGACCGGATTGTTGCGGGTCTGCGCCAGCGCGAGGTGCGCGTGGATATTATCCATTTGCGCCGGGGGACTATCGCCCCCAGTGTTACCCGCCAAATCAACGGCTGCTATATCACGGCACCGATCGGTGCCGATCCCGCCCATGGCCTCAATTTACTCTGGCACCGACTGCGCCAGGCACCACCGGATTACACCCATGTGGTCGCCTTCGGCGGCCTACTGCCGCTGCTCGCCGGCCCCGTCTTCGCCGCCTGGCTGGATTGTCCGCTCATTACACTGCTGCGCGGCAATGACCTCGATACAGCGGTTTTCAATCTCAAGCGCCGGGACCTGCTGCGGGAGGCCGCGACCCAATCCGCCTACGTCTGCTGCGTCAGTCACGAGGCCCAATGGAAACTGCAGCGCCTGTTGCCGCGCTGCCGCACGGCGGTCATCCCCAGTGGCCTCGACAGCAGCGACTGGCAAGCCAGCCAGTCGGATCAGCGCCAGGCTGTGGCATTTCGACAGCAGCATGCGGCTGCCGCGCACCGGATTTTGGGGCTATTCGGGCATATCAAACCGAAAAAAGGCGGGCTATTCTTCCTGCAAACCTTGCTGGCTTCCGGCCGGGCTGACCGCTTTCATCTGCTGTTGGCCGGGCAGCTCGACCCGGCGGTCACTGCCTATCTCCTTCAGCAAACGCCCCGGCTCACTTATACGCAGCTCCCGTTTATGGATCGGTACGCGCTGCTGCCTCGGTATCTGGCCTGCGATCTCGTGGCGATTCCGTCCTATTACGACGGCCTGCCCAATGTCATGCTCGAAGCGGCGGCTTTAGGTATCCCTTTGCTTGCCGCCGAGGTCGGCGGCATGGCCGATCATCTCGACCACGGCGAACATGGCTGGCTGTTTTATCCGGGCGACCCGCATAGCTGTCGGGCTGCCATCCAGCAGGCCAGCGAGGCGAGTGATGCCGAACTCAGCCGTTTGGGCCGGCAGGCGCAGCACCTGGTGGGGGAAACATTGAGCCACACACGGGAAATCGAGGGCTATCTCGGTATCCTGGCGCGCCTGCGGCCAATTCAATGAGCCATGGCGAGCAAGGCCCAGCGGGCAGGCACATGTTTTATGCGCTAGGCGGCGGATTGGGCCATGTGACCCGCATTCGCGCCCTGATCCATACGTTGGACTTGGCCGGCCCGATGGTCACGCTGAGCAGCAGCTCGTTGGCGGCGGCGCCGCCGTTTGCACCAACGCCGCACGTCCTCCTGCCGCCGGCGGCGAGCCGGCAGCGACCCCAGGCGCTGCAACGCTGGGTACAGGCTTGTATCCGACAGTTTCAGCCACGTGATTTCTGGGTGGATGCCTTCCCGGCGGGGATACTGGGTGAACTGGATGCAATCCCGGAACTGGCCGGCGTGAACTGTTCACATATCGCCCGCCTGCTGCACTGGCCGCGCTATCAGGCCCGGCTGCCGGCACGGCCACTTCACTACCGCCGCGCCTATGTCTGCGAGACGCTCACCGCCCCGCATCTCGCCTACCTGCAGAATCGTAGCGAAACATTGGCGCCGCTCAACTTGACCGATCCGCCACCACCGCCCGCCGCCCTGAGGAACCCACTGGCGGCGACACACGGCGCCGACAGCGAGCGCTGGCTGATCGTACATGCCGGCCCAGCCCAAGAAACACAAGCGCTTATCAGGCATGCCGAGCGGCTTAAACAGCGAGCCCAGAGCGCGGTGCAATTACTGCTGGTCACGCCCCGACATAGCGATTCGCTGCCAACCTCGATCCCGAGCATCGCCGCCTATCCACTTGAGCCGCTGCTGCCCCATGCCGACCGGCTCATTTCCGCTTGTGGGTTTAACGTGATGCGCCAAGCTCAGGCCTGTGCCATACCGCATGATTTTCTGGCCTTTCCGCGGGCGCTCGACAATCAACTACTGCGCGGCCTGCGGCGCCGGCAGGCCTGGCCACGGACCGCTAGTCATCAGTCCGTGGCCAAGCGCTAGGCAACGGTTAGGCCAGTTGAATCCGGCCGCTCAGCAAATCTGATCGACCGTACCGGGGCGCTGGGCCGGGTCGGCCAGGGTCAGCACCGGATGCCCGGCGGCCGCTAGCATTTCGCATAACCGAATCAGGGGCAGGCCGACCAGGGCATTGGGATCGCTGCCCTCCATGCGCGTGAACAAGGCCACGCCCAGCCCCTCGGACTTGAAGCTGCCGGCACAGTCATAAGGCTGTTCGGTACGCAGATAGCGCTCGATTTCCGCCGCGGTCAGCTCGCGGAAATGTACGCTGTAGGCCACCACATCGACCTGCTCGAAGTCCCGCTCGCAATCCAACAAGCATAAGCTAGTCAGGAAGGTCACCGCCCGCCCCGACCAACGCTTGAGCTGGGCCACGGCCTGCTCATGATGCTGGGGCTTACCGACGATATGGTCATCCTGCACGGCGCATTGGTCGGAACCGATGACCAGGCTGTCGGGCTCGGCCACGGCGCGGGCCTTGGCACTGGCCAAACGCCTGACCATGGCCTCGGCCGTCTCCTGTGGCAGGCACGTCTCGTCAATCATAGGGGCCTGGGTGGTGAACGGCAGGCCCAGCCGGCAAAGCAGGGCGCGCCGATACGGCGAGCTGGAGGCGAGGACGAGCTTGGTCATAATGATTATCCGGACATGACTTACCGACCCGTAACACCTAGTGCTCGGTAATGACCACCAGCGTCTCGTCGGGGTTGACGTTTTCGCCCTTGGCAACCAGGATTTCGCTGACCTCGCCGGCCACGGGGGCCTGAATCTCGGTTTCCATTTTCATGGCTTCGGTGATCAGAATCGGATCGCCGGCGGCGACCTGATCACCCACCGCAACCAGAACATCGACGATGGTGCCGGGCATCGAGGTGCCGACATGGCCCGGCTGGATGGCCGGCGGCCGCTGACTGCTGCCTTCCTTGCCCGCGCTTTGCTGATTATTGGTCTTGGGCGGGGCGAATTCGCCCAGGGTCTCGACCACGATCTCCTCGGGCATGCCGTCGATACTCAGGTAGACCGAGCGGCTGTCATTGTGCTTGTGACCGGCCCCGGTGATATGCACATGATAGGTCTCGCCATGCAGGGTCACCTTGAACTCCTCGGGTGGCCTCTCTTCAGCCGACATCTCGGTTTGTACCGGGGCCGGCTCGAGCGGCTCGGGCATGAGGGTGCCGGCCTGGCGCTGGGCGAGGAAGTCCCGGCCGATCTCGGGGAACATGGCATAGCTCAGCACATCTTCCTCGCTGTGGGCGAGCTCGCCAATGGCCGCGGTGAGATTGGCCATCTCATCGGGCAGCAAATCCGCCGGGCGCGCCGTGATGATATCGGCATGGCCGATGGCTTTTTGCTGGATCAAGGGATCGACCTCACCCGGGGCGCGGCCGTAGCGGCCCTGCAGATAGGCCTTGACCTCGTTGGTGATGGTCTTGTAGCGCTCGCCGACGATCACGTTCAGGGTCGCCTGCGTGCCGACGATCTGTGAGGTCGGCGTCACCAGCGGTGGATAGCCGAGTTCTTCGCGCACCCGAGGAATTTCGGCCAGCACCTCCGACAGCTTGTCCAGCGCGCCCTGATCGCGGAGCTGGTTGATCATATTGGAGATCATGCCACCCGGTACCTGATAGGTCTGCACCCGGGTATCCAGGCCGGTGAACTCGCTCTCGAACTGGTGATATTTCTTGCGGATCGCATTGAAATAAAAGCCGATTTCCTGCAGCAGCTCGAGATCCAGGCCGGTGTCATGGTCGGTCCCGGCCAGCGCGGCCACCATCGACTCGGTCGGCGCATGGCTGGCGCCGCCGGCGAAGGCGGAGATGGCCGTGTCGATCCCCCGGGCGCCCTGCTCGAGCGCCTTGAGATGGCACATTTCCGACAGCCCCGAAGTGGCATGGGAGTGCACATGAATCGGCACGCCGAGCGTGGCATGCAGACTGGCGGTCAGCTCGGCCGCCGCGGTCGGGGTCAGCAGGCCGGCCATATCCTTGATGGCGATACTGTCACAGCCCATGGCCTCCATAGCCTTGGCCTGCTCGGTGAAGGCCGCGATGGTATGCACCGGACTGACGGTATAACTGATGCAGCCCTGGGCATGCCGGCCGGCCGCCTTGACCGCATCGATGGCGACTTTCAGATTGCGGGTATCGTTAAGGGCATCGAACACCCGAAAGACATCGATACCATTGGCGGCCGCCTTGGCGACAAAGGCGCGTACGACATCATCGGAATAATGCCGATAGCCGACCAGATTCTGACCGCGCAGCAGCATTTGCAGGCGGGTATTGGGCAAGGCCGCGCGCAATTGCCGCAGACGGTCCCAGGGGTCTTCCTTCAAAAACCGCAGACAGGCATCGAAGGTGGCGCCACCCCAGACTTCCAGGGACCAAAAGCCGACCCGATCGAGGCGCTCGCACGCCGGCAGCATGTCCTCGGTGCGCATGCGCGTGGCAATCAGGCATTGATGGGCGTCGCGCAGAATGGTTTCGGTAATATAGGCCTGACTCATGACTTCCTCGGGCGTTCAGCTACAGCCCTTTATGGGCGGCGTAGGCAGCGGCGACAACGCTGGCGACCTCACGGGTCCGCCGCCGCACGGAATAATCGATCAGCTCGGGATGCTGCTCGACGAAAGACGTATCGAATTGACCGCTGCGGAAATCGGCCGAACCGAGAATCGCGAGATGATAGGGGATCGTGGTCTTGACGCCATACACCCCCATATCGCGCAGCGCCCGGCGGGCGCGGGCGATGAGCTGTTCCCAGGTGAGCGCCCAGACGATGAGCTTGACACACATGGAGTCGTAATAAGGCGGGATATGATAGCCCGTATAAATCGCCCCGTCGGTGCGCACCCCCGGCCCGCCCGGGGCGTAGTATTTGGTGATGCGGCCAAAGCTCGGCAGAAAATCGTTCTTGGGATCCTCGGCATTGATGCGAAATTCGATGCCGATGCCGCGATACTCGATGTCGGCCTGACTTACCGACAGGGGCTTGCCCGCGGCGATACGAATCTGCTCCTGGACAATATCGATGCCGGTAATGATTTCGGTGACCGGATGCTCGACCTGCAGGCGGGTATTCATCTCCATAAAATAAAAGTTGTCTTCGCCGTCCATCAGGAATTCGACCGTGCCGGCGTTGCAATAATCGACCGCCTGCGCGGCGCGGACCGCGAGCTCGCCGATATAGGCTCGCTGGCGCTCATCGAGCTGCGGCGAGGGCGCGATCTCGAGCAGCTTCTGGTGGCGCCGCTGAATCGAGCAATCGCGCTCGAACAGATGCACTGCATTGCCGTGGCTGTCAGCGAGGATCTGCACTTCGATATGGCGCGGATTATCGACGGCCTTTTCCATGAAAATTTCGGCGTTGCCGAAGGCCTTGGACGCCTCGGATAATACCCGTGCATAATTGCGGCGCAGCGCGGTCGCATCCTCGCAGCGCCGAATCCCCCGGCCGCCGCCGCCGGTGGTAGCCTTGAGCATCACCGGATAACCGATTTGCTCAGCCAGCGCCAAGGCACTGTCGACATCCGCCAGATTGCCCTCGCTGCCCGGCACCACGGGCACACCGCCGGCAAGCATGGCCGTCCGGGCCTGCACCTTGTCACCCATACGCTGCATGACTTCGGCACTCGGCCCGACGAAGCACAAATCGGCATTGACACAGGCCAGCGGCAGCTCCGGGTTTTCGGCCAAAAAGCCGTAGCCCGGATGGATCGCATCACAGCCGACCGAATTGGCCAGATTCACCAGGCGAGGCGTGTTAAGGTAACCCTCGAGGGATTCGGGGCCGAGACTGTACGATTCATCCGCCTTTTTCACATGCAGCGCATGACGATCGGCCTCGGTATAGACGGCTACCGAGATGATGCCCATCTCCGCGCAGGCCCGGATAATGCGTACGGCGATCTCGCCCCGATTGGCAATGAGTAATTTTTTGATCACGAGTGATTACGTCTTTGTCCGCGGCTCAAGCAATGCCAAAATGATGGGAAGCGAGTATCCGTCATTAGTTATGCGGATTTCAACCCGTTTTTGCTGCATCGCAACAGTCCAAGCAGTCCAGGCTGCGCTTTGACAAGTTTTATCAATTGTTTCTAAACTGATTGGCTTATGTTTGGTACACTACCGCGTGCCATCGACCCCTATTTTTATGCCGCACAGCAGCGCGACCTGCAGGGCCGGCTGGAACTCGCCGGCTTGCCGCGGTTGGTGGCCGCGACCCGGCGAGTCGTGGGTGCGGCTGAGTTGACAGCAACTTGCCGGCACCACGCCGACGGTCTGTGCAAGCTGCAAGGGCGCTTACAGGCACAACTGCATCTCAGTTGCCAACGCTGCCTCGGCGAAATCGTGCTGGCAATCGATAGCGAGTTGGATCTGGCCCTGGTCACCACGGAAGCCGAAGCGGCCGCATGGCAGCAAACCCATGATGTATTGCTGCTCAACGAGAACGGTCTGAACGGTCTGGACATCCAGGCCCTAATTGAGGACGAATTGCTGCTGCATATACCGCTAGCGCCCATGCATACCGATCCTGCGGCTTGCGATCCCGAGATGCTGGCCTATTTGCAGGCCGAGCCACTGCCCGAGAAACCGGCGCGGGAGAACCCCTTCGCTATCCTGGCCCGGTTGAAGCGTAACGAATGACGTGAAAGGAGATTTAAACCCATGGCTGTGCAACAAAACCGCAAAACGCGCGCCAAGCGCGGCATGCGCCGCTCCCATGACGGGCTGAAAAAACACCCGGCCCTGTCCACCGATCCGCATACCGGCGAGGTCCATCGGCGCCATCATGTCACTGCAGACGGCTTTTACCGGGGCCGTCAGGTTATCTTAAACAATGATGCCACGGATGACGAGGATTAAGCGCGGTATGCCGGCGCCACCCCGGGTTGCTCGGCTGCGCCTGGCCGCGCCGCCACTGATTCTCCGCCACGAGTAGCGACCCATGTCGAGCTATCAAGTAGCCTTGGATGCCATGGGCGGCGATCACGGGCCGAGCGTGGTGGTGCCGGCTGCCCTGAATGCCTTGGTGCATTTCCCGGATTTGGAGCTGATCCTGGTGGGTGATCGCAAGCAGATCGAACCTCGCCTGCGCCGCGCCGCTGCCAACATGCGTGAGCGACTGCATATCCGCCATGCCGCTGAGGTCGTGGCCATGGATGAACCGCCCTCCCAAGCCTTGCGCAATAAAAAGGATTCGTCCATGCGCGTGGCGATCAACCTGGTCAAGGAAGGTCAGGCCGCTGCTTGTGTCAGCGCGGGCAATACCGGCGCGCTGATGGCCACCGGCCGCTACGTTCTGAAAACCCTCTCCGGTATCGACCGGCCCGCCATCATCGCGGCCTTGCCGAGCAAACAGGGGCATACTCAGATGCTTGATCTGGGCGCCAATGTCGATTGCACGGCCGAGCACCTCTATGAGTTTGCCGTAATGGGCTCGGTGGTCTGCGAGGTGGTCGACGGCATCGACCAACCGCGTATCGGCTTGTTGAACATCGGCCAAGAAATCATCAAGGGCAATGAACAAGTCAAACAGGCCGGAGCCCGTTTAGAACAAAGCGATCTGAACTACATCGGCTACGTGGAAGGCGACGATATTTATTTAGGCGGCGTCGATGTGGTCGTTTGCGACGGTTTCGTCGGCAATGTCTCGCTCAAAACCAGCGAGGGCGTCGCTAAACTGGTAAGCGGCCTGATGCGCAGTGAATTCAAGCGCAACCCTCTGACCAAGCTGGCCGGTTTAGTGGCCCAACCGGTCATGCGCGGCCTGCGCAAGCGCATTGATCCACGGCTGTATAATGGCGCGAGCCTCGTGGGCTTGCGGGGCGTGGTCATCAAAAGCCATGGCGGTACCGACCGGATCGGCTTTGAGAATGCCATTCGCATTGCTCGGCTAGAAGCTGAAGCTAACGTCCCGGAGCGCATTAGTAATAACCTAAAGCAGTTGCTGAATCAGAGGCTTGTCAGTTGACCTATGCACGCATCAGCGGGACCGGGAGTTATCTGCCGGACAAAATCCTGACCAACGCCGATCTCGAGCGGATCGTCGATACCTCAGATGATTGGATCAGTGAGCGTACCGGCATCAAGAAACGCCACATCGCCGCCGCCGGCGAGACCACTTGTGACTTGGCCGAACAAGCCGCCCGCCGCGCGCTGCATAGGGCCGGGCGCAGCCCCCATGACGTCGACTTGATCATCGTCGCGACCACCACGCCGGATCGGATTTTCCCCAGTACCGCCTGCCTGTTGCAGCAACGCCTCGACATTCACGGGCCGCCGGCCTTCGATATTCAGGCCGTGTGCACCGGATTCGTCTATGCCTTAAGCGTGGCGGATCAGTTCGTGCGCGCCGGCACCGCCCGCTGTGCATTAGTCGTCGGCGCCGAAACACTGTCACGCATTTTGGATTGGGCCGACCGCGGCACCTGCGTGCTATTTGGCGACGGCGCCGGGGCCGTGGTGCTCGAAGCGAGCGAGACGCCCGGCATCTTGACCACCCAACTGCATGCCGACGGCGCTTATGAGCATCTGCTTAATGTCCCGTTCGGGGTGGGCAGCGGCTATGAGCAGGTGATCGACGGCGAGGCCTTCATCCACATGAAGGGCAACGAGGTGTTCAAGATGGCGGTCAACACCCTTGGCCGGATTGTGGATGAAACCCTGGCAGCAACGGGTCTGGAAAAACGCGACATCGACTGGCTGGTGCCGCATCAGGCCAATGTGCGCATCATCGTCGCCGCCGCCAAGAAGCTCCAATTGCCCATGGAACAAGTGGTTGTAACCGTCGATGCCCATGGCAATACCTCGGCGGCCTCCATCCCCCTGGCCCTCGATCAAGTGGTGCGCGAAGGCCGGATCAAACCCGGCGAGACCATCATGATGGAAGCCTTCGGTGGCGGTTTCACCTGGGGCACGGCGCTGCTGCGTTTGTAGGCACGCCTTCATGCAGCCTTTGGAAATGAGCAAGAGCCGGTTGAAACCCGCCCTACAGCATTTCTCCCCGGAGAAACGAATCCATTCGCCCGCTTGTGGCTAAACCAATCAACTGAGGGATCATTATGGCCCAAGAGATCGAGCGCAAATTTCTCATCGTCGGCGATGGCTGGCGCGAGCATATCGTCAAGACCATCGACTATCGCCAAGGCTACATGAGCAACACCGAACGCGCCTCCGTGCGCGTGCGGGTCGCAGCGGGCCAAGCCCATCTGAATATCAAAAGCGCCACCCTCGGCGTCGAGCGTCTGGAATACGAATACCCCCTGCCCGAAGCCGATGCCCACGAAATGCTCGACAAACTCTGCGACAAGCCGCTGATCGAAAAGACCCGCTACTATGTCGAGGATGCCGGCCATACCTGGGAAGTCGACGTCTTTGCCGGTGACAACGCCGGTCTGATCGTGGCCGAGCTGGAGCTGCCCAGCGCCGACACGCCCTTCAATCAGCCCGCCTGGCTCGGCGAGGAAGTCTCCCACGACCCGCGGTATTACAACGTCATGTTAGTCAAGCATCCGTATAAGGATTGGTGACAGGCGGCTAGCCCATGTTGGGC
>CAYFSA010000005.1:0-49765 GCA_964345605.1 uncultured Ectothiorhodospiraceae bacterium
TTCTAGCGCTCTAGCCAGGTAGCCCCGTAGGGTACGCATCGCGTACCGTTTGGCTTATTTACATAATTTTACAAAAACACTACCCAGTCAAAGGCTCGCCGGCAGCCAATATCGCCTGTCTGATGCAATCTTGGCTGGCGTTTCAAAGCGAAGTGTCCCGGCAGCAAACGCATATCCTCGACAACAAAAAGCATTTGCTGCAGACCGTGGTGCGGCAGGCCATCACGCAACTCGCGGTCAGATATTACTGACTTTGACCTGATGAATTTGCTGGCCGAGCTGATGCAGCGCTTGGAAAAGCGCTACGCCGAGCTGCTCGAAGCGCTGGCGCAGGCATTTCCGGATTAACGATAGCCGTCGCCGGACAAGAACTGATAGCGATTCTTGCCGCTCATTTTCGCCTGGTACATGGCCTGGTCGGCTTGCCGCAAGAGTTGGCTAGCCGAGACTTCCTCCTGTTCTTGGGGATAAAACGCCACCCCGAGACTGGCTGAAACTTGCAGGCCAAGATTGCCAATAAACAAGGGGCTGGCAGCGGCTTCGGCAAGGCGCTTGAGCAGCGGTTCGATCACCTCGGTACTACTCAGATCAGTCAGCAGGGCGACGAACTCGTCACCGCCGAGCCGGGCGATCGTGTCCTGCTCGCGCATGGCCGCCCGCATTCGTGAGGCGATCACCATCAGCAATTGATCGCCCACGTCATGGCCGTAGCTGTCGTTGATCGCCTTGAAGCCATCGAGGTCCAGATACACCACCGCCAACAGCCGTTTCTGCCGGCGCGCCTGACGGATCGCCTGAGACAAGCGGTCGGCGAGCAGCACCCGGTTGGGCAAACCGGTCAGGGCGTCGAAATGGGCGATATGCTCGAGACGCTCCTGATGCTGCTTTTTCTCTGTGATATCGGAAAATACCGCAACATAATGCTGCACATGGCCCTGATCATCGTGCACAGCACTGATGGTCAGCATTTCGGCATACAGCTCGCCGTTCTTACGCCGATTCCAAACCTCGCCGGTCCAATGCCCCGTCTCGGTTAGCTGCTGCCAGAGCGCGGCATAAAAAGCCGGGCTGTGGCGATCCGATTTGAGGATGCGCGGATTTTGCCCGACGACTTCCGGTTTCGTATAACCCGTAATCTGCGTAAATGCCGCATTAACATCGATAATTGTGCCGTCTGGCTCAGTAATGACAATACCTTCACGAGCATAGGTAAATACATTGGCAGCCAACTGCAGATTCTCTTGCGCTTGTTTGCGCTCGGTAATGTCGCGAAACAGGCCGATGAGATAGGCCTGGCCGTTCTGTTCAAACAGCGAGGCGGAAACGTCGGCATAAAAGACACGGCCATCCTTGCGCAGCACTGGAATTCCCTGCGCCATCAGGTTCTCGCCGTTGACCTGGCGCTCGAACTGGGCGAGGATCCAGTCCATCTCCTGACTAGGGTGGATATCCACCACCGTCAGGCCGGTTAGCTCATCGTGCGTGTAGCCGAGCATCTGACACATACGGGCATTGGCGTCCAGAAAGCGGTGGCTGCTGGTTTCGGCCAATAAAATGCCATCCAGGGCATTGTCAAACACGGCCCGAAACCGCTGCTCACTCTTGCGCATGGCGGCCTCGGAGCGCCAGCGGAAAATGGCACTGCTGATAATATCCGCGAGCAATGCCATGATCTCCAGCGTGGTCGGCGCCCACTGCTGCGGCTGCGCGAACGCATCGAAGCCGATAAAGCCAATGGTCTGCCCATGCTTGCCCAAGGCAAAGGCGAGCAGCGATTGGATACCCTGCTCCAGCAAACGGCCTTGCTCCGGTTGCTGGTCGGCGGCCATTGCCTGGACCTGGGGAATGACAAGCCGGCCCTGGGCGGTCAACGCCGCCCGACACCCCGGCAGCAGAGCAGGCAGCGGCTGACCTGGTGCAACTTCCGACCCTAGCCTGTGCTGGGCTGCCGCAGGCCAGACATAGCTGGCCTCAAGGTGTTCGCCAGCCGCGCTCAGCAGGATTAAATAGCCGCGCTCGACCCCCAGATAAGCAGTACAGTGCTGCAAGACCCGCTCGATCGCCACCGTCATACTGCTGGCCGGGCGATCCATCATATCGGCGACAATCGCCTTGATCAGCGACAGATTCTGCTTCGACAGCGACTCGTCCATAGCCACCCCGCTCGGCTAAACGCCCGGGCCCCGCCCGGCTGGCTCGACCTGCAGCTCGGCACTGTGCAGCAGCTCGGCGATCACTTCCCGATTGATCGGATGGTCCTCCACCAACAGAATAGGCGCGTTGCGTTGTTCAGCAGTCAGGCCAGGCGATGCGGTCTGGGCAGTGCGCTGATCGGCCTGCTGGGGCGGCGCGGCCCGGCGCAGCCAGACATCGAACCAGAAGCGGCTGCCCTGCCCCACCTCGCTTGCCACGCCAACATCTCCCTCCATCATCTGAGCCAGGCGCCGGGTGATGGTCAGGCCCAGCCCCGTACCCCCATGGCGCCGCGTCGTCGAGGCATCACCCTGGGCAAAGGCCTCGAACAGATTCGGTAAACTCTCGGCGGCAATCCCCATTCCCGTATCCTCGACTTCGAACCGCAGCCACAGCCGCTCACCCCGACTTTGTAACAGCTTAGCGCGCAACGTGATCTTACCATACTCCGTAATGATGCAATCACTCTCATGGCAGCAGTTTGCGTCGCACCGGTTGGGCGGAGCCGATTTGCTTAACTCACCAGGTTGCTTGGTATACTCTGCTGGCAGGTTTCGCAATTCTTTCATTACTATTGGGGTTTTTAGCATGTCTCGACGGGTCGATTCACTTCAACACGCCAGTGCCGCCGTGCTGGTGAGCAGCCTCACAGTAACGCTAATGGGACTTGGCGGCTGTGCGAGCACCTCAGAGCAGGCCGGCCGTATGTCGCAAGACGAATCCGCGGCAACCGCCGACATGGCCGAGATGGCCACCGGCGTACTCGCCGATGTCACGCAGGATCAGGCCAAACAGGCCTTGGATACTCTGAAAACAGATATCAAAGCAGCCAATGCCATGGATCAATTCGGCGAACAGCTCGCGGATGCTCAATTCGCCTATAACGAGGGCGATTATGCCGGCGTCATGGAAATCATTATGCAAATTCGCAAGCAAATGCGCGGCGGCCAGTAACACCGGCTTGCTGCCGGGGCGGGAACGCACAGTAGGTTGCCGCCCTATTGCTTCTCCGGGTCCTCGGACTCTGCAGCGATTAACGCCGACGCGGCCTCATAGCCCAGGCCACTGGCCAATTGCCGCCGGGTGATCTGGTGTACCTGTGAGCGCGATAGCTGCCGGGGACGATAAAGCAGGCTGTCCAGCAGATAGTACTCTTCGTAGAGAATATCCTCTGGCCGGGGCTGAAAGGCGCTGCCACGTGATATCCGTGCAATCCGGCCCAGATTCAAGCCCCGGCCATCCTCCAGCAGCAGGACATGCGGATACAGGCGGCGCTGGGGATCGGGCTTGGGAAAATCCACCACCGCCAGCAGCTCCAGGGGCTCATCTTGAACATGCACGGCAGCATTGACCGCACCGATATGGGCCTCGACGAAATACAGGGCCTCGCCGATCGCGGCCCGCAGCCAGCCGACATAGCGCTGATAGGCGGGCGAAGGCCAAACCCCGGCAGCGGCATCCGGATGTGCCGCTGCATTAGCTGCGGAATCGGACATAAGCGACACTCACATCAAACCAAGATTGTCTTGAGGGTAGCCAGCCATTCGGCACCCTCAACAGAGGCGATTGTTCAACACGAGCCACTCAGTATAAGCACGGCCCATGACCATGTTAACGATTGAATTGGACGAAGCGAGCGCAACCGATTTACAGCGTCTGGCGACCCAGCGGCATATGGCGCCTACCGAGCTGGCTACCCAGATGCTGGTGACCAACATCATGGTCGAGT
This sequence comes from uncultured Ectothiorhodospiraceae bacterium, assembly GCA_964345605.1. GTDB lineage: Bacteria > Pseudomonadota > Gammaproteobacteria > CAYFSA01 > CAYFSA01 > CAYFSA01. Next base: position 3,923 of record CAYFSA010000005.1, read on the forward strand.
CTTTCGATGCCGCGCGCAAGCGTTTGCAGCCTTTTGCGGCCAAAGCCGGCTATCATTGCGATGCAGATATATTCAAGGGGTTTTCATGAAAGTTTATCCGGACACCACGGTTCTGCTGGCGGCGTTTTTTGTCGATGATTTCTCCGCCCAGTGGCTGCGGCGGCTGCTGGCCAGCCCGCATGAGCTGATTATCGGCGTACCCGTGGCCCGCGATTTTGCCCAGACCGCCCAAACCCGCTTCAACCTTTCCCCGCCGCGCTTTGCCAATGCCCTCAAGGTGTTGAAGCGTCATCGTTTTGCGCCAGCCACGCGGACCGTGCCCAGCACGATCCCCAATCCCGACGATGCCCCGGTACTCGGTTGTGCGCTGGCAGCCGGCGTGGATTATTTCATCACCGGCGCCACCGGTTTACTGCAAGCCGAGCAAATCGAGGGGCTGCCGATTCTGTCGCCGCGTGATTCCTGGCCGCTCCTATTCCCTGACAACCACTAAGCCATCAATGAGGCCTTTCATGTATCGCATCATCAGCTTAACGCTTTTGGCCGGTTTGCTCAGCGCCTGCACCAACGTGCAGGACATTACCCAAGGGTTTATCCAAAAGCCCAGTGTCAAGATCGAGGATGTGCAATTCACGCCCCAATCGCTGATGGCAGGCGAGGCCATTGCCGTCCTGGCGATCAACAACCCCAATCCGGTCGGTGCCCAGGTAAAGGACATCACTTATCGGCTGGCTTTAGGCGAACGGGACGAGGTGGTCGAAGGCCAGATGGACAGCGGCATCAAGATCCCGGCCGGTGGCGCGGCCAATGTCGACGTGCCCATTGGGGTGGACATCCACAAAGCCTTCGATTCGGTATTGGAGCTGGCCAATCGCCAGCGCCTACCCTACCGCCTGAGTGGCGATATCGGTATCGGCCCGACTCGGATTCCCTATAGCCAGTCTGGCGAATTACCTCTGCCACAACTGCCCACGGTCAGCCTGGATAGCATCGAAGTGGCTGCCATCGGTCTCGGCGGCGCGCGCTTGCTAGTGCATTTGCTAGTCGGCAACCCGAACGATTTTCCGCTGCCGTTGGGCCAATTGCATTACAACCTGCAATTGGATGACCGCTCGATCGGCCAGGGCGCGGTCGAGCAGACAGAAATGCTCGAGGCGGGCAGCGAAACCCCGGTCGGCAGCTCGTTGCAGGTCGATTTTCTCTCCGCCGGGCAGGCCCTGATGGGCATTTTACGACAGGACCAGACCGCTTATGCCCTGCAGGGGGAGATGTCAGTCGGCCAGGGCGATTTAACCAAAGCAGTGCCGTTCGATATTAACGGACAGGTGCCGTTGAAACGCTAATGACGCCATGCAGGCATCGGCCTGTAGGGCCGGTTGCAAGCGCCCCGGGGTCGCTTAAAAGCGACCCTACAGCGGTTTGTCAGCCATCGACGGGCGTTATTTCGTACCTCGAGCCGAGCTAACGCGGTTTGCGCAGCCCGCGGCGCTGGCTGGATAAGGATGGCGAGGCGGATCTCTTTTCGTTTTTGGCCGGCTCGGTCTTGGCCTTTGGGGCTGGCTTGCTCTGTTCGGCGCGCTTGCGCAAGCCATCCAGATAAAGCTCGACCAGGGGCAGGGCCAGGAGAAACACGACGATTTCCAGTAGAAACGGCAGCAGGAAGCCGAAAAAGCGGGCAATCAGGAAGGCAATGATCGCGGCCGCATAGCGTCGCAGCCAGACCTGCACTCGTACCATCATCCGCGGGCCGCCGATCATCCAAATGACCCCGCGCAGCAGCGGCTTGGCGACCGCCAGCAACAGCTTGCGCGAAGTCCGTTGCTCAAGCTTAGTTCGCTCCGGGATAACACCATCCTCACTTACGCAGCCGCCTTGTGCACTCAGACCAGACAGGATGCTGGGCTGTATACATGGGCTCAAGCCCGCAGCAGATCGACGAGCTGATCAACGCCGGCTTGTACCTCCTGGCTGACCACAACGCGGACCCGTGCCTCACGCGGCAAATAGACATCGACCAGCCGGCCAAAGCCTACCAAACCGCAGCGCTGGCCCTGCCCCAGGCGCTCGCCGGCAAATTTACCGCATTTTACATAGTGCAACGCGGCGGCAACATCGAAGGCGACAATGATATCCTCGTCATAGTCACTGCGCAGCCACATCGCGACATGATTGGCATCGCCACGCAACCGGGCATTACTCGAGCGTTCGCGCGGCAGCCAGCGCTCGAGTAATTTGGCTTCCACCGGGCTGCGCATACTGAATTCGCCCAGCGAATTTTGACGCATCAGGATATGCAGCGCCGGACGATCGAGATAGGGATCATGCGCCTCGGTGTCGATGGCCAAAACCGTGCCGTCGACCGGCGCGAGCACCCCTGCCGGTATAGCCGGAGTATCACGGGGCGACACCCGCAGCAGCCAGAGCATGACCAGGGCCAGCAGCCAGCCTGGCCATGCCCAGAGCAACCCCACCGCGCCATGGAGCACGACAGCCAACAGTACTAGGGCCAGTAGGAACCAGCGTGCTTCCGGAGCGACTATCAGCATGTCTGACGGATGGCTTGGAGCAGCCGCGCAGCGGCCAGGTTAATTCTTGGATTTGTCGACCAGGCGATTGCTGCCGATCCAGGGCATCATGCCGCGCAGGCGCTCGCCTACGGCCTCGATGGACTGCTGCTGGGCCCGGCGCCGTTCGGCTTTCAGGCGCGGGGCCCCGGCCTGATTCTCGAGAATGAACTCCTTGGCAAACGCGCCGCTCTGGATTTCGTCGAGCACCCGACGCATTTCGGCCTTGGCGTCCTCATTGACAATCCGGGGACCGCGGGTGAAGTCGCCGTATTCGGCAGTGTTCGAGATCGAGTAGCGCATGTTGGCGATGCCGCCCTCGTAGATCAGATCGACGATCAGCTTGACCTCGTGCAGGCACTCGAAATAGGCCATCTCGGGGGCGTAGCCAGCTTCCGTCAGGGTCTCGAACCCGGCCTGAATCAGGGCCGTAAGACCACCGCACAGAACCGCCTGCTCGCCGAACAGATCGGTTTCACATTCCTCGCGGAAGCTGGTCTCGATAATCCCGGCGCGGCCGCCGCCATTACCCACGGCATAAGCCAGCGCCAGCTCGCGGGCCTTGCCGGAGGCGTTCTGGTAGACCGCGATCAGGCTCGGCACGCCGCCGCCGGCGACGTAGGTGGAGCGCACCAGATGGCCCGGGCCTTTGGGCGCAATCATGATGACGTCGAGATCCGCGCGTGGCTCGATCTGCTGAAAATGGATATTGAAACCATGGGCAAAGGCCAGGGCCGCGCCCTGCTTAAGATTCGGCTCGATCTGTTCGCTGTAGAGCGCAGGCTGGTGCTCGTCCGGAGCCAGGATCATGACCACATCGGCCGACGCCGCCGCCTGCGCGACCGTTGCCACCGTCAAACCGGCGTTTTCGGCCTTCGCCCAGGAACCCGACCCGGCACGCAGGCCGACCACCACATCCATGCCGGATTCCTGCAGATTATTGGCATGGGCATGGCCCTGCGAGCCATAGCCGATGATGGCGATGCGTTTGCCCTGCAGCACGCCGAGATCGGCATCTTTGTCGTAAAAAACATTCAGCATAACTACCTATTCCCGTTTGTTGTCGTTCGCAGAAAAATTAAGGATTAAACCCGCAGCGCCAATTCCCCCCGAGCGATCCCCATGGCGCCGGAGCGCACCACTTCTTTGATATCGGCCTCGCCAAGCGCCACGAGAAAGGCGTCGAGCTTGTCCCGCGGGCCGGTCAGCTCAATGGTAAAGGTGTCCGGGGTCACATCGATGATGCGCCCGCGGAAGATATCCGACAGCCGCTGAACCTCGTTGCGATGATCGTTGGCGGCCCGCACCTTGACCATCATCATTTCGCGCTCGATATGGGCATTCTCGGTCAGGTCCATGAGCTTGACCACATCGATCAGCTTATTCAGCTGCTTGGTGATCTGCTCGATGATCTGCTCGTTGCCGCGGGTCACCAAGGTCATGCGCGACAGGGTCGGATCGTTGGTGGGGGCAACGGTCAGGGATTCAATATTATACCCGCGGGCCGAGAACAATCCGGCGATACAGGAGAGCGCGCCGGATTCGTTCTCCACCAGCAAGGATAGGATATGTCTATGCTCTTCAGTCACGGGGCTACACCAGGATCATTTCGTTTTGGCCCGCGCCGGCCGGGACCATGGGGTAAACATTCTCGGTATCGTCGGTGACGAAGTTCATAAACACCAGACGATCGCGCATTGCCAGGGCCTCGCGCAAGGCCGGCTCGACCTCCTCGGGCTTATCGATATGCATGCCGACATGCCCATAGGCCTGCGCCAGCTTGACGAAGTCCGGCAGTGCCTCGACATAGGAATGGGCATAACGGCCCTGATAGAAGAACTCCTGCCACTGGCGCACCATGCCCATATAGCCATTGTTCAGCAGGATCACCTTGATGGGCAGCGAGTACTGATAGCAGGTTGCCAGCTCCTGAATACACATCTGGATGCTGGCCTCGCCGGTAATGCAGGCCACGGTGGCATCGGGATACGCCATCTGCGCGCCCATGGCCGAAGGCAGCCCGAAGCCCATGGTGCCGAGCCCGCCGGAATTGATCCAGCGATTGGGTTTGTCGAAGCCGTAGAACTGCGCCGCCCACATCTGATGCTGGCCGACATCCGAGCAGACATAGGCATCGCCATTTGTTACCCGATACAAGGTCTCGACTACATGCTGCGGCTTGACCCGTGGACTGTCGCGATCGAACTTCAGGCAATTCATGCCCCGCCATTCGTTGATCTTCGTCCACCAGGCGGTGAGCTTCTGCGGATCGGGGCGCTTGTCGGAATCGGCCAGCATGGCCAGCATGGTGCGCAGGACATGCTCGACCTCACCGACGATGGGCACATCGACCAGCACATTCTTGGAGATCGAGGCCGGGTCGACGTCGATATGGATGATCTTGGCATGCGGGCAAAATTTTTCGATATTGCCGGTCACCCGGTCATCGAAGCGCGCCCCGACCGCGATCACCAGATCGGCATGGTGCATAGCCATGTTGGCCTCGTAGGTGCCGTGCATCCCCAGCATGCCAAGGAAATGCCGGTCCGAGGCCGGAAAGCCGCCGAGGCCCATCAGGGTGTTGGTGATGGGAAAGCCGAGCAGGCGGGTCAGCTCGGTCAGGGAAGCCGCCGCCTTGCCGAGGATCACGCCGCCGCCGGTGTAGAGAATGGGCTGCTCGGCGGCCAGCATGACTTCCAGGGCCCGCTTGATCTGGCCGGAATGGCCCTTGACCACGGGATTGTAGGAACGCATGTTCACCGTTTCGGGATAGACGAAGCCGGTTTTGGTCGCCGTGACATCCTTGGGGATATCCACGACTACCGGCCCCGGACGGCCGGTGCTGGCGATATAAAACGCTCGCTTGATGGTCATCGCCAGATTACCGACTTCCTTGACCAGGAAGTTGTGCTTGACGCAGGGGCGGGTAATGCCGACCGTATCGACCTCCTGGAAGGCATCGTTGCCGATCAGATTGCTGTTGACCTGCCCGGTCAGTACCACCAGGGGCACCGAATCCATATAAGCATCAGCGATGCCGGTCACCGCATTGGTCGCCCCCGGCCCGGAGGTAACCAGACAGACCCCGGTGCGCCCGGTGGCATGGGCGAACCCTTCCGCCGCATGCACTGCCCCTTGTTCATGGCGCACCAGGACATGGGTAATATCTGTTTGCTTGTACAGCTCGTCATAGATATGCAGAACGGCCCCACCCGGATAGCCGAAGATCACCTCGACTCCCTCGTTGATGAGGCATTGAACCAAGATCTGCGCCCCGGTCATTTCCGGGGCGCGTGTCTCCGGGATTGACGTCACCACGAGAACATCACCTGAAATCACATTTGAAGGGACGGCCAGCGGAACAACGGCGAGGCCGACACATCGGCCAAGCGGTCAGTTGGTTGTTCGATAGACCCATAGAAACTTGCCATGGTATACGTTGCAGCGCAAAAATGCATCGCCTGCAAGACCACTTCAGTGTAATCGCTGAGCGCGAAACCTCAGAACAGCTTGACGATGGCGGCGATGGCCAGAACTTGAGTGAACATCAGAGGCACCAGCCATTTCAATAAATCCGCCTTCACCCGCGCGACCTCGCCGCGGATTTGCTCTATTTCGAGTTTCAGGTCGGCGCGCACCTGTTCAATCTCCTTATGCAAGCGTGCTTCGACTTCCTGCACCCGCGCCTCGACTGCTTTAATCTGCAACGCCACATCCTTGATTTCTTTTTGCAAGCGAGACTCGACCTCCCTAATCTCCTTTTGCAGACGTGCCTCGACCTCCCTAATCTCTTTTTGCAGGCGTGCTTCGACTTCCTTAATCTCCTTTTGCAGGCGCAGCTCCGTCTCGCTGACATGGCCTTGGGTCGCGAGATCACTGATCTGCGGGAACCGCGCTTCCAGGGCATCGAAGGCATCGGCGATCAGCCGCGCCCGCGTCTTCTCGTCCGGTGCTTCGGTTAACTGGGCATAGAGCTCAAGGGCTGCACTCATGGTCGCCTGTCTCTCGGTCGCATTCAGTCAGCTTCAGGGCACGCGGTTGCTTACTCTGCATCGCTTGTGACACCGCCATCCTAGCAATGTCACAAGGCGTTGCAACAAATCAGCCCAAGGCCTTGATATGGGCGATCAGTTCCGCCGCCATTTTCTGGCCGTCGCCATACAGCATGCGGGTATTGTCGGCGAAGAACAGATGGTTCTCAATGCCGGAGAAACCCTTGCCGCGCCCGCGCTTGATGATGAATACGTTATGGGCATAGTCGGCGTTCAGGATGGGCATGCCGTAGATCGGGCTGTTGGGATCGGTGCGCGCGGCCGGGTTAACCACGTCGTTGGCGCCAATCACTAGGGCCACGTCGGCGGTGGCGAACTCTTCGTTGATCTCGTCGAGATCAAAGATGATGTCATAGGGCACCCCCGCTTCGGCCAGCAGGACGTTCATGTGGCCTGGCATACGCCCGGCGACCGGATGAATGGCGAATTTCACGGTCACGCCCCGCTTTTGCAGCAGCTCGACCATTTCCCAGATCTTGTGCTGGGCCTGCGCCACCGCCATGCCATAGCCCGGGACAATAATGACCTTGCTGCCAAAAGCCATGGTAATCGCCGCGTCGTTGGCCTCGATTTCTTTCATGGTGCCCTCAACCGCAGCGGCCTCGCCGCTGTCGCTGCCAAAGCTGGAGAACAGCACATTGCGCAGGGAACGGTTCATGGCCTTGGCCATCAACTGGGTCAGCAAGGTACCCGCGGCGCCGACCACGATCCCGGCGATCATCATGGCCGGATTGCCCAGCACGAAGCCCTCGAAACCGACCGCCAGGCCGGTCAGGGCGTTGTACAGGGAGATCACCACCGGCATGTCAGCACCGCCGATGGGCAGGGTCATGAGGATACCGAAGACAAAGGCCAGGGCGAAGAAGGTGATCAGCACTGTCATGTTGTAATCGCTGCTCACGGCGAGCACCACGCCCAGGGCCACGATCATCAGGAAGACCAGGGCATTGATGAGCTGCTGAATGCCGAAGCGCAGGGTTTTCTTCAAAATACCCTGCAGCTTGGCGAAGGCGATGACCGAGCCGGAGAAGGCGATGGTACCGATAAGGGCGCCGAGCACGGCAATGGTCTGTACCACCAGGGTCATCTCGGCGCCCTTGACCAGCTCCACGGCGGCGATGGCCGCGGCAGCGCCGCCGCCCATACCGTTGTAAATGGCGATCATCTGCGGCATGTTGGTCATGGCGACCACCCGCCCGGTCCACCAGGCCAGGCCGCCGCCCAAGGCCATGGCGGTGATCATCAGGACATAATTGGTCAAGGCCTGACTGCTGCCGGTAATGGTCGGATGGGCAAAGGTCACCACGGTCGCCACCAGCATGCCGACGCCGGCCCAGATGATGCCGCGGCGCGCGGTGACCGGCGAGCTCATTTGTTTGAGGCCGACGATGAAGGCAATCGCGGCTAGGAAATAGGCGCTTTGAATCAGCGTCAGCATTTAGTGGCCTCCCTTGCTTGATTTGAACATCTCCAGCATGCGCTCGGTCACGACATAACCCCCGGCGGCATTGCCGGCCGCCAGCACCACAGCGATGAAGCCGATCACTTGCTCGGTCACGGACTCGGCATGGCCGAGGGTCACCATGGCGCCGACTAAGACGATGCCGTGCACGAAGTTGGAGCCGGACATCAGCGGGGTATGCAGGATGACCGGTACCTTGGAGATGACCTCATAGCCCGTGAAAGCGGCGAGCATGAAGATATACAGAGCGACAAATCCTTCGATGACGATCATGCGGATTCTCCTGTCACCAGTTGGCGAGTGGGTTCGTGAACAATTTCCCCGGCACGAGTCAGTAGGCTGCCGGCAACGACCTCGTCGTCCCAGTCGATGGCCAGCTCGCCCGCCTCGGTCAGCAGGGGCCGGAGGAAATTGAACAAATTCTTGGCGTAGGTTTCGCTGGCGTGGTAGGCCACCTGGCTGGGGACATGCAGCGGGGCGTGGATGGTCACGCCCTGCTGCACCGTGGTCTCGCCCGGCTGGGTCAGCACACAGTTGCCGCCACCCTCGGCCGCCAGATCGATGATCACCGCGCCGGCCTTCATGCCGGTCACCATGGCTTCGCTGACAATTTTCGGCGCCGGCTTGCCCGGCACGGAGGCCGTGGTGATCAGGACATCCGCCTTGGCGATATGCCCGGCGAGTTCGTCCTGCTGGGTCTGGCGCTCGGCTTCAGTCAGCTCGCGGGCATAGCCGCCCTCGCCTTCCGCCGTGATGGACAGCTCGATAAACCGCCCGCCGAGCGACTCGACCTGCTCCTTGGTGGCGCTGCGCACGTCGTAGGCATCCACCTTGGCGCCCAGGCGTCTGGCAGTGGCAATCGCCTGCAGGCCAGCCACCCCGGCACCGATCACCATGACCTGCGCCGGCCGGATGGTGCCGGCGGCCGTGGTCAGCATGGGGAAGAACCGCGGGCATAGATCCGCACCCATAATGGCTGCCTTATAGCCGGCCACGGCCGCCTGGGAGGATAGAACATCCATGGCCTGGGCCCGCGAGATCCGCGGGATCAGTTCCATGGCGAAGGCCGTCAGGCCCCGGTCACGCAGCTTGGCGACCCGCTCCGGGAAGCGGCTTGGGTACAGGGTACCGATCAGGATGGCGTCATCTTTGAGCCGGGCGATATCCGCTTCGCTGGGGGGATTCACCGTGAACACGACATCGGCGGCGGCATACACCGCGGCATTATCGGCGACCCGCTCGACATCGGCAAAGGCGTCCTCGGCAAAGCCGGCGGCCAGGCCCGCTTCCTGCTGCATGAGGACGCGCACGCCCTGCTTGTGCAGCCGGGTCGCGGTGCCCGGCTCCATAGCCACGCGGCGCTCACCGCCAGCGGCTTCGTTCACAATTCCTAGCGTTATTGGCATGCGTTGACTCCGTGGGTTGGAAATACGCTTCGATGCTGGCAAACGCATTGCAAAGTAACGTATTCAGCGGCAGTTTTGAAGGTAGCTTCAAGGGCCAGGACTACCCGGCCCTAGTTAGGCGCCTTGGTCCAAACATTGGCCCAAACATGACAGCCATATGACGGATGATTGCAATTAACCCCTTGCACAGGCATCGAACCAACAGCTAATCGCGTTCAAGAATTGCATTTGATACGTGTTTATGGGTAGATTGCCCCAATCCAACGAACCGATGCTGGCGGGTGTTGGCATCGGCCTAACAAACGGTGGTTGAGATGCTTGCAACGCTTCGCCAGAATGTCCTGCGGACGGATGTAGCGGGTTTGCCTTTGGAGTGGCTCGACTATCAAGAGGCTGTGAGACTTTATCATGCCGGCCAGGTTGCCTATACCTGCGGCACGTTGCTTTATCGTATTCGTGGTGGAATCAATGCCAAAACAGGCTACCGCAGCACCATTGAAGTCAACTCCATCATAGCTACGTTCGGCACCAATCACCGTGCCCATCAGGCTTATATCCCGCCGCTGAACAACAGCACCCTGTTTCGCCGCGACGCCAATCTTTGTCTGTATTGTGGCCAGCGCTTTCATCGCCACGAGCTTTCCCGTGACCATGTTCGCCCCATCTCCCAAGGCGGCAGCAATGACTGGAAAAATGTCGTCACTGCCTGCAAGCGCTGCAACAACCATAAGGCTGGGCGCACCCCGGAGCAGGCCCATATGCAATTGCTTGCGGTTCCTTTCATCCCGACGCACGCCGAATACGTTTACCTGCAGGGCCACCGTGTACTTGCCGATCAGATGGAATTCCTGCTCGCCCATTTCCCCCGTAGCAGTCCGCTGCATCAGCGCTTGACCGCCGAAGTCGCCACGCGCCGGCTTTCCTAGCAGTCTTTGCTCAGCGCCATGATTGCGTTTCATCAATACCTAAGCTTTTCGCCCGGATTTCCCGCCTAGTCCATTGACATCCCTTATCGCCCACCCTAGTCTTGCGCTATTGCGCTAGCCGCTCCCGCCAAGCGGCTGACTTCCTTCCTCGTGACTCAGCGGTGCGCCTATGGTCATTTCCGATTCCGACTCAGTGACGGCCAGCGCGGTACTAACCCCCCCGCTCGCCGAGCCCAAGGCACGTGATTTATGTACCGATTGTGGCATCTCGCGCAGTCAAGACCCGCGCCGGTGCGGTCGGGCCTGCCAATTCATCGAACCGAACTACACCCGCCTGGAACGTGATATTCACGGCCGCGAACGCAACCCGGCCAGCGGCGATGAACTGCATTTCGGGCATTATCTGGCGATGTATCGGGCGCGGCTCGAGCCGCGCCTGGCCGAGTCTCAATGGACGGGCATCACAACCCGGCTAGGCGAGCGTCTGTTGGAAACCGGTGCAGTCGACGCTGTGCTCGCCACTGCTTCGTATCCCGACGATCCCTGGCGGCCACGCCCGGTAATCGTTACCGAACCGGCGGGTATGGCCCAGTGCCGTGGTATGAAAATGGGTTTTTCGCCCTTGCTGGCGTTGCTTGATCAGGCGGCTGAATTCAATTTTAAACGTATTGCCGTCATCGGTATTCCCTGCCAGGTCTATGCCCTGCGTGCCTTGGAGCACGAGCTTGGCTTGGAGCGGCTCTGGGTTATCGGCACGCCTTGCTCGGATAACACCAGCACCGAGCATTTCCATACATTCCTCGACTTGCTGACCGACCGTCCCGAGCAGGTCAAATGGCTGGAATTCATGCCGGATTATCATGTAGAGATGCATTTCACCGACGACAGCCGGCAACGCATTCCATTTATTCAATTGCCCATTGCCGATCTGCCCGATGACTTTTTCCCGCTAACCTGTCGCAGTTGTGTCGACTACACTAATGCCCTTGCCGATATTACGGTGGGTTATCTGGGCGGCAGCGGCGCACAATGGGTAATCGTGCGTAACCATCAGGGCCAGGAGCTCCTCGAATTACTGGGTAACGAGATTCGGCTTGAGCAGCCTGAATCCCGCGGCAACCGGAAGAACGCGGTGGCCGGCTATCGTGATACAGTGGCGCAATCGGTTGACGGCCTGCCGGTGCGGCGCGCACCCAAATGGGTACGGCCTCTGATCGGCTTTATGATGACCCATTTCGGTCCCAAAGGTCTGGAGCTCGCCCGCACTCGGGTGGAAATGAAAGCGGTGGAAGCAGTGCTCTGCTTGCGCCGCTTTCGTCCTGAACGGCTGAAGTGGATGGTGCCCAAACATGTCTTGCAGCTCGCCGCCCGCTACAATGTCACAGCGGAGGCCGACCCCGAAATGCAATTGCATGAGACGACAACGAAAGTGAGCCAACCGGCGTCCCCCTATTCCGAAAAGACCTGAGCAGTGCCCCCTTGAATGTTGGCATTTATTCGGCGTGGGTTTATGCCGATGCTCATTGTGTTTGCCGCTCCCAACCTGCTGACTGCCTGTGGCCCTGCTAAGTAATTATGATTTTGTTCTGGTCGACCTCGAAACCACCGGCGGCCAGGCTACCCGGGATCGAATCACCGAAATCGGCCTTGTGCAGATCAGTCAAGGCCGGATCGTCAAGGAATGGCAGAGCCTGATTAATCCTGAGGTAACGATACCGCCGAGCATCACCCGGTTGACTGGCATCAATCAAACCATGGTGGCGAATGCCCCGGTATTCGGCGATATCGCCGAAACATTGCAGACATTGTTGGCTGAGCGGCTCTTCGTCGCGCATAATGCACGTTTTGACTACAGTTTTTTGAAGAACGAATTCCAGCGCTTCGGTCTCGCTTTTCGTACTCGCCCGGTCTGCTCAGTCAAACTCTCGCGCAAATTGTATCCCCAAGCCAAGGCGCATGGCCTCGATGCCATCGAGCGCCGGTTCAACTTGGCCTGCAGCAACCGTCATCGAGCCTTGGCGGATGCCCGATTGATTTGGGAGTTTTTCCAAGCCGCTATTGCCGAGTTGTCCGAAACGGTCTTCACGACGGCGCTTGATACACTTTTGGATGGCCCGGCTCTGCCCGCCCATCTCGATCCGGTCAATATCGACGATCTGCCCGAGTCACCCGGGGTTTACCGTTTCTATGCCGAATCCGGCAGCCCCTTGTATGTCGGCAAATCCGTGAATTTACGCGCCCGCGTTTTAAGCCATTTCAATGGTGACCACCGGCATGCCAAAGCCTTGCGGATGAGCCAACAAATTCACCGGCTTGACTGGACCGAGACCGCCAGTGATTTCAGCGCACAGTTATTGGAAAGTCAGGAAATCAAGCGGCTTGTCCCGCTTTATAATCGCCGCTTGCGGCAAAGTCAGTCGCTTTATAGCCTAATCCTCGACCGCAGCGAGCAAGGCTATTGCCGCGTTCACCCTAGCGCTGAAATCGATCTCACCCATTGTGATTTCAGCCAGATCTATGGGCTTTTCAAGAATAAACGAAGCGCTGAGGCCAAGCTGCAGACACTAGCCCGCGACCATGGTATTTGCCTAAAATTTTTGGGCCTGGAAAAGCTGAGCCACGGGGCCTGCTTCAATTACCAATTAGGCCGTTGTCGGGGAGCTTGCTGTGGACAGGAAACAGCCGAGCAATTCAATTTACGATTGCTTACCGCCTTGCAGTCGATCAAACCCTACGTATGGCCCTGGGAAGAACCCATCGTAGTGAAGGAACGCGTCTCACAGGGACGGGAAGTGGCTCACTTGATCGCGAATTGGTGCTATATCGGCCTGGCCGAAGACGAATCGTCTTTACAGGAACTGCTTGCTAACCCGCCTGCCAGACGCTTTGATTACGATCTCTATAAGATACTGATCAGGCATCTGCTCAGGCCAAAACATATGCAAATCATACCGCTAAGCCAACTGCAGATGCCCGCTACTGCATAAGTATGAATAATCCGACGTTTACAGGATAACTTGTCGTCTGCAAAAGACCAAAGGATGACATGGCCAGCCAGGGCCAACCATGTCATTCCTGCGGGCTAGGCAATGCCGTCCTGAGCGTCTGCCGAGTTAAACCGATTTGCGCAGCTTTTGTATAATCCTCAACTGTGCGACCGCTTCAGCCAGCTCCGACTGGGCCCGAGCATAGTCGAAATCAGCCCGCTTGTTGACCAGAGCTTCCTCGGCACGGGCTTTGGCTTCTAGCGCTGCCGCTTCGTCCAAATCCTTGGCCCGAATGGCGGTATCTGCCAAAACCGTGGTCACATAGGGCTGCACTTCAATCATGCCGCCCGAGACATAGACATATTCCCAGTCTTCCTCATCTTCCATCTTGAGGCGGATTTCGCCGGGTTTAATAAAGCTGATGAACGGTGTATGCCGCGGCAGAATGCCGACTTCTCCATATTCTGCTGGTGCCACAAGCATCTCGACATCCCCGGTATAGATTTCCCCTTCGGCAGAAACCACATCCGCATGAAAGGTTGTCGCCATGAATAATCTCCCGAAACGCTAGAGGTTAGCCGCCTTTTCCGCTGCCTCGTCAATCGTACCGACCATGTAGAAGGCTTGTTCGGGAAGATGGTCATACTCCCCTTCGACAATGGCCTTGAAACCACGAATCGTATCACTCAGGGCAACATAGGCACCCGGTTTACCGGTGAAGACTTCGGCAACGAAGAACGGCTGGGACAAAAAGCGCTGAACTTTACGCGCCCGCTGTACAACCAGCTTATCGTCTTCAGAGAGCTCATCCATACCCAGAATGGCGATAATATCCTTGAGTTCTTTATACCGCTGCAAGGTCGTTTGCACGGCCCGAGCCGTATCATAATGCTCTTGACCGACGACTTGCGGGTCCAGCTGCCGACTAGTGGAATCCAGCGGATCCACGGCCGGGTAAATCCCGAGCTCGGCGATTTGCCGGGCCAAGACGACGGTCGCATCCAAGTGCGCAAAAGTGGTTGCCGGTGACGGATCGGTCAAGTCGTCCGCAGGGACATATACGGCCTGGATAGATGTGATCGAACCGTCGCGGGTGGAGGTAATCCGCTCTTGCAGGGTGCCCATTTCCTCAGCCAATGTCGGCTGATAACCCACAGCAGAAGGCATACGACCCAACAACGCCGAAACCTCGGTTCCAGCCAAGGTATAACGATAGATGTTATCAATGAACATCAATACATCGCGGCCCTCGTCGCGGAAATATTCAGCCATGGTCAAGCCGGTCAAACCGACGCGCAGACGGTTACCCGGTGGTTCGTTCATCTGCCCGTACACCAGCGCAACCTTGTCCAGAACATTCGACTCCTTCATTTCATAGTAGAAGTCGTTACCCTCACGGGTCCGCTCACCGACCCCGGCGAATACAGAATAGCCACTGTGCTCAATGGCGATGTTACGGATCAGCTCCATCATGTTGACGGTCTTGCCGACTCCGGCACCTCCGAACAAACCAACCTTGCCGCCCTTGGCAAACGGGCAGAGCAGATCGATGACCTTGATCCCCGTTTCCAGCAGATCGGTACTGCCGGCCTGCTCATCAAATGTCGGCGCGGCACGATGGATCGGCCAGCGATTCTCGGTTTGCACCGGCTCGCCATCATCGACCGCTTCGCCCAGCACATTCATGATGCGCCCCAGTGTACCCGTACCTACCGGAACACTGATGGGCGCGCCGGTGCTCTCCACGGTCAAGCCGCGCTTGAGCCCATCGGAGGGCCCCATGGCGATACAGCGCACCACGCCGTCACCGAGCTGCTGCTGCACCTCGAGAACGAGATCCTGATCCGTCAATTTCAGTGCATAATATATGTTGGGAACATCATCATGCGGAAATTCGACATCAATGACCGCCCCAACAATCTCTACAATCTTTCCGGAAGCCATTCAGTTTCCCCTTGTGGAAGTCTTTCTAAATCGGTGTCGTGTCATTAAACGGCCGCGGCGCCACCAACAATTTCCGCAATTTCCTGCGTAATCGATGCCTGCCTTGCCTTGTTGTATGCCAATTGCAGCTCGTCGATAAAATTCCCCGCATTGTCGGAAGCAGCCTTCATCGCCACCATCCTAGCTGCCATTTCGCAAGCGACATTCTCGACCACTCCTTGGTACACGACGGATTCGATATACCGATTGAGAAGTCCATCAAGGACCTCTGCCGCATCGGGCTCGTACAGGTAATCCCAATGATGCTGGAGGGCTTCGGATTCTGCCGGCGGCACGGGCAAAAGCTGTGTCACCTGAGGCCGCTGGGTCATGGTGTTGACAAATTCATTTTCCAGCAGGTAGATGCGATCGAGCTCACCATCCCTGAATTTATCGGCCATTACCTTGATATTCCCCGTCAGGCTTTCAATATGGGGATTATCACCAAGATTGCTGGTTTCCGCGACAATATTGCCACCGAGCCGTTTGAAGAATTGCAGTGATTTCGCGCCAAACAGGCTGAGCTCAATTTTTGCGCCATGCTCTTCCCATTCCCGCATTAACCCAATGGCTTTCTTGAACAGATTGACATTCAAGCCGCCGCAAAGACCACGATCAGTCGAGATGATAATAATACCGACACTATTGATCTGATCACGCTCGACAAGAAACGGATGCCGGTATTCGGGATTGGCATTGGCAACATGACCCAGTACTTGGCGCATTTTTATGGCATATGGCCGCGACGCTTCCATGCGCGTTTGTGCCTTGCGCATTTTGGAAGCGGCGACCATTTCCATCGCCTTGGTAATCTTCTGCGTATTCTTAATGCTTCGGATTTGCGTCCGAATTTCTTTGGCACCTGCCATAAAAAACGCCCTCGATTACCACACGTGGTTGGCCTTGAATGTTTCCAGTGCCTGCTTCATACCATCCTTGATTTCATCACTATAATCACCCTTGGCATTAATCTTGTCGAGCAGTTCGGCACATTCGGAATGCAGATAAGCATGCAGCGCTGCCTCGAAGTCAACGATTTTATTGACTTCCACATCATCGAGATAGCCTTCATTCGCTGCAAATAATGAAAACGCCATCTCAGCAGTCGACAGCGGAGAGTACTGCTTCTGCTTCATCAACTCAGTGACACGCTCACCATGCTCGAGCTGTTTACGGGTTTGCTCATCCAAATCCGAGGCAAACTGGGAGAAAGCCGCAAGCTCACGATATTGGGCCAATGCCAATCGGACGCCGCCGCCCAGTTTCTTAATGATTTTGGTCTGAGCTGCCCCGCCTACACGCGATACCGACAACCCCGCATTGATGGCTGGACGTATCCCCGAATTGAACAAATCGGTCTCGAGATAAATCTGGCCGTCGGTGATGGAAATGACATTCGTAGGTACGAAGGCAGAGACGTCACCCGCCTGGGTTTCTATGATCGGCAGGGCCGTCAGAGAGCCGGTTTGACCCTTGACTTTACCGCCCGTTGCTTTCTCGACATAGTCCGCATTGACCCGTGAAGCCCGTTCCAACAACCGCGAGTGCAGATAGAACACATCCCCGGGATAAGCTTCCCGGCCTGGCGGCCGCCGCAGCAGCAGCGATACTTGCCGATAGGCCCAAGCTTGTTTGGTCAGGTCATCATACACAATCAGGGCATCACGGCCATTGTCACGGAAATATTCACCCATCGAACAACCGGCATACGGAGCGATAAACTGCATGGCCGCCGAAGTCGAAGCCGTTGCTGCCACGACAATGGTGTATTCCATGGCGCCATGTTCCTCGAGCTTACGCACAATGTTCGCGACTGAGGAATTCTTTTGCCCTACGGCGACATAAATACAGAGTACGTCCTTGCCTTTCTGATTGAGGATCGCATCGACTGCCACCGCTGTTTTACCGGTCTGGCGGTCACCGATAATCAGCTCACGCTGACCTCGGCCGACCGGGGTCATGGCATCGATTGCCTTGACGCCGGTTTGCATCGGCTGATCGACGCCCTGCCGGGCAATAACGCCTGGTGCAATTTTCTCGATTGCCGTGGTTTCTTGGGCATCGAGAGGGCCTTTGCCATCGAGGGGTATACCCAGAGAATCGACGACCCGCCCAAGCAGGTTATCCCCTACCGGCACCTCCAGAATTCGGCCAGTTGATTTGACGGTATCGCCTTCGTTCAAATGCTTGTAATCGCCAAGGATAACCGCACCGACTGAATCCCTTTCCAGGTTCAAGGCCACGCCGTAGGTATCGCCGGGAAACTCCAGCATTTCCCCCGCCATGGCATCACCTAACCCATGTACCCGTACAATGCCATCGGTAACAGCAACGACGGAACCTTCATTTCGCGCCTCCGAGACGAACTCGAATTCCTCTATGCGCTTTCTAATTAAATCGCTGATCTCGGTTGGAGAGAGTTGCATTGAATATCTTCCTCTTACATGCGCAGGGCGCTAGCCAACTCACTCAGTTGACCGCGCATGGAACCGTCTATAACCACGTCGCCAGCCTTGATAATGGCACCCCCAATCAACGACGGGTCCTGCGAAACGCTTACGTCCACCTGACGAGCCAATTTCCTGGCTAATGCCGCTTGAATCGCATTGAGGTGCGCATCGTCGATTTCATGCGATACGGTAATATCGGCATGCACGCGGCCTTCTTGTTCTTGGCGCAAGGCTTCGAAAATCGTTGCAATTTCTTGCAACAAGCTTAACCGCTTGCGAGCCGCCAACAGGCGGATCAGGTTCGGGAGCCCATCGACCAGCGAGTCACCAGCGGCCTCGATCAAGATCGTGGCAAGCTGATCGGCGCTAATCCGTGGATTGGTCAATAGCGGTGCGATCGAATCTTGGATGACCACTTCGGCCAGCACCTGTAGCTGGCTGCTCCACTGTTCGGTAGCCGAGCGCTCGCGGGCGAGCGAGTAGACCGCACGCGCATAAGGACGAGCTATTGTATTTCGTTCCGACATATCGGCTACTCTCAGATTTGGGCCGCTAGTTCATCCAGCGTCTGCTTATGCGCTTGGTCATCAACTTCCCGCCGCAGAATCTTTTCCGCGCCCGAAATAACCAGGGTACCCACCTGCGACCGCAAGGATTCACGGGCTTTGTTGAGTTCCTGCTCGGCTTCGGCTTGCGCCGCGGATTTGATACGCTCACCCTCGTTTTTCGCCTCAACCTTGGCTTCTTCGATCATTTCCGTGGAACGACGCTGTGCTGCGGCAATAATATCAGCCGCCTTTTGCTTAGCCTCGTCGATCGTTTCTTGGGCGCGGTCTTGAGCCAGCTCCTGTTCCTGTTTACCCCGCTCTGCTGCCGCCAAGCCATCTGCAATCCGGCGCTTGCGGTCTTCCAGCATGTTGACCATGGGTTCCCAGAGGACTGCCTTGACGAACCAGACCAGCACAGCGAAGGTCAAAATCTGACCAATAAGTGTGGCTGTTATATTCACGGAATACTCCGATTACGGCTAAACAGAAATAAAATGATCAACCACCAATCGACTTCATAAAGCTCCCGACGAACGGGTTCGCAAAGATGAACCACATCGAGATACCCAAGCCGATGAAGGGGAAAGCCTCCATCAAACCGCCAGTGAACAGCATTTGCCCGGTCAGCTGAGCCCGAATCTCCGGCTGACGCGAAATCCCTTCAATAAACTTGGAGCCGATCAACCCCCAGCCAAGGGCCGAGCCAAAAGCCGCGGCAGACAGGATGATACCGACTACCATAGCGGTTGCGCCGTAAATTTCCGAAATCATTTGCGCTTCGTTCATTGAGATAATCTCCTCAGATATAAAGCAATAATTGCAAGTTTTTGAGCACCGGCCTAATGACCGTCTTGATGCGCCAAGGCGAGATAAACTATCGTCAGCAACATAAAGATGAATGCTTGCAAGGTAATAACAAGCACGTGGAAGATCGCCCAAGCCCCACCGAGCAACACCTGCATAGGGGTCGCCAGCCAGCTAAAGGACAGCAGAGCGATCAACAAGAACAGCAACTCACCCGCGAATAAGTTTCCGAACAGACGCAGAGCAAGACTGATAGGTTTGGAAAGCTCTTCGATGATGGTCATCGCGATATTGACCGGAAACAGGTACGGCCCGAACGGATGGGTCAGATACATCTTCAAATAGCCGCCAAACCCCTTGACCTTAATATTGTAATAAATGACTAGAGCAAACACGGACAAGGCCAGCCCGAACGTTACATCCAGGTGTGTGGTTGGCACCACTTTCATATAGACATTATGCGGGTCCATACCAAAGAAGTTCGAGCCAATCGCTTGGGCGATAGCCGGGATCAGATCTACGGGCACCAGATCCATGAAGTTCATGAAGAACACCCAGACGAAGATCGTAAAGGCCAATGGTCCGATGATGGGATTGCTACCCGGGAAAATGTCACGGATTTGCTGATGCACGAACTCAATGATGGCTTCGAGCAAATTTTGCATACCACTCGGCGAATCGGCATCCAAATTCTTGCCGACTCGCCAAGCAATCACGGCTAGCACCAAGGCGGTGACTACACTCCATAACATGACATCGGCAAAAACCACCGAAAAATCGATCAATCCATCGGGTTTATGCGTCTGCGGGTCACAACCGATACACCAATTAGTCAGGTGGTGCTGAATATAACCGACAGGATCTGAGGCAGGGGTTATCGCTTCACTCACGCGCAACTCCAAATGCAAACAGTTAATTGAATTCTAAAAATTCTTGTCGGATTTGACCCAAGGGCTCAACCCGAAGGAAATTTGAACAATAATAAAGCCAGCCAACAACGGCAATGGCTGCAAATGCAACCAGCCAAAGCCCAGACCAAGCAGGACAGCTACGAGCATGAACCGCTGCAACATACCTGACAACAACAGCACGCCCGACCATTTGGGGTTCGCTTCGGCGGCTTGACCCGCTCGTTGCAGCCCTCTAGCCAGCAGCAAACTGTTCACTATGGCAGTAACACCGCCGTACAGTACTGCCCCGGCTGCCGCAAACCCGCTGATGACCAGGGCAACAACCATAACAAGGGCAACCAGCCCGGTCTGCACGCGAAACAGATAGGTTAGCGCCATGCCGCCTGGAAATTCGCGGATTTTCGGCATTCTAGCTTGATCATTTTCGCCAGCCCAGATAATACGCGCGCAGTATAAAGTCTCGTTTTCAACTAATCAACCGAAATCGCATTGGATATCAATGAATATGATTGAGGATGCCATCCAATTCATCGAGACTATTATATTGAATGACTAATTTACCTTTGCCATCATCATTATATGAGATACCCACTTTGGCCCCTAAGCGTGCCGCCAGGTCTTCTTCCAGACGCTTGATATTCGGATCAGCACTTTTCTGAGACTTTTTCGCTGCTGCAGCCGGTTTGTTTAATTCCTGACTAACCAGCTTTTCTGTTTGCCGCACCGACAGCCCTTCATTGACGACTTTGCGGGCCGTAGTGATTTGTTGCTCCTTACTCAATGACAGCAAAGCGCGTGCATGGCCCATCTCAAGCTGTTTTTCGTAAACATGCTGCTTGACCTCCTCTTCCAGCTCTAACAAGCGCAGCAGATTGCTCACCCCCGTTCGTGAACGGCCAACCGCATCGGCGGTTTGCTGATGCGTCAAACCAAACTCATTGATTAAACGATGTAAGCCGCGGGCCGTTTCGATAGCATTTAAGTCTTCCCGCTGAATATTCTCGATCAGCGCCATGGCCGCTGCGGCATCATCGGAAATCTCTCGGATTATCGAGGGAATTTCCGTTAAACCAGCAAGCTGCGAGGCACGCCAGCGGCGCTCACCAGTGACTAGCTCAAAGCCCTGCTCAACCGGCCGCACTACAATCGGCTGAATAACGCCCTGCGCCTTGATTGAATCGGCTAGTTCCTGGAGCGCCTCTTCATTGATGGTCGTGCGCGGTTGATAGACACCCCGGCGAATTTGATCGATCGGCAGATAACGATGATCGACAGCCGGTTCTGGCGTTTGTTGGTCAGATTCGGTCATTTCGGGAGCGCTCGACGTAAGTAGCACATCTAATCCGCGGCCAAGCCCCGATCTACGCTTTGACATATACTATGGCTATCCAAAATAATGCATCCTTCGAAACAGAATCATGATTGCGGCGATTCTGTCAGCTTTGCTGCTGGCGCTTCTGACGGTGATGCAGTTTCCGCTTGCAGGCGCCGTAAGATCTCCCCCGCCAAAGCCAGATAGGCAAGGGCGCCCCGGGAATTGCGATCATACTGCATAACCGGGGTACCATAACTCGGTGCTTCGGCCAGGCGGACATTGCGCGGGATAATCGTGCGATAGACGCGCTCGCCGAAATGCTCCAGCAATTGCTGCGAAACATCATTGGCCAGATTATTTCGTGGATCGAACATCGTCCGCAAAATCCCCTCGATCACCAGATTCGGATTCGCCCAACGGTTGATTTGCCTGATCGTCTCCATCAACGCAGTCAGCCCTTCCAGCGCATAGTACTCGCATTGTATGGGTATAAGTACGCCAGAGGCTGCGACCAGCGCATTGACCGTCAACATATTCAGGGAAGGTGGACAGTCAATCAGAATAAAGTCATAGTTGTCTCGTGCCTTATCCATGGCATCATGCAGGCGGTATTCGCGCCGCAGGGCACTGACCAGTTGTACCTCTGCCGCCGTCAAATCGGCGTTTGCCGGGATCAAGTCATAATGGCCCGCCGCCACATTCTGCAGAATAACCTCATCGGCTGCCGCGGTATCGAGCAGCACATCGCATGTTGTCAGGCTTAAATTGGACTTATCCACGCCGCTGCCCATGGTTGTATTGCCTTGCGGATCTGTGTCGATCAGCAGCACCTTGCGACGTGTTTCGGTCAGCGAAGCAGCGAGATTGACCGCCGTGGTCGTCTTGCCAACGCCTCCTTTTTGGTTGGTGATCGCGAAAACTTTTGCCATTCACAATAGACTAGTTGGTTTGTAAAACAACGACATGCCGGTGTTCAGCCAATCCCGGAACCTGATATTGAGTCATTTCAAGCAATTGAAACGGTGCCACCACTTTGCTTTCTATGGCTGGTTCAAGACGTCCACCCATCGCGATCACCAAACTGCCTGGCTGACAAACATGGGCAATGCCAGGCAAAAACACCTCTAGCGGCGCAAAGGCGCGTGCCACAATCGTGTCATAATGATCATTGGCATGCCGCTCGAGACGCTGATGCAGCGCAGTCACATTGGACAATTTCAAGGTGTGAATCACATGTCGCAGGAAACTCACCTTTTTGCCGACCGAATCCAGTAATGTTATATGCTTCTTTGGCCAGGCAATCGCTAAGGGGAATCCGGGCAAACCCGCCCCACTGCCCACATCAAGCAGCGTTTGCCCCTCAATGAACCGACTGATCGCCAAGCTATCCAGTATATGGCGGATAATCATGGCTTGTGGGTTCCTAATTGCCGTCAGATTGAGCCGTTGATTCCAATGATGCAAGAGCGCCAAGTAGGCTAACATGCGCTCGGCCTGGTCCACGTCACAAGGGACCGCCATGGCGCTGCATCCTTCAAGGATGACCTGCCGGTCTTCAGCCGAACTCATGGAAAATCGAACACAAAGCGTTCCTCAGCCAATGGCCTTGATACTCCATTTCAATCTTGGCTAGGCATGGCGAGTTTTCCATTTTTTTTCAAATGCACCAACAACAATGAAATGGCTGCCGGGGTGATCCCCGCAATATTGGCCGCCTGTGCAATTGTTTTGGGACGATGCTCGGTTAGACGCTGAGTGACTTCAACCGATAACCCCGTCACGCTTGCATAATCGATATCCACCGGGATGGGTTGTTCCCCCTGTGCGCGTTGCCGGGCAACCTCGCCCAGCTGCCGCTCAATATAGCCGGCGTACTTGAATTGCGTTTCAATCTGCTTGGTGATTGCCTCACCTAACCCGGCTGGCCGGTCTGGGTCGATTGACTTGAGCTCCTGATAGCCCAGGTTTGGTCTTGCAAGCAGTTCACTCAAAGTATATTCACGATTGAGCCGACCATTGAACACCCCCTGTGCCACAGAGTCATCGATATCATTCGGCCGAATCCAAGTTGCCTGCAAGCGCTGTTTTTCATTTTCGATAGCTGCTTGCTTGGCACTGAACTGCTCCCACCGCGCCTCATCGATCAATCCCAAGGCGCGTGCTGGCGGCGTCAAACGCAAATCGGCATTGTCCTCGCGCAATAATAGTCGATATTCAGCCCGGCTGGTGAACATTCGGTAGGGTTCCTGGGTACCGCGCGTCAATAGATCATCAAGCATCACCCCCAGATACGCTTCATGACGGCCAGGTACCCAGGCCGGCTCACCGCGAATTTTCTGCACGGCATTAATACCGGCTAACAGGCCTTGCGCTGCAGCCTCCTCATACCCTGTCGTGCCGTTAATCTGGCCGGCAAAGAACAGATTCTCGATGCTGCTGCATTCAAGGTTCTGACGCAGATCACGCGGGTCAAAAAAATCATACTCAATAGCATAGCCAGGTCGAGTGATATGCGCCGACTCCATACCCGCGATACTGCGCACCAAGTCATATTGCACATCCAAAGGCAAACCTGTCGAAATCCCGTTTGGATAGACCTCTTGCGTATCAAGGCCTTCGGGTTCGAGAAAGATTTGATGACCGGATTTATCCGCAAACCGCACAACCTTGTCTTCAATCGAAGGACAATAGCGTGGTCCAACCGAAGCGATTTCACCACTATAGACAGGCGAGCGATCTAGGGCATTTCTTATAATGGCATGAGTGCGCTCATTAGTGCGAGTGATGTGGCAACGAATCTGCTGGGGATGGTCAGCAGTCTTACCCGTAAACGAAAACACCGGCGTGGGTTCGTCACCCGCTTGTGGCATGAGCTGGTCGAAGTCGATCGTATTGCCATCAAGCCGCGGGGGCGTTCCCGTTTTCAAACGGCCGACACGCAGCGGCAACTCCCGCAGACGTTCAGCAAGGCGAGTTGCTGCCGGATCGCCAAGCCGCCCACCGGTATATTGAACTTCGCCAACATGGATACGGCCAGCCAGAAAGGTACCGGCTGTCAGGATAACCATTTCAGCGGTAAGCGCTTGGCCCATCTGCGTAATGACGCCAGTTACCCGCTCACCCTTCATGATAAGATCCTCAACCGGATCCTGTAGAAGGGTCAATCCAGATTGATTTTCTAAGGCTTTTCGAATCGCCACACCGTAGCGAAGACGGTCAGTTTGGGCTCGGGTTGCCCGCACTGCTGCCCCCTTACGTGCATTAAGTATGCGAAAGTGAATACCCGCACGATCCGCAGCTTTGGCCATGATGCCGCCCATGGCATCGATTTCCTTAACCAAATGGCCTTTGCCAATACCACCTATGGCTGGATTACAACTCATCTGGCCCAAAGCCTCCAAGCGATGCGTGATCAATAAAACCGACAGACCCATGCGAGCGACCGCCAGGGCCGCTTCAGTACCCGCATGGCCCCCACCGATCACGATCACTTGGTAATATCCAAAACACCGCATTGGCACACACTATAGATTAGGCTCGGTAACTAGTAACCAGCTTATTTGCCGATGCAAAACCGCGAAAATATTTCACCTAACAAAGCCTCATTTGAGGTTTGCCCGGTAATCTCGCCCAGCGCAAGCTCGGCGGTTTGCAGCTCATCAGCGAGCCAATCTGCAGTGCCTTGCTTGGCTAGTGTCCGTTGAGCTGCATTTACTGCCAAGTGGCAGCGTTTCAAGGCATCGATGTGGCGCCTTCGCGCAGCAAATCGATGCTCAGCTTGCCCGCGGCTTTGAAACAGATTCTGTAAATGCTCGAGCAATACGTCGATCCCATAACCATCGCGAGCCGACAGATACAGCTTGTTATCCTGCCAGCCGTATGCATGGCCGGACAGATCCGATTTATTGGCAATAATGTCGACAACAAAGCCTTCATCATGCAGGTCAATCTGACCATAAACTGCATCATCGTCGCTCGTCCAGCCTTCACTGGCATCAAAAACAAACAAGGCGCGATCAGCTTGTTGCAAGGCAAGTTGCGTGCGATTGTGGCCTTCCCGCTCGAGCCGATCACCGCCTTCACGCATCCCCGCCGTATCTAGCAGGCGTATCGGAGTACCATTGACATCGAGTGTTTCTTTCAAGATATCCCGAGTAGTGCCCGGTATCTCCGTGACGATGGCATCGGCATCTTTGCATAGTTGATTGAACAAACTTGATTTACCAACATTAGGACGGCCTACGATAGCAATGGTCAAGCCTTCCCGTTGGAGTACAGCATCGTGGGCTTGAGTTATCAGCGCCGCCAGTGATTGGCCGAGTTGTTCAAGCTTGTCGGCAACTGCGTAGTCTTCAATACCATCGAGCTCTTCCTCGGGAAAATCCAAACTCGCCTCGACAATAATGCGAATTTCATGCAGCTGTTCAGCCAGCTGCTGCAAGTAACGGGAAAACTCACCCTCCAGCGATTTAAGGGCCGCTTTGGCAGCACGCTGCGATTCACTTGCAATCAGATCGGCAATAGCTTCAGCTTGAACTAAATCAATCCGATCATTATAGAAGCCGCGAAAACTGAATTCACCAGGTTCTGCCAGTCGCGCACCCTGGGCTAAGGTAGCCCCCAGCAACATGTCCAGCACTACAGGTCCGCCATGCCCTTGGAGTTCTAACACATCCTCCCCCGTAAACGAGGTCGGCCCAGGGAAAAAAATGGCAATACCCGAATCGATAACTACCCCTTGAGAATCGCGGAAGTTGCGCCAATGCGCATAACGTGGCCGTAGTTGGCCGACCATGGCTCGCATTATTGTCGCAACCCGCGGTCCCGACATGCGGACGATACCTATGCCGCCAGCTCCGGGCGGAGTTGCCACGGCGGCAATCGTATCGCCTAACACAAAGTTCATAACCGGTTCAACGCGTCGCTTTCTCCACTTTGCGCGTAATCTGCCATTGCTGGGCGATGGATAATGTATTATTAACCACCCAGTACAATACCAAACCGGCGGGGAAGAACATAAAGAAGACGGTAAATACGACAGGTAATACCATCATGACTTTTTGTTGAATCGGGTCTAAAGGTGCGGGGTTCAAGTACTGCTGAATAAACATGCTCGCACCCATAATCAACGGCAGCACGAAATACGGATCCCGCACCGACAGATCGTCGATCCATAGAATAAACGGGGCTTGACGCAGCTCCACACTCTCGATCAATACCCAATAGAGGGCGATAAATACCGGGATTTGAATCAAGATAGGCAAACAGCCACCCAGCGGGTTGACTTTCTCCTTTTTATACATATCCATCAAGGCTTGATTCATCTGCGATTTATCATCGGCGTAGCGTTCCTTTAGCTCCTGCATTCGGGGCTGCAAAGCACGCATCTTAGCCATCGATTGATAACTCACCTTGGAGGGATAATAGAACACCAATTTAATCAGGATGGTTACCAAAATAATAGCGAAACCCCAGTTCCCTGTTAAGGAATGACTAAACTGGAGTGCCTCGAACAAAGGCCTAGAAATAAAGCTGAAAATACCGTAATCAACGGTGAGATCCAGACCTGTCGCGAGTTCCTCAAGGTTTTCCTGTATTTTAGGCCCAGCATAGAAACGAGTGCCTAGCACACCCGATTGCCCAGGCGCCACTGACATTGGCGTTGAAGTAACCCCAATGATGTAATTGGGGACCAAACCACTATCGATGGTTTTACTGTAATAAAGATGCCGTTTTTGCTGGTCCGGAATCCACGCGGAAATAAAATAATGTTCCAGCGATGCCACCCAGCCGCCTTCAATAGTCTGACTCAAAGACTCTTTTTCAAGCTTATCGAACTTAACTTTATTAAAACTTTCATCGTAGTAGGCAAAGCCAGTGAATGTACGAATAAAGGCGTTATTCCCATCGTTTTGTTCCGGACCATGGCGTATCTGCTGATATTGCCGTCCTTCCCAAAGGGTATCGCTCCTATTCTCCACTTTGTATTCGATATCGACGTGAAAACTGTCGGCGTGGAACACGAAGGCTTTGGTTACACGCACGCCATCCCGGCTCTCCCAAACCAACGGCACCCGTAGTGTTTCATCGTCCTGCTGCATCGTATAGTTTGATTGGTAGGCAGCATAATTGGCGTAATGATCGGGAGCGCGTTCACGGCCGCCGCCGCTCGACGCCGAAGCCGGAATAAGCCCAGATTGAGCAATATAGGTTTCACCTCGGTCATCTAGCAGCTGCACTGGTGTGTCGGGTTTATCAGTGGATACCGGATATGTCGGCAAAGCTACTCGACGGATATCCCCACCTTTCAAGGCTATATCGACAATCAAATGTTCTGTTTTGACATGAACATATTCTTTGGCCGAGTCTTGATCTTTATCGCTGGACGGTGGTGCTGCCGGCCCGCCGGGACTGGGCAAATCCTCAGGAAACTCGGCGTTAGCATCGGCTTGCAATTCACCCGGCTCTTCACTTGTTGCTGGCCCCGCTTGGAAATCAGATGCCTCAGACGTCTCACCCGCGTCACGTTGCGCTGGCGTTGGCACAGGTGATTGGTAATCTTCGACCCAAGCTTGCCATATCAAAAAAAGGACAAATGCTAAGGCAAGGTAAAGAATCGGACGTTGCGAACCCATAATGATTTGGTCGTCTCTAGAATTGGTATTGGGTTATATCGAAACCATTATTAGACGATCAGATATCGCCACTGTTTGTTCAGGCATTGATGCAATTCAGCTGATCGCGCCTTCGCTGCCATTGGCCGAACCCGAACAACGACATCTACTGTCGGCAATTCCCATTGATGGCATCGAAAACTTTCCCGAATGATGCGTTTGACTCGCTGACGATCCACGGCCCGAGGAACTTGACGCCTGGCAGCCACCAACCCAAGGCGAGGGTAACCAAGCGTATTGAGTTTTGCATGGATATAGAAATAGGTGCCTCTTTGGCGCGATGAATCTGCAAACACACGCCGGAATTCGTGGGACTTTAATAGCTTTAACTGCTTGGGAAACTTATAGCCTGAATACCGGCGCGTATTTGCGTCATCACACTGCCAACCGATGACGTCCTTTTGCTCGACGGGCATTAATCACCTTGCGGCCACCACGAGTTTTCATACGAGCGCGAAAACCGTGCGTCCTTTTGCGCTTCAAGACACTGGGCTGATATGTGCGTTTCACGTGAAACCTCTCGACTCAGTCGGTTCAGTAAAGGATAAACGAGAATTGTGAGCTAGCCGAAACGGAATGTCAAAAGCTCACAACCACGTCCACGTCTCTGTGGATAACTTTCGACTGAGCAGATAGACTTAATGTTTTAACAATAATCCAGTGACGAGGAGTTATCACTTTATGGGGGCTGATCTTTGGCAACAATGTGTTGAGTGGCTTGAGCGAGAGCTTCCCGAGCAATCAATAAACACATGGGTCCGGCCGCTGCATGCTGTTGAGGAAAACAATCAGTTAAAGCTTCTCGCACCGAATCAGTTTGTCATCGAGAACATACGAGCGCATTGCTTAGTGCATATTGAAACTGCCCTCTTAACGTTACGCCCTAAAAATACTCCTACCATTAAGATCGAAGTTGGTTCGAACAAGCGTTCAGGCAATAGCGCATCCTCTTATACCCCATCAGGAGATAATGAAGCTGACATAAACAAAAGCAATCCGCCAAAACAAACTCAAAAATTTGCCAATTTATTAAATGAGGAGTTCACATTCGAGAATTTTGTCCAGGGGAAATCTAATCAGCTAGCCCGTGCAGCCACACTTCAAGTCGCTTCGAATGTGGGCAAAGCCTATAACCCACTGCTTATCTACGGTGGCGTTGGGCTGGGTAAAACGCACTTGATGCATGCCGCCGGCAATCAGATTATAGCCCTGGATGGTCAACGCAAAGTGGTCTATTTACATTCTGAGCGATTCGTTGGGGATATGGTCAAAGCACTGCAGCATAACCAGATCAATCAATTCAAAAATTACTATCGTTCTGTGGATGCCTTATTGATCGATGACATTCAGTTCTTTGCAGGCAAAGATCGTTCACAAGAGGAGTTTTTCCACACATTCAACGCCTTGCTGGAAGGTCAGCACCAAGTTATTTTAACCTGTGATCGTTATCCAAAAGAGGTCTCAGGGCTAGAAGACCGACTAAAATCAAGGTTTGGCTGGGGCCTAAGTGTTGCTGTCGAACCACCTGAATTAGAAACCCGGGTAGCCATTCTCAAAAAGAAAGCTGAACAAGCCAGTATAGAGCTGCCATCTGATGTGGCATTTTTTATCGCAAAACGTTTACGTTCCAATGTGCGGGAGTTAGAGGGAGCGCTTAAACGTATTCTGGTCAACATGCAGTTCACTGGCAAGCCTATCTCATTGGATCTAGTCCGTGACGCATTGCGTGATACCCTGGCATCTCATGAGAAGCTTGTTACAGTGGAAAACATTCAAAAGACCGTGGCCGAATACTACAAGATCCGTGTTTCGGATTTGCTTTCTGCACGCCGCAATCGTCAGTTGAGTCGGCCGAGACAACTTGCTATGGCGCTGGCCAAAGAGCTAACTAGTCATAGTCTTCCAGTCATCGGCCAGCATTTTGGAGGCAAGGATCATACAACGGTTCTATATGCTTGTCGCAAGATCAATGAGCTTCGTCAAAGCAATCCGCAAGTCGAAGAAGATTATACCAATCTCATTCGGACTTTGAGTACATGAGCTCAAGCTGTGGATAACTCTGTGGATAACCCTGTGAGTAAGTTGTGGATAAACCTGTGGATAAAATCAGCGCTCCAGTTATCCACATGTTATCCACTGCTTATCCACAGACTTATCCACAGATATTTTATTTTTTAAAACAGTAAGTTAAGTTACTTTTCCACAAGTTACACAAAGCCTAATAATAATAGGTTTTATATATTTAGGATATATTACTATGCACCTGGAGATCTCCCGCGAACAACTCTTTCCAGCACTTCAGCGTGTGGTTGGCGCCATCGAACGAAAACAAACCAACCCAGTGTTGGGCAATATCTTAATCGAAGCAACGAATGATATAGTTACGCTGACTGGCACCGATTCGGAACTGGAAATCGTCACCAGTGTTCCAGCTACGATCATTGATATGGGTAAGATGGTCATACCTGGACGCAAATTGTTCGATATCTGTCGCTCACTGAGTAACGATGCCACCCTCTCCATTGAGAAAGATCATCAGCAGGCCAAACTCCATGCTGGCAAAAGCCGATTTGTTTTAGTCACCGCTAAACCTGAAGATTTCCCTGTTAACCAATCGATTTCGTTTATATCCAATATTCGGTTACCTGAAGGTTCATTGAAAACAATCTTGGAGCAAACCAGCTTCGCTATGGCCCATCAAGACGTGCGTTATTATTTGAATGGAACGTTGCTAGAGTTAGAGCAGGGTTTCATCCGCAGTATCGCAACAGATGGGCACCGTCTCGCTTATGCGCAATGCGGTATTGATACCGATGTAGGTGATAAACAACAGATTATATTACCGAGAAAAACAATACTGGAATTACAACGCTTATTGGAAAATGAAACAGCGCTTAGTCAAGTAGAGTTCGGCGAACGCCATTTCCGCATCACGACTTCGAGTTTTCGATTAACCTCTAAGATCGTTGATGGTCGTTTCCCCGATTACACGCGAGTTATTCCTCAGGACGGCGATAAGGAGATCATGCTTTCCCGTGAAATACTTCAGAAAACCCTCAATCGCGTAGCAATTTTGAGTGCTGAGCGCTATCGAGGGGCTAAGTTAATATTGCAGCCTGATAATTTAACTCTCGTAGCTAGTAATCAAGAACAAGAGATGGCCGAAGAAGAAATTGCCATTGACTACCAGGGCGAATATCTTGAAATCGGGTTTAATGTAAATTATCTAATAGATGTTCTTTCAGTTATTAATAATCAAGAGGTTAAGATATCATTGAAAGATGCGGATAGTAGCTGTCTTATTACTGACCCGAATTCAACTGATATGCTCTATGTGCTCATGCCAATGCGCTTATAGCAAAAGCTATGCGCCTTAAGCAGCTAGAACTCCATAATATCAGGAATATCATTAAGACCCAGCTAACATTCGATGATGATATCAATCTTATAATAGGCAACAATGGCTCGGGTAAAACGACCTTACTGGAAGCCATTCACAGCTTATCAACCGGTAAATCGTTCAGAACATCAACTGTTCGCCAGCTAATCCAGGCCGATAACTCCGCAAGTCTAATCAGAGCAGAAATTCAAACCAAGCCGAATCAAAAACCTGAACTGCTTTCTTTGGGCCTTACGCGCAATGGCATCAAAATCAAGCATCAAAACGAAGGAGACATCGGACTTGCGAGATTAGCTGAACTTTGTCCTGTTGTGGCCATCCATCCACGCAGCAGTGAAATTATTCTCGGCAGCCCGGACAATCGCAGACGCATCCTTGACTGGGGTGCTTTTCATGTGATTCCCGAATATATCAACTATTGGCGTGATTACAATAATCTTCTGAAGCAGCGCAACGAGGTCCTCAAGCAGGGTGATGCTTCCTGGTTGGCTGCCCTCGATACTCAATTTGTAAAAGCAGCGACTCAACTATTCCACTCGCGTTTGCATTACCTCGAGCTTCTCATTCCATATATTCAGCCTTTTTTTGACTGGTTACTGGAAGGACAAGCAGTTACTCTCAGATACAAACATGGCTGGTCAGCACAAAGGGAATTCCAGGAAGTCCTGCAACACGCTATAGCAGATGATATATACCGGGGTTTCACTCAAGTCGGGCCACATCGAGATGACCTTGAGATACGACTCAACCATGGTCTGGCCAATCAGATAGCTTCCAGAGGTCAAGTCAAATTGATGATCTATTCAATCTATTTAGGGCAAGTGAGATGTTTATATGCGGAGAAAGAGAAGCGACCAGTGGTGTTATTGGATGACTTCGATTCAGAGTTTGATCTGAACAGTACTGCGCTTGTTGCTTCGCTGCTTAAGCAAATAGGAACTCAAGTTATTTGTACCGCAACCCGCAATTCAATCGAGCACATCCTGAAGCCAAATAAAATGTTCCACGTGGAACATGGAACCGTCACTGAATTGGTATAATGGGGGCTCAATTAAGAGGTAACCCAGAATGCCACAAGACGCTCCAATCTACGATTCTTCTAGTATCAAAGTCCTCAAAGGACTCGAGGCCGTTAAAAAAAGACCAGGGATGTATATCGGTGACACAGATGATGGCACTGGTCTTCACCATATGGTGTTCGAGGTGGTGGATAATTCCATTGATGAGGCGCTTGCAGGGTATTGCAGTAATATCAATATCACGATTAGTGCCGCCGGCTCAGTCACCATCACGGATAATGGGCGAGGTATACCGATCGATATTCATCCCGAAGAAGGGTGTTCGGCAGCAGAAGTGATTATGACTGTTTTGCATGCCGGCGGGAAATTTGACGACAATTCATACAAGGTTTCAGGCGGGCTGCACGGGGTTGGTGTGTCGGTCGTTAATGCCTTATCGAAGTTGCTTGAGCTAACTATTTATCGTGACGGTGTTGTTTACTATCAGCAATACAAGCAAGGCTTTCCAGTCGAGCCGCTGAAGAATATCGATACAACGAATAAACAAGGGACTGTTATCAGTTTTCAGCCTGATCCCCAAGTTTTTTCAGATATCGATTTCCACTTCGATATCTTAGCCAATCGACTGCGTGAGTTATCCTTTCTTAATTCGGGAGTCAGGATTGAGCTGGCTGATGAACGGACAGGGAAACAGGATGTTTATGAATACAAGGGAGGGATCCGCGCATTTGTTGAGCATTTGAATCAAAGTAAGAAGTCTATCCATCCGACAGTTGTTTATGTCTCGCGCCTTGAGACGGACATAACGATTGAAATGTCGATGCAATGGAATGATTCCTACCAGGAAAATATTTTCTGTTATACCAATAATATTCCCCAACGTGATGGTGGGACTCATTTGGCAGGGTTTCGTACGGGATTAACCAGGACATTTAATCAGTACATGGAAAGTGAAGGATTGAATAAGAAATACAAGGTCGAGCTTACCGGCGAAGATGCCCGCGAAGGATTAACTGCAGTGCTTTCCGTGAAGTTGCCTGATCCTAAATTTTCATCGCAAACCAAGGAAAAGTTGGTTTCTTCAGAGGTGAAAGCGGCGGTCGAACAAGTTGTTTCTACTGCACTACGCGAGTTCCTCCTGGAGAATCCTACAGAGGGCAAAGCGATCATCGAGAAGGTTGTAGATTCAGCCAGAGCACGCGAAGCCGCTCGCAAAGCACGCGATATGACCCGGCGCAAGGGTGCACTGGATATTGCCGGATTACCGGGAAAACTCGCTGATTGCCAGGAAAAGGATCCGTCTAACTCCGAGATATATATCGTCGAAGGTGATTCGGCGGGTGGATCGGCTAAACAGGGTCGCGATCGTCGTACTCAGGCTATTCTGCCGCTTAAAGGCAAGATTCTAAATGTGGAAAAGGCGCGATTCGATAAAATGTTGTCGTCAGCAGAAGTCGCGAGCTTGATAAAGGCATTGGGGTGCGGGATTGGTAGCGAAGAATTTGATCCGGAGAAGCTCCGTTATCATCGTATTATTATTATGACGGATGCGGATGTGGATGGTTCGCATATCCGCACGCTGTTGTTGACATTCTTTTATCGCCAAATGTTCGAGCTGATTCGTCGCGGTAATGTGTATATCGCTCAACCGCCATTGTATAAGGTGGTTAAAGGCAAACGGGAACAGTACATTCGCGATGAACATGAAATGACCGAATACTTGCTGCAGCTTGCTTTGGATAAGGCCGCGCTGTATGTCACGCCATCGGCCCCAGCGATTCAAGACACGGCCATGGAAAAGCTCGCTCAACAGTACGTCACCGTGATAGAAATCATACAACGCCTACAGCGACGTTTTGATCGGCAAATTTTAGAACGCATGCTGCAGAGTCCATTGCCTGCCGAAGCGGACAGTCAAGACCCTAAAACAATGTATAAGTGGATCGAGCAATTACTCGTGGGGTTATCCTCTTCAGCGGCGGGTGGCGTAAGCTATTTCATGCAATCTCAAAACAGTACCGATTATCATTTTCCAATAGCGGTTAATCGCCGCGTGCATGGTACTGATCATGTCAGTCTGTTCGATCATCATTTTTTCGCAACCGAAGATTTTCATGCAATCCAGGCTTTTGGGCTGGAATTACAGGGGCTGCTGTTTGAAGATGCCTATATGCAGCGTGGTGAGCGCAAATATGCAATTCAGCATTTTGCCGATGGTATGGAATGGCTGCTCGCTGAAGCCAAACGCAATTTGTCGATTCAGCGCTATAAAGGGCTTGGTGAAATGAATCCTCAGCAATTATGGGAGACCACCATGGACCCCGATACGCGCCGCTTGCTGCAAGTCCGTATCGAGGATGCGATAGCCGCTGATCGTATCTTTTCGACGTTAATGGGTGATGAAGTTGAACCGCGCCGCGATTTCATTGAAACCAACGCATTGGAAGTCTTTAACCTCGATATCTAGGTAAAGCTCACATGGGAGCAGTAAAATTTCATGATTTACGGGATTTCATCCATAAGTTGGAATCACTGGGTGAGCTGAAACGGATAACCTATCCGGTCGACCCCAAACTTGAGATGACCGAAGTGTGTGATCGGGTACTCAGGTCAGGCGGGCCAGCCTTACTGTTTGAAAAGCCGAAAGAATACGATTATCCCGTACTGGGTAATTTGTTTGGCAGCCAGTATCGCGTGGCTCTAGCCATGGGTGAAGATTCCATTGGAGCGCTGCGCGAGATCGGCCAATTATTGGCTTTTCTCAAAGAACCTGAACCACCTAAGGGTATCCGGGAGGCTTGGCATTCCCTGCCGATTTTTAAAAAGATACTGGATATGGCCCCTAAAACAGTGCGTCAGCCGGTTTGCCAAGAAACAATTTTGACCGGCGACAGGATAGATTTAAGTCAATGGCCGATTCAGACATGCTGGCCTGGCGATGCCGGGCCGCTGATCACTTGGGGGCTGGTGATTACCCGTGGGCCAGATAAGGAGCGGCAAAATATGGGTATTTATCGTCAGCAAGTTATCGGTTCCAATCGAGTGATCATGCGTTGGCTGGCGCATCGTGGCGGGGCATTGGATTTTCGGGATTGGCAGCGTGCCTATCCGGGCGAGCCATTCCCGATTGCGGTGGCGCTTGGGGCCGATCCGGCCACTACCCTGGCGGCAGTCACACCCATACCGGATAGTCTCTCCGAACATGCCTTTGCAGGTCTTTTGCGGGGTTCACGTACCGAGTTGGCCCGCTGTCACAGTCATGACCTGCAGGTCCCGGCTACCAGTGAAATTGTCTTGGAAGGCTATCTTTATCCCGGGGATAGCGCCGCTGAAGGTCCGTTTGGCGATCACACGGGTTATTACAATGAGGTTGAGTCATTTCCAGTATTTACCATCGAGACAATGACCCATCGTAAGCAACCGATCTATCACAGTACCTATACCGGCAGGCCGCCTGATGAGCCGGCCATGCTCGGTGTCGCGCTCAACGAGGTGTTCGTGCCGCTGTTACAGCGCCAATTTTCTGAAATTGTTGACTTCTATCTGCCGCCCGAGGGATGCTCGTACCGTCTGGCGCTCGTGGCCATGCATAAGCAATATGCTGGCCATGCCAAGCGAGTCATGATGGGGGTTTGGTCATTTCTACGGCAATTCATGTATACCAAATTCGTCATAGTGGTTGATGAAGATATCAATATTCGCGATTGGCAGGATGTTATCTGGGCTATCACGACTCGCATGGATCCGTTACGGGATGCTGTTATGGTCGATCATACCCCGATCGATTATCTCGATTTTGCTTCGCCGGAACCTGGTCTGGGCTCAAAGATGGGGTTGGATGCCACGAATAAATGGCCGGGAGAAACCCACCGTGAATGGGGACGGCCGATCTTGCAGGACCGGGTCATTAAGCAGCGGGTCGATGCGATCTGGGCAGAGCTTGGCTTGGATAATTGATGAGCCTGGTTTACACAGCTTCCAGCCAGCAGCATTGATAAGGTTTAAGTTTTACTTCGCCGGCGGTTATCAGCTCTTGGTCGCCGATATGATCATAGAAAAAGCGACCGAGGCCAGTCATGCGCAGGCGATTACCCTCTAACATTTGTTCGTGCTCGGAAAAATTGCCTAAAACAATCAGGCGATGGCCCTGATGACTGCGGATAAAACCTAATACATGGGGGTTGCCGCTACTGAAAACCTGCATGTTGTTGCCCGTCAGGGCCGGCAGGTTTTTGCGTTTGCTGATCAGTATCTGCATGGTTCGATACAACCGGCTATGAATGGATTGACCGTTTTCCAAATCATAAAAATAATTCCAATCCATTTTGGTACGATGAATCCAGCGGCTGTCATTGGCTTTGGCAGGATCTTTAATGAACGCATAATCATTCAAGACGCCGAGCTCTTCGCCTAGATAAAGCAGTGGTATACCGCCAATAGTGCAAATCAGACCGTAGAGTAACTGAATACGCCGCAGGGCCATTTCGACAAGGTAATCGTCATTTTCCTCCAGGGCTTGCTCGAGACCAACCAGGGAAGCCATAGTGCCGGCTATCCGCATATCCTTGGTATCCGGGTTGTATTGAAACGGTACGCCACGGGCGAACGAACCTGGAAATTCCCCGGTATAAAAGGCATTTAAAAATTGGCGATGATCGAAGGCATTAATGCCGACTGCCGCCGCATCGTTATCGTCGAAACTCCAGCCGATATCGTCATGACACCGCAGATAATTCACCCAGGCCGTACCGCTAGGTAAGGTATGTCGATGACTTAAGGACTGATGCAGCAGTTTGATTTCCCGGGTTGCTAAGGCTTCCCAAAGCAGGGCCATCAGGGTCGGATTATAGGACAGCTGGCATTCCTGGACACTGATGTATTTGACGACTTCATCCGGGTGCACAATGGCTTCGGATTTGAAAGCCAGGCTCGGCGCGGCAATTCGACAGGCATGATTGAAAATCTGGATCAGGGTATGGGCCTCGGGCTGATTCTCGCAATTGGTTCCCAAGCGTTTCCAGATGAACGCGACTGCGTCCAGACGCAGGATCTCCACACCCATATTGGCAAGAAACAACATCTCATCCAGCATGGCCCGCAGTACTGCCGGATTGCTGTAGTTCAGGTCCCACTGAAAGCTGTTGAAAGTGGTCCAAACCCAGGCATGCAAGCCTTCATGCCAGGTGAAATTGCCGCGCCGGACAGTGGGAAAGATTTCCCGCAAATGCTGCTCGTATTGATCCGGGATGCTGCGATCCTTGAAGATGTAATAAAATTCCTGATATTCCTCATTACCGGCTTGGGCCTGCAAGGCCCAATGATGGTCGTCGGCCGTGTGATTGAAAACGAAATCCAGGACCAGGGAAATGCCATGGGCCCGCAAGTCTTCAGCGAGATGGCGTAAATCCTCGATGGTGCCCAAGTCAGGATTGATCGAGCGATAATTGCTGATGGCATAACCACCGTCGTTGTCGCCCGGCCGGACCGCGAATAACGGCATTAAATGCAGATACGTCAGGCCCAAGTCGCGGAAATAATCAATATGCTGGCGAAGCTTGCCAAGATTTTCGCTGAACAGGTCAACATATAACGCCCCACCCACCATGCGTTCATTCAAATACCAAGAATAATCATTCGCACGTTGTTGGTCGAGTTGCCGTAAGTCGTAGGGTCGCTCGATGGTTGTTTGCGCCAGCGATTTGACAAGCTCCTCGACATGATAGAAAAAGTCGTAATGATGCCCATACAGGCGATAGAGCTTGGCAAAGAGATCTGGCCAATAATTATGCAGACGCTGCTCGAACGCCTCGATTTCATCAGCCTTTAGAGGTTGCTCAACGAGTCGGTCGACCAGGATGTTGGCGACTGCGGGCCAAATCCTCGCGAGACTTTTATTGGCTTCGTGTTGTAAATCGGCTTTATTTTGAACGTCAATCGACCCAATCATTGGGAATCGCAATATTGTCTAAGAAATGGTAAAAATGAATGCCTTCAATAATGCCTTGCGCATGGCCTGATTCGGCAAAATAGATACGCGGGCGGCCGCGCAGATGGGCAATTTCCTTGCTGTGATTGGCAACCACCACACCCAGGGTATTGCCGCAAAGCATGCCTTCATCACTACCGGAGTCACCGGCGACCAGAATTCTATCCAGGGATAGGCCACAGGCATGCGCAATATAACGAAGACATAAATCGGCACCTGCACGTTCTGGGATAATGTCCAAGAAGGCACCGAGAGAAAAAATGGCACGGGCACGCAGGCCTGCCTGACGCAAACGGCGCTTGACGCCCGTCAGGCTTGGTGCGATCGAGGTATCCATCTGATAACTGATTTTGTAGGGTGTCTGTTCCTTGTCGCTTTGCAAGTTCAGGCCCGGTAATTCGCCGAGGATTTCCCGAATGCGCTCAGGCTCCCAGTCAAAATCAATTTGATGATGCCAATGCTGATCCAGTGTCTCGCCTTGTTCGGTATAGATTTCCGTACCGACTGAAGTGATCATCAGTACCGGCTTGGTTATGGCATATTGGCTGACTAGTTCGCAGGTATCCGCGTAATTGTGGCCCGTAGCGATAACCAGACCGATTTCCTCATGGGAATGCAACAGTTGCATCAGTGTTTGCAGCGCTGCTTGTTCGCCGAGCAGTGTCTCGTCAATATTGGTAACCAATAACCGGTCTATACCGGGTTTGAGCGGTAGCTTCATGTCCCCGACGGGTGATGGTTCACTGACGGGAGCAACCAGTTCCTCAATATCGCGTAAATAGCGATCGACGTGATGCTGCCAGGAATAATGCTGATGCACCGCTGCCATGCCGTTTTCAGACCATGACTGCCAGGAATCGGTTTCTGTGAGTACCCGCAACAGCCCTTTCTCGATTGCTTGAGCATCATAAGGATCGACCAACAAACCATTACGGCAATTGGCGAGGACATCCTGATGAGTACCATTTTGCGAGGCGACCACAGGCAAACCCGCTGCGGCGGCTTCCATCAATGTGAAGCCCAGCGGTTCGACCAATGCCGGATTGATGAACACCCCACCGGAGCTGGCGGCAAAGCGGAACAAAACCGGTAATTGTTCGGTGGGAAACTGCTTGGGGTAAGCGACCATACCATGCAAGTCGTAGACATCGAACAGCACGAACAGATTGCGCAGAATCCGCTGCTGCAGGATGGACATCTGCCGTAAATCGTCCCTTGAACCCATGATCAGGACGAGATTAGCCTGCTGCTGTAGCGTCTTAGAGCGGCCGTAGACATTGACCAGCATTTCCAGGTTCTGATGTTCGCTGGGGCGATTGATCGCCAGGATCAGGGGACGTTCCGGCGAACTCAAAAAGCGCTTAATCTGGTTGCGCGCCAAATCTTCCAAGATGGGGTCGGGAGCCATATCGTAGGCGGTCAGGTCGACGCCTGGAGCAATCACCTCCATGCGCTCGGGAATGTGATTGTGGTAGAGCTTGTAGCGTTCCTCGACTTCCTGATGGGTGTGCGCGATCACCAGGGAAGCTGTCTCCAGTGCGAATTCTTCAGCCTCGATCTGAGTGGCGAAACTGTAGCGGTTTTCCAGCTTGTTCTCGTTGTGCCCCTTGCGCAGCAAGTGCTGACGCTGAACGCGGGCGAGTTCGTGGCCGGTGAATACGTACGGCACAGCGAGCAGCCGGGCAAGCTGCGCACCGGCAAAGCCGCCATTTGCGCCATGACCATGGATGAGATCCGGCCGGACACCGCCACGCCGATAACTGGCTAGCACTTGATCGACAAAGAAATCCATGTATGGCCACAGGCGCTCCTTGCGCAGATAGCGTTTTGGCCCGAAGGGGATTCGATAAATCGCGGCCTTCTCGTCAAGTGACTCTTCGAGCTGGGCATAATCGCTATCCAGGCGATTGTCGACGACTTGACGAGTGATCAGGTCAATGCGACGAACCTCCGCGGAATGTGCCAGGGCTCGGGTCAGTTCGAGGACATAGCGTGCCTGGCTGCCGGCATCACCATCCATGCTGCCTTCCAGATCCTTGCCGCGCAGCAGGCCCTGCACGCTGATAATCGCGATGTGCAGGCCCTCGGCCTCGACATCATCAATGGGTTGACCAAGCATCTGTGATCTCCTGGTACAACAGGGCATTATTGGCAATGGCACCGCGCTGGGCACAAATCCGGGCTGCGAACTCACTGGCCCGCAGCAACACCGTATTGGCCGACCAACCGGCCAACAGGCCGAGGAGTGTGATTGCGGCAAAGCCGTCGCCGGCCCCGACCGAGTCAATAAATTCCGCCGGTTTACAGGCCGGCTGCCATGCCTGTTCGAACTCACTAGCCATAGCAGCGCCTTGCTGGCCACAGGTCACGACGATATGGCTGATGCCATGCTGCTGCCGGAATTCATCGCCGAGCGCCAGAGCCGTATCGACAGTGGGAACCTGATGGCCGGTAAGCGCGGCGAGTTCATCATCATTGAGCTTTAAACAGAAGATTCCATCGATCAGAGCCGGCAGCCAAGCGAATTCGAACCAGGGTGGCCGGATGTTAATATCAACGAATACCGGTAACCCGAGCCGTTGTCGCCAACCGAGCAAACGCTCGCGGCTGGCCGTCTCGCGCAGGGCGAGACTGCCGTGGTAAATCATAGCGAACTCGGCAGGTTCCACGACCAGCCGGTCCGGATCGATGGCGTCGTAGGCTTGCTCGGCCAGAATGTCATAGCTAGGACCCGGGCGCACCTGAACCTGCCCGGTGGGCTCGGCAGCAACCGTCTGCATGCCATCGGTGCGCATGCCCCAGCTGGCCATTGCGCTCAGGATTGCCTGGCCGGCGTCGTCCTGACCAACGGCACTAACAAAGAACGGTGCCGCACCCAAACCCTGGAGATGCCAGGCGACATTGAAAGGCGCGCCGCCCAGAATACGGCTGCCATCTGGGAAACAGTCGAATAGCACTTCGCCGATCAGCAAGGGCGTCGCAGTGCTGGCAGTTGAGTTGGTAATCGACACGGTATTGCCCCCTGCGGGTCAATGGATGTTCACCAAGCAGCCTAGCTTGCAGGTAGCTCGCGCCGCCCGATGCATGGCGCTACCCAAACGACGATGATAACGCGCCTGATTTTGCTTCGTTAAGTCATGGCAGCCAGAAAAATCAGATTGGACCGGCCCACCAGCTTGGGATAGCTGCCCAGGACTCCACTACTAGCCGGCCGAGTCGCTGATCTTGCCGGCATGCAGATTCAGTCCATCGCCTCAATTGCTTCGCGGGCCGCTGACTTTGCGGATTTGCTGGAGCATAAAACCGACGCCCAGACCCAGTTGGGCGTCAGCACGCTCTAACAGGGGCAGCATGGCCTTGAGCAACAGCGGCATGGCCTGATCGACGGTCTGGCGGTTGCCGACCCGCAGCAGTTCAACCGCCTCGTCCAGGCTAATATTGGCGACCGGCTCGGCCTGTTCAGGTTCACTGGGCGCTGCCAGGGTTTCTGCAACCAGCTGATTGCCCCCCGCCTCGATGGCCGAGTGCAAAAACGTTTCCGATTGCTGACGCAGCTCTTCAAAGGTGACTTGCATGCCGAGTGAGGGCGTTACCAGAGCAGCGCTGATGGTTATGGTGAACCGATCATTGCCGAGCTGAAACCCGGTTTTGCCGGCGCGATAATGGATCCGTTTGGCCGCTTCTTCGGCTGATTCATGGCCGCAGCCGTACATCAGCACGCCAAATTTATCCAGATCCAGCCGCGCCACGGTATCCTCGGCGCGGACATTGTTTTGCAGCAGTTTGGCGACAAATTGAACAATCTTCTCGGCGACCCGGCGGCCGCGCTGGCGGAACAGCTCGTCAAAATGGTCGATGTTGACCCGCAGAAACGACAGCTCCACACCCTGACGAATGGCCGCAGCCAGCTGCTGCGGGCCATGCTGCTCGAAATACAGCTTATTGGGGAAGCCGGTGGAAGGATCGATGGTGGAATGCTCTGGCTGAGGCTGCGCCGTGACCAGGTTTTCACCGACCCGTACGTGGGCCCGCGCCCGGGCACGCAGTTGCAGGGAGTCAAAGGGCTTGGTGATGAAATCACTGGCCCCCGCCTCTAAAGCCTGCTGCCGCTTGGTGTCGTCATCATCGGCGCCGGTGATGATGATGACCGGCAGCTCCTGAATACGCGGGTCGCCGGCATTACGGATTGCCTGCAACAGTTCGAAGCCGTCCTTGTTGGGCATCATCAGATCGGAGAATACGGCACGAATCGTGGCATCGCCTTCCACCGCTTCCCAGCCGAGCTGGCCATCGGCAGCTTCGGCCACGTCGTAATCTTCGCGCAGGATGCGCTTTAATGCCATGCGCATCGTAGCGGAATCCTCAACCACCAACAGGCGGGGTTTTTCAATGGCGACAGAGGCGTCAGACATAATTTTCTCCGAATTACATGGGCAAAGCGATGGCGGCGGTTTGCTGGCTGGCTGACCGTTAGCTGGAATCCAAATAGGTATAGCCGGATAAACCGGCTTGCAGCTCTGCCAACAGAGTACGAGCGCGGGTTATGGGCAGATTGGCCTGATCAACTTTGCGGCGATAGGCAGCCATCAATGTTTTGGGCTCGAAGTGCACATATCGCAAGACTTCCTCGGCCGTATCACCGAGTTCGGGGTCGCGCAGACGGTAACTGGTGTGGTCAAGCTCGATATTGACAGAATTAGTATCCCCGAACAGATTATGCATATCGCCGAGGATTTCCTGATAGGCGCCCACTAGAAAAACCCCCAGCAAATACGGTTCTCCGGGCGAAGGATCATGCAGGGGCAACGTGCTGTCCGTGCCGGGACCGTTGACGTACTGGCGAATCTGCCCGTCCGAATCGCAGGTCAGATCGTGCAAGATGCCGTGCCGCGCGGGGCGTTCTTGCAGGCGATGCAGTGGCATGATCGGAAAAATCTGATCCAGGCCCCAGACATCGGGAATGGATTTGAAAATGGAAAGATTACAGAAATATTTATCGGCTAACCGCTCGCGCAATTCATCGGTAATTTCCTGCTGATAGCGCCCCCTACCCTGCATGGCCTGGACCAACTTCTGACAGGTGGCGAAATATAAGGCTTCGACCCGGGCCCGGACAGACAAATCCAGCAGGCCATGAGCGAACATCACTTGGGCTTCACTGAACCAATGACTGACTTCGTAATAGCGCTCGCTCAAGGACAGGCCGCTGCTATCCCTGTACAGCCGCCAGAGTTCGTGAAGAATGGCGGGATCCGTCGGCGTGGGGG
The DNA here is from genome assembly GCA_964345605.1 of uncultured Ectothiorhodospiraceae bacterium. Lineage (GTDB taxonomy): Bacteria > Pseudomonadota > Gammaproteobacteria > CAYFSA01 > CAYFSA01 > CAYFSA01. The sequence goes on from CAYFSA010000005.1 coordinate 47,677, forward strand.
CGTCTAGCGGCTGCGCCGAGGTAATGAACTCGGTATCGATGACCTGGGTGATCAATACAGCGTGATGGGCGGTCATGGCACGACCGGCTTCCGAGATGATATGCGGATGAGGCAGGTCTAGCTCATCACATATAGCGCCGAGCTGATGCACGACCGAATGAGCGTATTCCTGCAGGCTGTAGTTGATGGAGAAATAATGCCGCGAGCGCATGCCCTCGTAATCCACTCCAAGCCCACCACCGATATCGAAAATATCCAGCGGCGCCCCCCTGGCGCGTAAGGCAGCATAGAGACGGGTGGCTTCTTGCACACCCCGGCGGATATCGCGGATACTGGGGATTTGCGAGCCCATGTGAAAATGCAGTAAGCGCAGATCGTCGAGGCAATCCGCTGCCTGCAAGCGTTCCACTGCGGCCAGGGCTTGCGCTGCGGTCAGGCCGAATTTGGCCCGTTCGCCGCCGGAATTCTGCCATTTACCCCCGCCCAGCGATGCCAGGCGGACCCGAATGCCTAACAGCGGTCGGATTTCCAAGGCACGTGCCTGTTCGATGACAGTTTCCAGCTCCGACGGCTTTTCAATAACCACATAAATTGGGTGACCGAGCAGACGGCCCATGAGCGCCAGGCGGATGTATTCGGCATCTTTGTAGCCGTTACAGATGATCAGGCCGGCTACCGGCGCGAGGCCTAGCACCGCGAGTAATTCCGCTTTACTGCCAGCTTCCAAGCCGACTCGGATACCGCCATGTTCGAGGATATGGGCGATGACACTGCGCTGCTGATTGACTTTGATAGGATAGACCGCCGTGTATTCACCACGGAACCCCACCGTTGCCTGGGCTTTAGCAAAGGCTTCGCCGAGCCGGTCGATACGATCGTGCAAAATGGCGGGAAAGCGCACCAGCACCGGCAATTCCAAGCCTGCCGCAGTCAGTGACTTGGCCAGCTGATGCATATCGATGCCGGGATGCTCAGGTCTGCCTGGCGGGGTCATGCGTACCCGGCCCTGGGTGTCGATCTGAAAATAGCCGTCACTCCAGCCGGCGATGTTGTACAGCTCACGCGCTTGGTCTAGGTCCCAATGAAGGCGTTCCGGCTCGACGGCCGTGGTGGATAGATCGTGCATAGTGGTTGCTGAGCTCAGTTTTCTAGTGGCAGTATAGCGAAGTTGTTTATCGAGATCACATCAACGCTGGGGCTGACCTGCGGAATCAGCGGGTTATGATCAAGGCTGTTTTGCAAGCAAAGGGGATGCACTGTGGACCTGCAAGCAACGCGCTGGTTTACTGAAATTTGTGAAGAATGCGGCATGGCCATTTCATTGCGCCAGGATGCCTGCTTATATGATGCGCATAGCGATTATCAGCATATCCAGGTCTACCGAACGGCTGCCTTCGGCCATCTGTTGGTGATTGATGGCTTCATCATGCTGACCGCACGGGATAATCACATTTATCATGAAATGCTTGTGCATCCGGCGCTATTTTCCCATCCCCGGCCGCGGGACGTATTGATTATCGGCGGCGGCGATTGTGGTACGTTGCGCGAGGTGCTGCGCCATCCCGACGTCGAGCAAGTCACTCAAGTGGAGCTGGATGAGCAGGTTACTCGAGTGTGCGAGCGGTTTTTCCCCGAGTTATGCAGTGCCAATGAGGATCCGCGGGCCGCCCTGCAGTTCGCCGATGGCATTGCCTGGGTCGAGAATATGGCAGATCGGTCCGTGGATGTCATTATCGTCGATAGCACCGACCCGATTGGTCCCGCCGAGGGGCTGTTCAGCGAGCCGTTCTATCGCCAATGCCACCGCGCGCTGCGCTCGGATGGTTTGCTGATTCAGCAAAGTGAATCACCGCTGGTGCATTTAGAAACCATCATCCAACCGATGCATGCCGCGATGCAACAAGCCGGATTCAATGAAGTGAAATTGTTACATTTCCCCCAACCAACTTATCCGTCCGGTTGGTGGAGTGCCAGCTTGGCCAGTGTTACCGGGCAAGTGGCTTACTCACGCGAGGCTGCGGCGGCCGAGTTAGCAACGCAGCTGCGTTACTATAATCCGGGTGTCCATCGCGGTGCGATGGCCTTGCCT